>DASXQB010000342.1:0-11344 GCA_036493295.1 Polyangia bacterium | reverse complement strand
CCGACGCACGTGCCGCTGGGGCCGGGCGCGCGCGCGGAGGTGATCCTGGACGGCACGCGCTTTGTCGTTTCCGTCGCCGAGCGCGCCACGGCCGTCGCCTCGCGCGAATCGATCTCCTTCAAGCGGTTGCTGCGTCCGACGTTGATGGCGATGGAGCTGGCGATCCTAATCAGCTTTTTTTGCGCCGTCCCGACCGGCGCCGCCCTGACCGAAGCGGACATGCGGTCGTCGATCCCGGCCAATGCCACCCCGTGGGAGGTGGAAAAGCTGTTGCGCTGGCAGGCGCAGTTGCAAGCGCGTTCGCTGCACGCCTGTTTTGATCAGATGCCGCTGCAGTGCCAGCGCGCCGGTTACGTTGGCGTCGGGGTGGCCTTGGACAAATCCGGTGAAATCCGCTCGAACTGGATCGCCCGCTCGACCTACGACCGCGATTGCCCCGTCGACCAGTGCATGTCCGACGTCATTTCAAAGTGGTTCTTCGAGCCGATCCCCGAAGCCATCCGGGTGATCTTGCCGGTGCAGGTGTTGCGGACCGACAAACCGCTGCCGGGCGGACCGTCGGTAGCGTCGGAGATTTCGCACCGGACGAAACGGCACGCTTGCGCCGGAGCGTTGGTCCTTGACCCTACCCGATGATGACGCCGTTGCCCGGAAGCGGGCCATCGATCTTCTGGAGGCGAACCACGTTTTCCCCGGCGAGTTTACTCTGTCGGCGATCGCGCTGGGGAACGACACCGTCACGGCGGCGATCTTGAAAGCAGCAGCGGGTTCGCCGACAGAGGCGCTGCTGGCCGACGCGCACGAGATGGTTCCTTCGTCGGGCGGAAAATACATCAGTCACCGCTTGCGGGTGTTTGTTCAGTCGGCGGCCGACGTGCTGGATCTGTTCGCCCGGCTGCGGGCCGTCGAAGGCGTCGTCACCCTCTTGTGATTCGCGCCCGACGCCGCTGTTTCCGTCAGTCGGTTTGCCAGCGCCGGGTCAGCGCCACCGCGTCGGCGTAGGCGGCTACGCTGTCTGCCTGGCGAGCGGCCGACCAGCCGACAATCGGCGCCATCAGTTCGGCGACGCGCGCGGCGGCGCCCAGGCCCTGGTCGCGCGACTGCCGGAAGATCGGTATGCGCCTGCGCAGAACGTCCTCGACCTCGCGGGCGCGTTCGTGGCGGGCGGCATGCAGCACCTCGGCCCAGATGAAGGGCAGCTCGGGATCGATGCGCACGCGCAGGGCCGGCGCTTCGTCGGCTTCGTTGAGCACGCGGCCAGCGCGCGCGCCGTAGGTTTTTTTGAGGTGCGCGGCGATCTCCGGCGCCAGCTCGCTGCCCTCGAGCGCCGCCGGCGGCCCGGCGCCCGGTAACGGCCTGCTGGCGGTGACGCACGGATCGACGGGGCCTTCAAAGCCGCGATCGCGCAGGGCTTCGACAGCGCAATCGACCAGCTCCTCGGCCATCAGGCGCATGGTGGTCAGCTTGCCGCCGACGATCGAGATGACGCCGTCAGCTTCGCGCCGCAGCTCGTGCTCACGCGAGGTTGACGACGGGGTGTGCGCCGGCACGGCCACCAGCGGACGCAGACCAGCGTACGTCGAGATGACGTCGTCGGCGGTCAGCGCCGCCGCCGGGAAGGCGTGGTTCGCGGCCTCGAGCAGGTAATCGACGTCGGCGCGCCGAGCGCGAATCGGATCGCCCAGGCGGGGCGGCGCGCCGGCACCGTCGCGTCCAACCCAGTCGGTGTCGGTCGTCCCCACCACCGCGCGCGCGCCTGCCGGCAAGGCGAAGAACAGACGATTGTCGCGCGGCGAGCGCAGTACCATTGCCCGCCCGCCCAGCGGCAGCCGCTCGCCGTCGAACACCAGGTGTACGCCCAGCGTCGGTCGCAAGTTGTGGCGGCCGACGTCGAAGGCGTCGGAGAAAGGTCCAGTGGCGTTGATGATCACGTGGCTGCGAATGCTGATCTCTCGCTCGCTGTCGGCGTCGTAGGCGATCACTCCCCGGGCGTGACCGGTGCGATCGCGCATCAGACGGCGCACCGGCAGGTGCGATGCGATCAACGCGCCGGCGGCTTCGGCGTCCAGGATCGTCTCCAGCACCAGGCGGGCGTCGTCGGTCTGACAGTCGACGTAAAGCTGCGCGCCCGCCAGACCGGCGCTGCGCAAGAATGGACTGGCCTGGTAGACGTCGCCGGCGCTGAGGCGTCGCCCTCCCACCGGCGGCCGCCACAGCGCCAGCGTGTTGTAAAGGGTGATGCCGGCGCCCAGCGTGCGCAGGCCGGGACGCTCGCCAGCGTAGGCGGGAAAAAGAAATTCCAGCTGACGGCAGAGGTGGGGCGCGATGGTCATCAGACGGCGGCGTTCGGTGAGGCCTTCGAAGACCAGGCGCAGATCGCCGTACTGCAGATAGCGCAGGCCTCCGTGGATCAGTTGCGACGAATGGCTGGAGGTCTGGCTGGCGAAGTCCCCCGCTTCGCACAGGGCCACGCGCAGTCCGCGCAGGGCCGCGTCGCGCGCCGCCGCCGCGCCGGTGGCGCCGCCGCCCACCACCAGCACGTCCACTTCGCTGGCGGCCATCCGCGAAAGGATGTCGCTGCGAGAGGGCAGAGCGGTCACTTGAGGGTGATGTGCAGTTCGTCCAGCTGGCGGCTGGCCACCGACGAGGGCGCGTCAGTCATCAGATCGGTTCCCTTCTGGGTCTTCGGGAAGGCGATCACGTCGCGCAGCGATTCGGCGCCGCACAGGAGCATGGCCAGCCGATCGACGCCGGCGGCGATGCCACCGTGCGGGGGCGGACCGAACTTGAACGCCTCCAGCAGGAAGCCGAACTTGGCCTTGGCGTCGTCGTCGGACAAACCGAGCGCGCGGAACACCCGCGCCTGCACGTCCGAGCGGTGAATACGGATCGAGCCGCCGGCGATCTCGTTGCCGTTCAGCACCAGGTCATAGGCGCGGGCGCGCACGGCGCCGGGATCCGTCTCCAGCTTTTCGATGTCCGCGCTGTCGGGCGAGGTGAACGGGTGGTGCGAGGCGACCAGGTGTCCGTCGTCAGCCGCCTCGAACAGCGGGAATTCGGTGACCCACAGAAAGCGCCACTGGCCGCCGGGGATGAGGTTGAACTTTGCGGCCAGGTGCAGGCGCAATCCACCCAGCACGGCGTTGACTAGCTTCTTGCCGCCGAACTGGAAGAACAGCAGATCGCCTTCCTCGGCGCCGGCAATGGAATTGATCTGCGTGCGCAGGCCGTCGCTGATGGTCTTCATCGGGCTTTGCGTCCAGGCGCCGCCGGCGGCCACCTTGGCCCGGGCCAGGCCGCGCGCGCCGAAGCCCTTGGCGAACTCTTCCAGCTTGTCGAGATCCGAACGCGGCATCTGCGCGGCCTGCGCGGCGGGCAAGCGCCAGCCTTTCACCGCGGCGTTCGGCACGGCGATGGTCGATTGCAACAGCGGCACGCCGCCGCCCTCGTGCGCCTTCACCGCGTCAGTGACGTCGAAGAGCGGCATCTCGAAGCGCAGGTCGGGTTTGTCGGAGCCGTACTTGCCGATCGCCTCGGCGTGGGTGAGGCGAACAAAGGGCAGAGCAAGGTCGATGCCCAGGACGTCCTTCCACAGCGCGGCCATCAATTTTTCCATGATGCCCTGCACGTCTTCTTCGACGACAAAGCTCATCTCGAGATCGATCTGGGTGAACTCCGGCTGGCGATCCAGGCGCAGATCTTCGTCGCGAAAGCAGCGGACGATCTGGAAGTAGCGATCAAAGCCCGACACCATGAACAGCTGCTTGAAGATCTGCGGCGATTCGGCCAGCGCGTAGAACTGGCCGGCGTTCAGGCGCGACGGCACCAGAAAGTTGCGCGCCCCGCCTGGCGTGTACTTGACCATGAACGGCGTCTCGATCTCGGCGAAACCGTTCTCGGCCAGCGTGCGCCGGGTGGTTTGGTAGATCGTCGACCGGGTGAGGAAATTTTTCTGCAGGGCCGGGCGCCGCAGATCCAGATAGCGGTGCTTGAGGCGCACCGATTCGCCGGCCAGCGTGCTGTCATTGATCTCGAAGGGCGGCGTCTCAGACGTCGAGAAGATGGTCAGCGCGTCAGCTTTGATCTCGACGGCGCCGGTGGGCAGGTTGGGGTTCCTTTTATCGCCGCGATCATTGACCACGCCGGCGATGCCGACGCAGAACTCGCTGCGCAGCTCGCCGGCGCGGGCGTGGGCAGCGCTGTCGGTGTCGGGCTCGAACACCACCTGGGTGATGCCGGCGCGATCGCGCAGGTCGATGAAGACGCAGCCGCCGTGATCGCGGCGGGCCGCCACCCATCCAAAAAGAACCACGCGCTTGCCCGCGTCGCCGGCGCGCAGGGCGCCGCAGTTATGTGTTCGTTTGAGCTCTGTCAGAAATTCGGCCATAGCAGTGGTCGCACTCTATATGATGTTGAAGCAGCCGCGAATTCTCCCTTGCTCTCGCTGGGAGCGAAGCCTACCTTGGCTTGGTGCGGCTGCAGATTCTCTATCACGGCAACTGCTTTGACGGTTGCAGCTCGGCGGGCGTGTTTTCGCGTTTCTATCGCGAGCGGGTGGCGAAGGAGTCGGTGACCGTTTCGTTCCGGCCGCTCGAGCACAAGGGCGACGCCCAGGCCTTTCCGCCCGGCAGCTTCGAGGGCGACGAGAACGCCTGCGTCGACTTTCGTTACTCGCAGGATCCGCGGCTGACCTGGTGGTTCGATCACCACGCATCGGCGTTCCAACTGCCCGGCGACGAGGCGCACTTCCGCGCCGACGCCACCGGGAGAAAGTTCTACGACGCGGCGGCGAAGAGCTGCACCAAGTTTCTGGCCACCACCGTGGCCGCCAAGTTCGGCTTTGACACCGCGCCGCTGACCGAGCTTATCGAATGGGCAGAGGTCATCGACGGCGCGCTTTTCCCCAGCGCCAAGATGGCCGTCGAATTGAAAGAGCCGGCGCTGCGTTTGATGACCTGGATCGAGAACAACAAGGTGCCGGCTGCCGCCGACTGGTTCATCGAATCGCTGATCTCCAAGCCGCTGTCGGAGATCGCCGCCGACAAGCAGGTGACCGAGCCGCTGGGGCCGATCCTGGGACAGCACCAGCACAACATCGACATCATCGGTAAGGCGGCCAAGCTGGACGGTGGCGTCGTTCATTTCGACGTGGCCGATCACAACATCGGCGCCTTCAATAAGTTCATCACCTACTACCTGTTCCCGGAGGCGCGCTACTCGGTGGGCGTCACGCTGGGCGCGCGCGCGAAGATCTCCGTGGGATCCAATCCGTGGTCCAAGGTGCCGCGCACGCACGAGATCAACCGCATCTGCGAGCGCTACGGCGGCGGCGGGCATCCGGTGGTGGGCGCTGTGTCGGTGCCGAAGGACGAGCTGCCGCGCGCGCGGCAGATCGCCGCCGAGATCATCGCCGAACTGCAAACCTGACGGCGCGGGCCAGTCCAGCGCTTGGGCTAGCGCCGGACCGGGCGGTGCGGGCGTTGGCCGCGGCGGCTGAGCGGGCGGGGGCGCTTGGGTTTCGCCGCCGGGGTCTTTTCGTCGCCGGTCGCGCCGTTGCCGCGCGGGCCGCGCGGGTGGTCAACGCGCGCTTCCAGTTTTTCCAGACGTTCCCGTAGCTGCGCCGTCTCGCCACGCAGGCGATCCAGTTCGTCTTGCGCCTTTTTTAGCTGCTCGGCGGGCTTGCCGCCTTCTTTCAGATCGCGGATGGCGTCTTTCATGCGCCGCTTGCTGCGGCCATCCAGCTCGGCCAGCAACGCGCGTTCGATGGCAGGCACGGCCTCGCCTTGTCCCAGGCGGGCCAGCGCGGCCGCGGCTTCGCCCCGCACACGGAAATCCGGATCCAGCAGGCAGCTCTCGATGAACTCGCGCGCTTCGCGGCTGGCGGCGGTGCCGGTGCCGAGCTCCGCCAGCGCCGAGACGACGGCGCGGCGCGGTTGGAACGGTCCCCCCACCCGCCACTCGGCCTTGACCAGCGCGACGGCGCGCTCGTCGCCGGTGGCGCCCAGGCCTTCGATGGCCCGCGTGCGCACCATGTCCTGGAACGATTTGCGCGCTGCCACGCCAGGCAACAGCAGCAAGGCGATCGGCGTGCGCGTCTTGCCCAGGCTGTGCGCCGCCTCTGCCTCGACGAAATAGCTGGGATCGCCTTTCTCCAGCAACCGCGCCAGCGCCCCGGCCGCGCGATCGTCGCCCCGGTATTCGCCGAGACCAGCGACGACGCCGCGCCGGACGCGCGGGTGCGGATCGTCGATGGTGGCCAGCAACAAGTCCAGCGCGTCGCTGCGCCGCATGCGCCCAAGCGCTCGGGCCGCCGCCGCGCGCACCGCCCAGAAGCGATCGTCGCGCAGGGCGCCGCCCAGCGCCTTGACCGAATCGGGTTCGATCAGCCGCGAAATACCGGCCACCGCCAGCACACGATCGATCCCCAGGCGCGCCGTCTGCAATTGCCGCTGCCACAGGGCGCGCGGCTTTTCCATCTTGATCGATTTCAAGATGACGTCGCCGGGATCGAAGATCACCTGCGTCGGGCGCGACGGCAGCGCCAGCTCAAAGGCGTGCAGCGCTTGGTCGATCACCACCGGCTCGTCGCGTTCTTGCCCATCCAGCTCGAACCGCACCACGGTGCGAAATTTAAAAGGTGGCGCTTCGGCCGAGATGGCCTGTTTCTGTTCCACGCGCAGCACGCCCACCTTGCGGTCGTCGTCCCATTGCCAGGACGCTTCCAGCTCCGGGTGGCCGGGGCGGCTTAGCCAGCGGTCGAACAGCTCGTCGACGTTGCGGCCCGAGGCGTCCTCGATGGCCCGCGCCAGATCGCGCGTCTCCACCGACCGGCGGCCGTGGCGCTCGGCGTACAGCTTCAAGGCGCCAAAGAAGACCTCGTCGCCGAGGAGGTTGCGCACCATGTGCAGGACGCGGCCGCCTTTTTCGTACAGATGCGCGTCGAAGATGTGGATGGGCTCGTCGTACTGGCGGCAAACCACCGGACGTTGATAGCGGCCGGCCTCGTTGAAATAGCCTTCGGCGTCGGCCAGTAGATCGACGTCGGCCTCGTCGCGGCCCTTGATGTGCTCGCGCCAGATGTATTCGAAATAGGTGGCGAAGCCTTCGTTCAGCCAGGCTTCGGACCACTCGCGGCAGGTGACCAGATCGCCCCACCACTGGTGCGCCAGCTCGTGCGAGACCAGCGCCTCGACGTCGTGGTCCAGGGCGGCGCGCTCGTCCAGCAGACAAAGGTCGGTCAGCGTGGTGGCGGTGGTGTTCTCCATGCCGCCGAAGATGAAATCAGGGACGGCGATCTGACTGTACCGTTTGTGCGGGTAGGGGACGCCGATGGTCTTGGAGAACAAATCGATCATCTGTGGGGTGCGAGAAAAACTCCGGCGGCCGTCGGCTTCGCGCCCGGGCGGCACGAAGTAATAGGTGTCGACGCCGGTAGCTGGCGCGCGGTCTTTGATCGTCTCGAACGGACCGCACACCAGCGTCACCAGGTACGATGGGTGCGGAAAATCCAGCACGTAGTGCCAGCGCGTCTTGCCGCCGGGCAGATCGCGCTGTTCGTGCAGGTCGCCGTTCGACAGCACGAAGCTCCCGGTCGGCGCCGTGCAGATGACCTCGGTGGTGGCCTTTTCGATGGGGGCGTCGATGCACGGCCAGTAATATCGAGAGTCGTCGTCCTGGCCCTGCGTCCAGCACTGCAGGGGTCGGTTGGGGTTGCCGGCGTCCGGGCCCATGAAATAAAGCCCTCGCCGCGGCGAGCAGCGATAGCGCACGGCCACCTTGATCTCCGCGTCGGCGTCCAGCGGGCGCGGTGGGCGCAGGCGCAGGGTCTGGCCGTCGTAGTCGAACGTGGCGGCCTTGCCGTCCAGCGATACTTCGCGAATGTTCATCTCGACGGCGTCGAGGACGAACGACGCCACCTGGGCGCGGCGGGCGGCCAAGGTCAGTGTGGCCAGGCCGTCCAGCGTGCGCGTGCCCAGGTTGAGCTCGAATTCCAACCGCACGTGCACGACACGCACGGGACGATCGCCGGTGAACTGCAGCTTGGTGTCGGGCGGGGCGAAAGGGCGTTGCATGGTGGCGGGGGTGGTGGCGCGCCGTGCAAACGCGCGCCGAAACCGCGAGTACCCTACGCGGGCGGCGCGCCGATCGTCAACCTCGCCAACGCGCGTAGTCGACGGTGGCGGGCGCCGGTCACCTTCCGCTGGCAGCGGGCGGGGAATCTGTTTTACTGACCGCCATGGACGGACGAGAGCCGGTGACCCGTAGCGTTCATCTGGCCGGTCTGCCGCCGGCGAGGTTGTTTGCCGTGGTGACCGACTTTCCGGCGTACCCGCGCCTGTTCCCGGAAATCAAGGAGGCGCGCGTGCTGTCGCGAACGCCCGCCGGCGCCGGCGGCGAGATCGTGCGTGTCGAGTTCAAGGCGCAGGTGGTGCTGGCCGTGCGTTACGTTTTGGATCTGGTCTGCCGATTGGAATCCGCCGAGCCGGCGGCCACGTCCACCGTCGACTGGACGTACGTCGAAGGCGAGATCGTCACCGAATCGGAGGGCGGCTGGCGGTTCGTTCCGCAAGGCGACGGGACGGTGATGTCCTATCGCGCGTCGCTGAGCGTGCGGGCGCCGCTGCCGGGTTTTGTGCTGCGCAAGGTGACCGACGGGCTGGTGGCGGCGTCGCTGCCGGCGATGTTCAAGGCGATCGAACGGGAAGCGCGCGGTCGGCAAGCCGCCGGCTGACGATCATTCATTTCCATTTCGTCAGCGCGGTTTGCCCGACACCGACGGATGGCCGGGAACATAAAAGCGCAGCTTGCGCGCCGCCCACGCCCCGGCATAGTCGACGCCGATGCGCGCCGACGTCGCGCGCTTGGGCGGGCGGGCGCCGTCGTCGGCGACGAAGAAGGCACCGGCCTGGGTCAGATCGATGCCTTTGTCGCGCAGGGTGATCGCCAGCGCCGCGCACACCTTGCCCGGGCCGGTGAGCAGGCCCCGCCCGCGCGCCTTTGCCCCGTCGATGGAAAACCCGGCCAGCGGTTCGGCGGCGCGGATCAAAACCGCGCCGGCGGTGCCGTCGGTTTCGGTGACGACGTTCATGCAGTGGTGCATGCCGTAGATCAGATACACGTACAAAAATCCCGGCGGCCCGAACATGATCGCCGCCCGCGGCGTCGGTCCGCGCCGCGCGTGAGAGGCACCGTCGCGCACGCCCAGATACGCCTCCACCTCGACGATGCGGGCCACGCGCGAACCGGCCGGCATGCGGCGCACCAAGAGCTTGCCCAGCAGCGCGCGCGCCACCGTCGCCGTCGGGCGATCGTAAAACTCCCGCGGCAGCGGCGCCGGCGGTTCAGTCGCCAAGCAACAACCGCCGCCGATCCACGCCGTCCAGCAACTTGGGAAAGCGCCCGTCCGCCTCCAGCGCGGCCAGCAGACCGGTGGCGGCTTTGCGGTAAGCGTCGCGGTCCAGATCGCCGGCGACCAAACGATAGCGCAGCAGCACGAACGCCGTCTGCGCGACGTCCGACAGGCAATAGCGGCGCAAGGCTTCGATCTGGCCGGCGTTGAACAGGCCTTCGACCTGACTGCCGTCGACGCCGTCCTTGCCGGGCAGGCCGATCACCCGGGCCGCGCCGTCCAGCGACGTCATCTTGGCGGCGCCGTGATCGGCCAGGACGTCGCACAGATCCAGGTGGCCTTCCTCGGAGAACCGATAGCGATAGCCGACGCCGCGGTAATACCACCCGAAAGGCAACCCGTGGCGCAGGGCGCGCAAGGCCAGCACCGGCAGATCGAAGCTGCGCCCGTTCCAGGTGACCAGGTGGGGTTTCCACTTGGTCATGAAGTCCGCGAAATCGGACATCATCCCGACCTCGTCTTTGCTTTCGCCGAAGGTGCCGATGCGTTTGCAGGAAAGGTCGGCGTCCAACCACATCACGCCCAGGACCACCGGGCGGCAGGCGTAAAGCGGGGGGAAAGGCCGGTCCATTCCGGTCACCGGCTCGGGTGGAGTGAACAGCTCGCGGTCGGGGACGGTCTCGATGTCCAGCACCAGGTAGGTGTCGTCGCCACTCATGGCGCAGCATTCTAGCCGGTTCACGAACGCAGTTTGTTGGCGCGATCGCTATAGCGAACAAGACAGCGCGCGTCCGCTCTGTGTAAAATCGAGCGCCGGCAAGATCGGGGGGCGGTCCGGCGAAGGAGCCTATGCAGTCGCAAGCGCTTGTTGAGATACCCAACGACCCCGCCGAACGACGGATCCTGATCGTCGAGGACGACGAGGACATCCGCAAGACGTTGGAGTCGATCCTCGTCGGGGAAGGATTTCACGTCGAGATGTGCGCCGACGGACGGGCGGCGCTGTCGATGCTGGCTGCGTCAACGATGCCTGACCTGATCATCTTGGACCTGCGCATGCCGACGATGGACGGCTGGCAGTTTCGCGTGCAGCAAAAGAACGATCCCGCTTTGGCGTTGATCCCGGTCATCGCCATCTCCGCCGACGCCAGCCCGCAAGCGGCGGCGGTGGACGCGGCGGCGTATCTGCGCAAACCGTTCGATTACTCGGCGCTGATGAAGACCATCGATCGCGTGCTGGCGGCGTTCGACAAGCGGCGCGTGCGTTCGCGCCTGTCGGAGCTTGAGACGCAAGGGGCGCAGATGCGGCGCCTGAAGAACGCCTTCATCGGGAACCTCAGCTACGAGATCCGCACGCCGATGAACGCGCTGCTGTCGCTGACGCAGCTTATCCGCGATGGCCTGGCCGGTCCCCTGACGCCCGAGCAGCGCCGTTACCTGGAGGTGATCGCCCGCAACGGCGAAGGCGTCTTGAACCTGATGAGCCGCATTCTTGATCTGGCCAACCTGGAAGACGGAAGCCTGGCGCTGTCGCCCGAAGAGGTGAACGTCCAGAATCTGGTGCAGGCGGCCGTGGCGTCGCTGATGGCCGACCTGAACGCCAAGCAGCTGGCCCTGATCATCAACGTGCCGGCCGATTTTCCCCGCGTGCGCGCCGACTCCTTTCGCCTGAGCCAGACCGTGCGCTATCTGGTCGACAACGCGATCAAGTTCACCGAGCAGGGAACGTTGCAGATCGACGCCGACGCCTCGCCGGACGGCCGCTGGATCAACCTTCACCTCTCGGACACCGGCATCGGCATTCCGGAGTCGATGCTGCCTCTGCTGTTCGACGGCTTTTATCAAGTCGACCACCGTGAGGAGCGGCGGCACCCGGGCGCGGGGCTCGGGCTGACGTTGATCGACCGGTTGGTGCGGGCCATGGGCGGTCGGGTCTCGGTCGAGTCGAAGGTGGGAACCGGTTCGCGCTTCACCGTGACCTTGCCGTGCGCCACC
>DASXQB010000341.1:0-3243 GCA_036493295.1 Polyangia bacterium | reverse complement strand
GCGGCTTTGTCACCGGCGAGGGCGCACGTTTTTCCGCCGCCCGCATTCAACGTCGCGCCGCCCGCAATCGGCGAGCCGGCAAAGACAGGCCCAGCGACCGTTCCGCCGCCCTTCGATCAATCGGCTGTGTCGGGCGCGCGTCCGGATGCGCGCCCGCGAAACCCGTCGAACGCCGCGCCCATCGTCGAATAGCGGCGCCCGCGCGGCCGACGCTGCTACATCGACGGATCCAGCACCCGTCCCAGAAAAAGGATCGACTGGGTGGCGTTGTCGCGGATGGCGAACAAGAACGGTCGGTCGACCACCAGGTTGCGCATCACGCCCACCATGCCGGCGGTCTCGCCGATAATGACGGCGGTGGCGGCGGCCGCCTCGGTGCCTTTTTCGTCGACGGCGATCAGCGCCTGGTGAAGGATCTTTTGAATGTAGAGGTCCCGCATGCCATCGATGCCCGACAGATCAGCCAGCTGGCCGTCGAAAGCGTCGGGCATTCCCATTCCGCTCAGGACGTCCGACAGGCTGAGATCTTGTTTGAACTTGAACCGGGGCAGGGAAAACGTCCCCGGTCCGCTGTCGGCGGCCAGCAGGATCGCGTCCAACGTGGCGCCGGTTAGGCCAGCCTCGACAGCGTCGAATGTGCCGGCATCGGGGACGATGACAATCATCGATGCGCCCGCGCCGACGTAAGGGAGCGCGGCGGCTTGATAGCCGTCGCCCGACCATTCCGTCACGCTGCCGTTCGCGCGCATCATGGGAACGTTCACCGTTGCGGTGGTGGTGTGAAACAGACCGTCGGGGCTGTTGGGCATGAACGGCGATGCCCAGTCGCCCTTGAAATAGACCGCGTTGGTCAGCACCAGGCGGGTGTTCGGGAGCAGCGAGCCCGTGGGAAGCAGCTCGGGGATTTTCTGCGCCGTCTGGTCGGAGAGCCATTGGTTGATGGTCAGGCGCGCTGGCTCTGCGGCCGTGTTGAAGTCGACCAGGTGCACGCCCGCGCCGGAATTCGTGGCCAGCAGATCCAGATATGCCGGCAGAATGGTGAAGCCCTGCTGAGCCCAGAGCGCGTCGGCGATCCGAAGCTGGAAGGCGTTCGGGTCTTGACCGGCCTTGGGTGTGGTCAGCGAGAGATCCAAGGCGTCGAAGGCGGCGTGCAGGCGCGGCGCCGGCAGCGTGAATTGCAGGGTGGCGGCCATCTGCGTGGCGGTCTCGCCCGCGGCGCCGCCGAAGGTCATGGCCAGCGCGATCGAGATGCTCTCCGGTGAGAACACCAGGTTGCCCGGGGTTTGCCGGATGGCCTGGTAGAGATTGACGGCGAAATGACGGTTGTCAGCCGCCAGCTGGGTCAGGTCGCCGTCGGGAATCGCTGGTGCGGCGATGCGCACCCTGTCCGAGTGGACCTCGGTGCTGGGGGCGGCGGGAGGTCTGGTCTGGCCGTCGTCACAAGAGGCGACGACGAACGCCGCCGACAATATCGCCAGCCCACAGGTCCTGCCTCGCGCGTCACGCATGTCCCGAAAGGACAGCAAGATCATTGCCAGTGTTTCGCGGCCCGCCTAGCCAACGAATGCGCGGACACGGCTTACAGCCGGCCGCCGGATTTTCCAGAGGCCCGTCAGGTTTTCGAGGCCGAGCGCCCCCGTTAGCCGGTCGCGCCGGCGGCGGCGTCGTCGCCAACTTCGTCGGCGTCGGTGCCGGCGTCGGCGTCGGTTGCGTTGACATCGCCATCGGAGGCCGCGTCGGCGTCACTGGCCATGCCGTCAACGCCGGCATCGACAGCCGTGTCAGCTATCGCGTCGTTCGCGTCCGCGGCATCCGCCGCAACATCCGCCCCCGTGTCCGGTGCGACGTCCGCTGCTTCATCCGGCGCCACATCATTGCTGGCGGTGTCAGCGCCGCTGTCCTTGTTGGTCGCATTGCCGTCCGTCGGCGGAGGGTTCCCGCTGTTGTCCGTGCAGGCGAACCCCATCGACAACGACAACATCAACAGGCCAACCGCAAGCTTGCTCGACATGCGCTCCGCTCCTATGCGTGAAAGTCAGGCGTGAGAAAAATAGCCGTCTCACGTTATCCGCGATCCGCGCCGGCGGCAAGAATTTGAGCCGTTTACGATCGTTTGCGCGGCGCTTTTGCGCGGCAAGAAAACCGACGCGGCTCACAGCAAATATGCGATGGTCCGTCCGCGTGAAGGCCTTCTTTTTTCCTCGATTTGTTCTTTCGGCGGCGGGAGTCCTCGCCATCACCGCCCTGGTCTTGCCGGCATCAGCTCGGGCGGACCAAGCCGATGAGCTGATTCGCAAGGGCATCGACCTTCGCCGCGAAGGCCGCGACCTGGACGCGCTGGAATCGTTTCAAAAGGCGCACGTGCTGGCGCCGACGCCACGCGTACTGGCGCAGATGGGTTTCGCCGAGCAGGCGCTGGGGCGATGGACCGACGCCTATGAGCACGTCGATGCGGCCCTGCACGTGCCGGCGGACGCTTGGATTGTGAAGAACCACTCGGTGCTGGAATCGTCGCTGACCACCATTCGCAAGCACGTCGGCGAGTTGGAGATTCTGGGCGAGCCGGCCGGTGCCGAGATCCGCGTCGACGGGCGTCCGCAGGGGACGCTGCCGATGACCCGGCGAATTCACGCCACCGCGGGAACGGCGTCGGTCGAGGTGCGCGCCGCCGGTTTCCTCACCATCACCCGGACAGTGCTGATCACGCCCGACGAGTTAACGCGCGAAACGATCATGTTGCAGCCGGTGGCGCCTATGGGGGCATCGCCAGCGGAAGCGCCCCGCGCGCCAGAGGCACTGTCGGGCGGCGGCGAGAGCGGCCATCCACAAGAGGCGTCGTCGGCCAGCGCGACCAATCGCCGCCGCCTGGCCTGGGTGGGCGTGGCCGGCGCGGGTTTGTTCGCCGCCGGCGGCGTTGCCGCGTTGCTGGTGCGCGAATCAAAGGCCCAGTGGTTCGTGGACGCCTCCCATGGCTGCGACGAAAACGCGCCCAACCGAGGCGGCGCTGGCTGCAACGACGCCTACCAAAGCGGGCAGACGGCGATCAAATTGGCGATCGGGAGCTTCGTCGGGGCGGGCCTGTTCGCGGCGGGTGCGGCTGTTTTGTTTCTGACCTCGCAACCGGCAAGCAACGCTGCATCCAGTTCGACGGTGGGTTTGGCGTGCGCGCCGACCGCCGGTGGCTATGGGGTGGCGTGCGCGGCGCGATTCTGAGCGCGTTTGAGCACGGCGGCTTGAGCAAGG
>DASXQB010000340.1:0-24719 GCA_036493295.1 Polyangia bacterium | reverse complement strand
GACGGCGTTCATTCTTTGGTACATCGACACCAAGGCGCGGGCTTTGTTCGGCGTGCGCTATCCGTTTCTGGGCATCGCCATCACGCTGGGCGCGATCTACATCCTGGGTCTGTTCATCACCAGCTTGCTCGGGCGGTTCGTGCTGGGATTGACCGACGGTCTTTTGCGGCGGATTCCGGGTCTGCGTGATCTGTATCGATCGTGGAAACAGATCGCCCTGACCAGCGAAGGCCACGAAGGGATCTTCGCCCACGTGGTGCTGATTCCCGACGAGACCGGACGTTTGAAGATGGTCGGTTTCACCAGCGGCGAAACCATCGACGGTGATCCGTCGTTGTGCTGCGTGTTCGTGCCGGCGTCGCCGAATCCAACCTCCGGGCGGCTGTACTTCGTGCGCAAGGAAGATTGCCTGCGGCTTGAGATGACCGCCCAAGACGCGTTGAAGCTGCTCATCTCGGGCGGGAACTATGTGCCGGCGGCAATCGGGCGGGCCACGGTGCGCGCCGCGATCACGACGGCGAATCCGGCCTGACTTGAAACCGATTCGGCGGCTGGTAAATGTACGGCATGACGATCAAGAAGCATGTGTTCGTGGCCGCGGCGTTGTTTCTCGGTTTTGCGGCGGCAAGCAGCCAGGCGGCCAACGGCCCTCGCGTGGGAGACAAGGCGCCGCTGTTTTCATTGAAGACCGTGGACAGCGGCGAGGCGCGGGCGCTGGCCGACCTGACGAAGGACGAACACAGCCAGGGCGCGGTGCTGGTCTTTCTGAGCTGCCGCTGCCCGTACGTCGCTCAGGCCCGCCAGCCACTGGCCGAACTGAGCAAGGAATTCGGCGACAAGGTTTCGTTCGTCGGCATCAACGCCAACCAGAATGAAAGCGTCGAAGACATCAAGACCGACGCCGCTTTGAACTTCCCCTTTCCCATGCTGCGCGACGACGGTTCGAAGGTGGCCGACGCCTATGCCGCCGAGCGCACGCCCGAGGTCTTCCTGGTCGATGCCCACGGCGTGGTTCGCTATCACGGCGGCGTCGGCGATCTGGGTGGCGCCCTGCGCGAGTTCACGGCCGGCAAGACCATCAGCAAGGCAGAGGCGCGCGCCTTCGGTTGCACGATCAAGAGGAAACCGTGAACGTGTCCGCGGTCCCGGCGCTGCTGGCGCTGGCGACCGTGGGCGCGATCTTGGCTGGCGGCGGGCGTTCAGGCATGGCCGCCGAACCCGCGCCGGCTGGCAAAGCGGTCGCCGCGCCCGCCGGCGAATCGTCGGTGGTGCTGGCCGACCTGAAGGCCATCAAACAAACCATGCAGCAGAGCCACGGGCGCACGCTGCTGGTGCACTTCTGGGCCAGCTGGTGCTTGCCGTGCATGGAAGAGCTGCCGCTTATCAATCGGTACGCGCAGGAGGCCAAAGGGCAGGGCGTGGATGTTCTGTCGGTCTCGCTGGACAGCCCCGACGCCGCCCCGCGCGTGGCCAAGGTGCTCAGCCGGTCGGCGCCGAACCTGACCCGTACCATCGCCAAGATCGACGACGCCGATGCATTCATCGCCAGCTTTGATCGCCAGTGGGAAGGGGCAATCCCTGCGCTGTTCGGGTTCGATGGCGACGGCAAACTGCGCGGCCGCCGCATCGGCGAGGCCACCCGCCGGCAGCTGGACGGCCTGGTGGGCGAGGTGATCGGCAAGCCATTCTCCGCCGCCGGCGCAGCAGCAACCGCCAAGAAAAAGTAAGGCGCTGCCCGTGCGGGGCGTGTTGTCCAATGCGGACAACAGCGGCGATCCGGACAACAGCCGTTATTTGTAGTTCAGAACGACGATCTCGGCGGCCGGCCGCGCCTTCACCGTGCTCAAGGACAGCGTGTTCGACGGCTCCTTGCGCACATTGGGCTTGCCGGCCAGAAAGTCGTCGACGCCTTCCAGTTGCTTGATGGTCAGGACGTCGGTCTTGTAGTGCATGGGGATCACCACCAGCCGCGGCCGCAGCTGATCCACCACCCGGGTGGCCTGTCGCCCGTCGATGGTGAACACGCCGCCCACCGGAATCAGCAGCACGTCCACCGAGCCGATGGCGGACAGCTGGTCGTCGGTCAGCTGGTGCCCCAGGTCGCCCAGGTGGGCGATGCGCAGGCCGCCTACCTCGAAGACGAAGACGGTGTTCAGGCCGCGCTCGGCGCCCATGGCGTCGTCGTGATAGACGCCGACGCTGCGGATGGTGACGTCCTTGATCGTCTGGTCGATCTTGGTCCACCCTTTTTTGTCGGGCGTGAGCCCGCGCAGCACGCGCGGCTTGTTCACCAGCAAGCCGACGTTGTTGTGGTCCTGGTGCTCGTGGCTGATCGTCACCACGTCGGCCTTCAGTCCGGCCGGCAGTTCGTAGCCGAGGCCCTTGGGGATGGGATCCATCACCACGCGCGTGCCGGCGGTGGTCTCGAGAATGAAGCACGACTGCCCCAGCCATTGCAGCTTGCCGACCACCGGATTGCCGGCGGCGCGCGCGTAGACCGCCAGCGCCACCAGCAGTGCGAAGACGGGAGCCGCCCAGGCGCGCGCGCGGTGGTTCATCGGCGGACTATAGCCAACCGGCATCCAAAGGCGCGGGGAATCACCGGCGCGGCCGATCCGCTATTCTTGGGAACACATGTCTGAAGGCGATCCAGAAACCCCGTCCGGGACAACCTTGCGCGACGCCGCGCAGGCTCCCGCCCGCAAGAGCATCGCCGAGATTCTGGAGAACATCCCGACCGCGCCCGGCGTGTACATCATGAAAGACCGCCGCGGCAAGGTGGTCTACATCGGCAAGGCGGCGGTGCTGCGCAACCGCGTGCGCCAGTATTTCCAGGCGTCGTCGGGCGACAACCGCGACTTTGTCCCGCTGCTGGAAGGGATCGTCGGTGAGATCGAGACGGTCATAACGTCGAACGAAAAAGAAGCGCTGCTGTTGGAAAACACGCTGATCAAAAAGCATCAGCCGCGTTTCAACGTCAACCTCAAGGACGACAAGAACTATCTGGTGCTGCGCCTGGACCCGGAGGCAGAGTGGCCGCGCCTGGAGGTGGTGCGCAAGATCGGCCAGGACGGCGCCTATTATTTCGGTCCGTATCATTCGGCGACGTCGTGCCGGGAAGCCTTGCGGGTGGTGAACCGGCACTTCCAGCTGCGCACCTGTACCGATCACGTGTTGCACAACCGGCGGCGTCCTTGCCTGCAGTTCCAGATCAAGCGCTGCCCGGCGCCTTGCGTGATGCCGGTCTCCCCCGAGGAATACGGCGATCAGGTGCGCGACGTGCGGCTGTTTCTGGAAGGCAAGAGCGACGAGCTTTTGAGCCGCCTCACCGGCCGCATGAAGGAAGCGGCGGGCCGCACTGACTTTGAACGGGCGGCGGACATTCGCGATCAGCTGCGCGCTTTGGAAACCACCCTGGAAGAGCAGCGGGTGGTGTCGACGGATTTCGTCGACCAGGACGTCTTTGGTTTCTACCGCCAGGGGATCGCGCTGGAGATCGTCGTGATGTCGATCCGCCAGGGCAAGCTGCTGGGCAACCGATCGTTTTCGTTCACTGGCCAGGAATTTCCCGACGCCGAATTGCTGTCGTCGTTCGTCGGCCTTTATTACGACCTGAACGTCGCGCCGCCCGACGAGGTGCTGCTGCCGGTGGCCATCGACGACGCCGACGTGAAGGCCGACTGGCTCAGCGACAAGCGGCCGCCGCGCCGCCGCCGCGTCGAGGTGACGGTCCCGCAGCGGGGCGATCGTCGCAAGCTGGTCGAGCTGGCGCAGAAGAACGCCGCCGCCAGCTTCACCGCTCGCCGCGACGCCCGCGAGGACACGGAGATCGCGCTGGGCAAGCTGCAGCGTCGGTTGAAGCTGCCGCGGCTGCCGCGGGTGATCGAGTGTTACGACATCTCGCACATTCAGGGCTTTGCCACGGTGGCGTCGATGGTGGTCTTCGTCGATGGGCGGCCGGAGAAATCACGCTACCGCACGTACAAGGTTCGCAGCGTCGGCGGGCGCGCCGGCGAGGGCGGGGCCTTCGCCCGCCGCAACGACGACTTCGCGTCGATGTACGAGGTGCTGTCGCGGCGGTTCCGTCGCGCGCGCGAGGGCGCCGCGGCCGAGGCGGCTGGCGGCGGCGAGGCCGACCAGAGCTGGGCGTTACCCGATCTGATCGTCATCGACGGTGGCAAGGGCCAGCTGGGAATGGCCCTGGCGGCGGCGCGCGACGTGGGCATCGACGTACGGCCCGGCGCCGGGCTGCCGATCGTTGGTCTGGCAAAGGAACGCGACTTCGACGTGGAGGCGGAGGCGCCGCCTGCGGACCCACCGCCTGAAATTGTTGATAACCCCACGACCGAAACCACGCCGGTCGCCGCCGAGTTGGCCGCCGCCGAAACAGTCGCCACCGAACCTTCGCCGGCCGAAACGCCGTTGCCCGCCGAGCCGCCGCTGAAGCGTCCCGAGCCGAAGGCAGCCGCGAAGGCCGACGCCGAAAAGACGCGCCGACCGGATCGGGTGTTCTTGCCGCACGCCAAGGACGCCATCGCCATCCGCCCGAACACCGCCGAGATGTTCATCCTTCAGCACCTGCGCGACGAAGCCCACCGCTTCGCGGTCACCTTTCACCGCAGCCAGCGCAAGCGGCTGACCCTGCGGTCGGCGCTGTCGAACATCCCGGGGATCGGCCCCGGCCGACAGCGCTTGTTGCTGCGGCATTTCGGAAGCCTGAAAAAAATTCGCGAGGCCTCGCTGGAAGATCTGGCCACCGTGCCCGGCATGGCCCGCAAGACCGCCGAAGCCGTCTTCGCTTACTGGCAAACCCAGCCGGACGAGCGGGTGACGGTGGCCGTCGCCGCCTCGGCGCCTGGCGCCTCGATAGAAAATCCGATCGCCGAGGAGGACGCGGTGGCCAGCGCGTTCGCCGAGGTCAGCGCCGACGATCCGGACGGCGCGACGGAGGATGACCCCGAGCCCTCCTGACGCGGGGCTCCGATACAAAACTTGACGCCCCTGTCGGCCAAGGTAGCCTGATGTAGGTTTAAGTAATCTCTAAACCTTCACTAACGAACCAGGCGAACCGAGGGGATCAATGGCAGCCAAGACTGACGCGGAGCCGAGAGGGAAGGGGCGCCAGGGCCGGCGACGAGAGATCGTTGGTATTCTGCTTTTGGCATTCTGCCTTTTTGCCGGCCTCTCGCTGTTGTCGATGCAGCTGGGCAGCAACCGGATGATGGGCCCGGGCGGCGCCACCACGGCAGCGGCGCTGTACGGTCTGGCGGGCTTCGGGGCGTACCTGCTGATCGCGGCGATGGGGCTGGCGGCGGTTCGTTGCTTTCGCTCGGTAAGGTTGGTCGACGGGTTCAGCGAAGGTTTGGGCGCGCTGATGTTGTTCGGATCGGCGGTGGTGCTGATGCACCTGCCGTTCTCCGAGCAGCGCGGGATGAACCACGGACCAGGTGGTCTGCTGGGGCAATGGCTGGGCGAAGTGACGGCCAGCTTCATCGGCGCGGCCGGCGCGGCGCTGGCGGCGGCGACCGTGCTGGTGCTGGCGTTGATGCTGCTCGGTGATCTCAGCACGCGCGAGGTGGTGGTGGTGGTCGGTTGGGCCCTGCGCCAGGCACGGCGCGGGACGCTGGCAGGCCTGCGCGCGGTGTGGGGCCTGGCGCGGGCGGCATTTCCCGAACGTATCGACGATGCCGACGACGACGACGAGCGGGCGCTGGAAGACGAGCGCGACGACATCAAGGTGATCGGTCCCGATTCGGCGGCCACCGCCGCCCTGGAAGCGGCGTTGGACGAGTCGCCGCTGGGCCAGCTGGAAGCGATCCCGGCTTCGCTTGACCACCGCGAAGGAAACGACAGCGACGCCATCCGCGCCATGCAGAGCCGCGCCCTCTCGCAGGACATCGCCGACGAACGCGCCGCCATGGCCGCCATCGTGGCCGAGGTGGCGGCGGTGGAACGGGTGAGCGCGCCCGAAGAGACAGTCGGCGAAGACGACGTGGAGGACGAGCAAGACGAACCGTCGTCGCTGGTCGCCGCCGCTGCGACCTCCGCCATCGAGCTGGCCGTGCCGATCGTCGCCCACGCCGCGCCGGTCGTCGCCGCGCCGGCGCCCGCCGAAGGTCCGATCATCGTCGAGCCGGCGTGGCGCACCCGCCAGCGCCAGGAACAAGAAGCCGCCGAAGCCGCCGTCGAACACCCGCGGCCCGTCGAGGCCGCCGGCCCGGGCTTTATCAAGCTGACCAAGGGCGCTTACGAGCTGCCGGGCACCGACATGCTGGAGTACCTCCCGCCGCAAGCGCACGAGATGGACAAGCAGGCGCTGTACGACATGGCCGAACGCGTGGAGCAGGCGATGTCGAACTACGGCGTGCGCGGCAAGGTGAAAGAGATCCACATGGGCCCGGTGGTGACCATGTACGAATTCGCGCCAGCACCGGGCACGCGCACCGGGAAGATCGCCAACCTGGAAAAGGATCTGGCCATGGCTCTGGAGGCGCAGGCTGTGCGCATCGTGGCGCCCATCCCCGGCAAGGCGGTGGTCGGCGTCGAGGTGCCGAACAAGACGCGCGAGATGGTTTACCTGAAGGAGATCCTCGAGGATCCGTGCTTCACCACCGGCGCCTCCAAGTTGCAGATGTGCCTGGGCAAGGACATCAAGGGCACGCCGGTCAGCTTCAACCTGTCCAAGATGCCGCACCTGCTGGTGGCTGGCACCACGGGGTCGGGCAAGTCGGTGGCGGTCAACGGCATGATCACCAGCGTGCTGTACAACGCCAGCCCCGAGGACGTCCGCTTCATCATGGTCGACCCGAAGATGCTGGAGCTGTCGATCTACGAAGGCATCCCGCACCTGTTGTTGCCGGTGGTGACCGATCCGAAGAAGGCGAATCTGGCCTTGCGCTGGGCCGTGGACGAGATGGAGCGGCGGTACGAACTGCTGGCCAAGACCGGCGTGCGCGACATCGCCAGCTACAACGCCAAGCTGCTGGCGGCGGAGAACGGCGTGCCGGCCGCGGCGGCCCCGGCCGCGCCGTCGAAGAAGATCAAAGTCGTGCTGGCCGGCGCCGACGGCACCGAGCAGGAAGTGGAGATGGACGACGACGCCGCCATCCCCGGCGCCGATAACGTCGACGGTGTGGTGCAGGCCGAGGCGCCCGACGCCGAAGATCTGTCCAATGCCGCCGCCGCCGTGCAGGCCGCCGCGCAGGCCAAGGCCGACGCTGGCCCGCCGCCGCGCAAGCTGCCGTACATCATCATCGTCATCGACGAGTTCGCCGACCTGATGATGGTGGCGCCGAAAGACGTCGAGACGTCGGTGGCGCGCATCGCCCAGAAGGCGCGCGCCGCCGGACTGCATCTGATCCTGGCCACGCAGCGCCCGTCGGTGGACGTCATCACCGGTCTCATCAAGGCCAACTTTCCCAGCCGCATCGCCTTGCAGGTGGCGTCGCGCATCGACTCGCGGACCATCCTTGATCAGTCGGGGGCCGAGACGTTGCTGGGCAACGGCGACATGCTGTTCTCCGATCGCGGGACCAAACTGCGCCGCATCCACGGCGCCTTCCTCAGCGACGACGAAGTCCATCGCGTGGTCGAGTTCCTGAAGAAGCAAGCCAAGCCGGTCTACGACATGGACATCCTCAAGCCGCGCGAAGAGGACGCCGAGGAAGGCGCGCCGGCCGAGCAGCTGCACGACGAGCTTTACGACCAGGCGGTGGCCATCGTCTGCGAGACTCGCCAGGCCAGTGTGTCGTTCATCCAGCGGCGCCTGCAGATCGGTTACAACCGCGCCGCCCGCATGGTCGAGCAGATGGAACGCGACGGGATCGTCGGACCGGCCAACGGGGCCAAACCGCGCGAGGTGGTGGCGCCGCCGGGCGAATACTTGCAGCAGGCGGGCTGAGGCAGACGATGCTGGCGCCCCCGCCCATGCTCGGCACGCTGGCGGTCGTGCTGTTCGGCGCGCTGGCCATCATCGGCGGCGAACGGGGGCGGCGCGCGCTGATGTACATCGGTAAGCCGGCGGCGACGCTGTCGCTGCTGCTGATTGTCGGATTGCCACCGCGCGATCACTTCGCCTGGATGATCACCTGGGGCATCTTGTTCAATCTGCTGGGCGACGTCCTGCTGATCAGCGACGCCGATCTGCCGTTCATGCTCGCCGTGCCGCTGGTCTTGACCGGACACATCTTTTACGCCGTCGCCTTCATCGGGGCAGCGGCCGGTGGCGGCTGGTGGCCGCTGCCCTGGCCGTCGTACGCCATCACGCTGTTGTCGGTGTCGTTGGTGACGCTGCTGTGGCCGGGCCTGGGGATCATGAAAATTCCTGTGGTGGTCTACGCCGTGGCCATCACCGTGATGGTGGTCGCCGCGCTGAAGACCGTCGGCGGGCCGTTGCCGCCGGTGGCGGCGGGGGTGGCGGCGCTGGGCGCGTTCCTGTTTTATGCGTCGGATTCGAATCTGGCCTGGAATCGATTTCGGCACCCGTACGCGCATGCCACGACGGTGACGCTGGCGACCTACTGGCTGGGGCAGCTGGGCATTGCCTGGTCGTCGCGGCTGCAAGGTTGAAGACGCATCAATTGATGAATCGCCGGTCGCCCGGCCTCGTCTGATTGATTAGGATCTGTGCCATGCGAGCTTGGGTGCGAGTTTGGCCGATCGCCGTCATCGCGTTTGGGTTGCGCCCGGCGGCTGCGGCGGAGCGGCTGGACGTCAAGACCGTGGTCGAGCGCGTGCAGAAGCGGTACGACAGCGCCGGCGATTTTCGCGCGCGCTTTACCCAGACTTTAACCAACCCGACGTTCAACCGCAAGAGCACGCTGACCGGCGAAGTCTTGCTGAAGAAACCGGGTCGCATGCGCTGGGACTACCAGACGCCCGAGACGAAGATGTACCTGGCCGACGGCGATAAGCTGTGGCTGTACGAGCCGGAGGATCAGCAGGCCTTCAAGCAGGAACTGAAGTCGTCGCAGCTCCCGGCGGCGCTGGCGTTCCTCACCGGCAAAGGCAAGCTGGCGGACGAGTTCGACATCACCTTTGCCGAGAAGCCGGCCTACGGCAGCGCCCGCGACTATGTGCTGCGGCTGCAGCCCAAGCACGCCCAGTCACAACTGCAGACCATGATGTTCGTGGTCGATCCGGGCAGCTTTCACGTACGCGAAAGCGTCTTGGTCGACGGGCAAGGCAACATCAACGACATGCAGTTCGCCGACGTGAAGATCAACAGCGGGGTGGCCGACGCCACCTTTCATTGGTCGCCGCCGGCCGGCGTGCGGATCATCGACACCGCGAAAATGGGCGGCAAATAGGCCCGCCTAAACGCGGTTGCGGCGGCGCAGGCCCACGAACGGGTTGCCGTCTTTTTCGGCGCCGATGGTGGTGTCCGGTCCATGGCCGGCGACCACGATGGTGTCGTCGGGCAGCGTGAACAGCCGCTCGCGAATCGAGGTTTGAATTTGCGGCGCCGAGCCGCCCCACAGATCGGTTCGTCCGATCGATCCGCGAAACAACGTGTCGCCGGCGAAGACGATGGGCGTTTCGCCGGGCGCTTCGACGAAGAAGCACGTCGACCCCGGCGTGTGCCCGGGCGTGTGGATGGCGTGGGCCTCGCGCTGGCCGAAGGTCAGCGTTTGATCGCGGTCGAGCTCCCGGGTCGGCGGCGGCGCGGGCGGCACCGCCGGCAGGCCGAAGGTCGTCGTCTGCAGGGCCAGGTTGTCGTACAGCCAGCGGTCGTCCTTGTGCAGGACGATCTCCGCGCCAGTTGCGCCGGCCACCTCGCCGGTGCCCATGATGTGATCGAAGTGAGCGTGCGTGTGCACCAGGCGCACGGCGTTCACCCCCAGGCGCCCAAGCGCCTTGATGATGGCGGGCGCGTCGTCGCCGGGATCCACCACCAGCGCCTGGTTCGTTGCGGGGCAGGCGACGATGCTGCAGTTGCAGCCCAGCACCCCGACGCGGAACGATTCTCGAATCAGCGCCACGATCGCCCGCGTCTTTCAGCGCATGCGCAAGGGAACGCCGCTGACCATCAAGACCACCGACTGCGCGCGCTCGACCAGGATCTGATTGGCTTGACCGACGGCGCTGATGAATCGCCGCGCCGAATCGCCCTCGGGCAGATAGCCGAGCCCGATCTCCATCGTCACCAGCACCGCCGGTGTGGTCGAGCGGTACAGGCGATCGGCGAGCTGTTCCACCTCGGTCAGCAACGCGCGCTCGGCGACGCGGTCACCGCCGGCGAGGCGCGCCTGCACCCAGGCGGTGAAGCGATCGATCACCAGCGCCCCATAGCCGCCGCCTTTGATGGCATCGACGATGGTCGGAAGCTGGGACGGCGCCTCCAGCAGCTTCCAGCTGGCCTCCTGGTCGCGACGATGACTGGCCAGGCGGCCCTTCAACTCATCATCGCCTTCCACCGATGGGGCAACATAGACCCAGGGTGGCGGTCCCAGCTCGGACGCGCGGCTCAAGGCATATTCTGATTTTCCCGAACGCAACCCGCCGGTCACGAAGGTGAACATGCCAATAGGCTACCGAAAGCGACGAGGGTTCGCCACCGTCGACGTGTTGGCCGGAGTCGCTTCGATCTCCTTGCGCCGTTTCATTGCGCCGCCGGTCCGACGTATCATGAGCCAGCGGTCAGCCGCAGGTTCGGTGATTGATGCGTGAAAAGGCCTCCCTGTTTGGCGAGCCACCGATCCTGTTTGGGATCACCACCGAGCCGTCCGCCTTCGCTGCGGAACGTCCGGCGGTCTTGCTGCTGAACGCCGGTTTGGTTCATCGGGTGGGCCCGGCGCGAAAGTCGGTGCGGCTGGCACGGCGGCTGGCGGAGGCCGGCTTTCTGACGCTGAGGTTCGATCTATCCGGCATCGGCGACAGCGAACCTCGTCGTGACACCCTTTCGTTCGACGAGCGCGCAATCCTGGACGTCCAGCAGGCGATGGATTTTCTGCAGCGCACGCGCGGGATCAAACAGTTCGTGCTGATGGGCCTGTGTTCAGGCGCCGACAATTCTTTTCGCACGGCGCTGCGCGATCCGCGGGTGTG
Source organism: Polyangia bacterium (assembly GCA_036493295.1). Classification (GTDB taxonomy): domain Bacteria; phylum Myxococcota_A; class Polyangia; order Fen-1088; family Fen-1088; genus DATKEU01. The sequence continues at coordinate 13,673 of DASXQB010000340.1, read as the reverse complement.
CGGCGCCATCATGATCGACACCTTCGGTTACCGCACGCCGGGCTTTTACCTGCGCCACTACGGGCGGCGGCTGTTGCGGCCAAAAGCGTGGCAGCGGTTCGCGCGTAGGATGGGTCGCCAGGCCCGGGCCCGGGTCGAGCGGGCCATGGGCATCGAAGGCCCGGCCGTGGCTGCTCCCGCGCCGCCGCAATACGCCCGCGAGTTTCCGCCGCAAGCCGAGTTTGTGTCGGGCGTGCGGACGTTGATTGACCGCGGGGTGAACCTTTACTTCATCTATTCGGCCGCGATGGAGGGCTACTACAACCACGAAGAGCAACTAGCCGAGTTTCTGAGCGCGGTCGACTTCAAAAACCGGCTGGAGACGAAGTTCTTTGCGGACTCGGACCACACCTTCACGGATCTGCGATCGCAGCGCGCATTGATTGACACGGTCGCGGCCTGGTTGGCCAGCGTCGCCGCGGCATAGATCGGGCGCGTGCCAGCTGTTACGGCGCGGCTGAGACCTTTGAGCGAGGCGGAACGATGATCTCTACCCGACGGTTGTTGGCCCGTCCCTCGGCACTCTTGTTGTCGGCCACCGGTCGATCCGGGCCGATGCCGTGCGCTTCGATTCGATCGTCCGGATAGCCACGCGAGATCAAATACAACCGCACAGCGTCCGCCCGGCGCTGCGACAGCGACTGATTCAGCGCCGCCGATCCGCGCGAATCGGTGTGCCCCTCGACGATCACCGTGCGCTCCTTGTCTTGCAGGAGAGCGTCGGCGACCTGATTCAGCCGCGTCTGCGCGTCGGGAAGGAGGATCGATTCGTTGGACGTGAACAACACGCTGCCCGAAAGCGTGATGACCATGCCGCGCGCCTCTTCTTTTGCCTGCAGGGCCAACAGCGCGTCGTTGGCTTGCTTGGCTTGCTGCTCGGCCGCGGCGCGGGCGTCCTGCTCCTGTGCCAATTGTTCCTGCGTCTTTTGAGAGTCCTGGCGTGCCTGGTCCAGCTGTTGTTGCGTCTGTCCCAGCCGTTGTGTGGTCTCGCCCAACTGTCGTTGGGTCTGCTGAACAACCACCGCTTGTTTCTTTTCCAGGGCGTTCTTCGCGTCGGCGCGCTGGTTCTCCGCCGACTGGGCGGCGGCCAGCGCCTCCGCCAGTTCGGCCTTGCGCTCGGCGATGTAGGACAGATCGCGGGTGGTGCTGCTGTCGGGATCGTCGGCGAAGCTGCGTTCCGCGGCTTGCAGCGCCGTATACGCCTTGTGCACCTCGTCCGGCTTTACCGCCACCGCGGGGCCGTTGCTGGCGCGCTGGTACGCGTCTCGGGCCATGACCAGCTCGGGCGGCGGCTGATGGCTACAGCCGAAGACGCCCACGCAAGCCAAGACCAACAGGATCTTGATTTGACCACGATCCGTGAGCGACATCGGGCCCTCCCATCTTCGGTGGCCACTCATTGCGGCACGCTCAGATTGACGTGATTCAACTCGTCGACGGCGGTTTGCGCCTCCGATCGTTCGGATTCCGTACGCGCCAGCGCCAACGCCAGCTCGGCGTCCACCTGCGCCCGCGCCAGCAGACGCGCGGCCCGATCCCTGTCGGAGCGTTCAGCTTTGGCCGCCGCGAACTGTTCCTTCGCTAGCTGCAGGTGCAGTGCGGCCTGCGGGACGTGCGTGGCACCGACCTCCTCCGCCGCGCGAATCGACGCCGACGACTGCTCCTGCTGCGCCACTGGTGGCGAGCTGGCACATCCGAGGGCGCCAGCAATTCCCAGACATAAGAAGACGTCGCGCATGGGATCTCCTCGATCAACCGTTTCGGGTTCCGCAGTATTCAGGCGAAACCTGATACCGAAGCGTCGACCCGACCAGATCCCACGCAGGTTTTTCTGGGCTTAATGCCCTCCCTATTCGTAGATCTTGAACGCGTCCAGCGTATAGCGGATGGGATATTCCAATCCCACTGCGCCGTTGGTGCCGTCGTCGAAGTTCTCGAACAGGTCGACGTTGTAGTTGAGAATGATGTTGTACGAGGCAGGGTTCCGATCAGCGCGCGCCACCACCCATTGATCGCGCGAACGAATGTACGTCCAGATGTATTTCAGGCCATCCGGACCGAAGAACACGTGGTCGGGGGTGGCGTTCGTGACCGTGTCATCGGTGACGTCGTATTTGCAGGTGTCGAACGTCGTGCAGGTCCCTGCGTTGACCGCCAGGGTCTTGAAGTAGTTGACGAAGTCGAGCTGGTTGTTGAAGACAAAGCCGCCAATCCATTCCTTCGGCTGGACGTTGCCGGTGGCATAGAACTGCGGACTGTGGGAGTCCTGAGCAAAGAGAGAGACCGCGGTCGGAACGAAGTACGGGAACTCGTTGTATTGGCCGCCCAGCATCGACGTCACCGCGCTTTGTGCCACCGATGCGAACGACGAGTCGCCGATGTCCCAGGACGCGATGTACGACCCCAAGACGTTGGGGTTGTAATTCAGGATCGGCCAAAGGCCGACCCAGTTCACCATCGCCATGAATTTATCGAGCGTGATTCCCTGCTGCGTGACATCGCCATAGAAATTGTCATAGACGCTGGCCAAGGGACGCTGGGCGGAAGTCTGTTGAATGACTGCCTCGTGGAACGCGGCGACCACGCTGTTGGCCTTGGACATCTCCAGGGTGAACTTCTGCCCCAGCTGTCCCTGATAGTTCTGGCGCGACACCGCGTCGGTGGGCATGGGAAACCCGGTCCGCTGCAAGATCGCCGTGATATTCCCGGGTGCCCAATCGACCGCCCACATGGAAAGGAATCGATTCAAATCATAGACGGTGGCCAAGACGCCGTCCGCATACGTCGCATCATTCCAAACCTTGCGGTAGTTCCGGAAGTTTCGCCACGGGTATTGCCATTCATATTCGTCCAAAGCGTTGGCGATGATCTCGCTAGGGGTGATTCCCAGATCACCTTGCCGGCACAGCGGTGTGTACGCCAGATGCGTCTCGTCGCAGCGCAGGAACTGCCGCTCCTTGCCTTGCATGTCGAATCCCAGCGGATCGCTATAGGGATACGCGGCGTCGACCTGACCGGACAGCGCGCCCGATGACGCCGCGTCTTTGGTGCCGTCCGCCGGCTTGCGCCCGTCGTTGGCGTAGATCCACCCGATGGCGCCTTGATCGTATTTGCCCCAGGCCGGCGTCCAGAACACCCGATCGGGCGCCGAGTTGTATTCCATCACCGATGACGAATAGAGCGGATAGCGGGTGGAGCCGCTGACCGGGTCCTTCACCCCGTCGGGGAAATTGGCCAGGTCCACGGAGGCCATGAAGTTGTGCTCCAGACCCATGGCGTGACCGAACTCGTGCCAGGCCACCTGACTCCAGTACGTGCTGATGAGGGCCTGCTCCCAGTGTTCTTTGGTTTCCCATTGGCCGTCAATGCAGTGCCGTGAATCCTTCACGATCACTGACTCCAGCGAGAAGGCGTCGGGCGCATCCTGGTGCAGGTGGCCGCGCATCCGGAGGGCGGCCAGCGTGTTGCGATAGTCCATGTGGCCTTGAGCCAGGTTGCGGTAGGTGTTGACGAACGTCGTGGCGTTCTGCAATCCGCCCGAACCGCTGAGGTCGTCGAACGGTGTCTGGCCGCTGTTGATCTTCGACGCGACGGCGTGAAACTGGGTCTCGTTCTGCAGGGATTGCCAGATGCCCGATGGACCGAAGACACCCGCGCCACCCTCCGGCGTGGTGAACTGGTTCTGCCCCGGGTCGGCGTAGATCTGGTACGGAATGATTGACAGATAGGCGTTGAGAAAATCCTGATCTTGCTTGGCGACGAAATCCTGCGGGCCGAGGTGATTGTTGTTCGGGTCCGGATCGATGCTGTTGAGGTTCAGGTATTGCTGCATCTTCGTGAACAACGTCGATTGGGCGTTGTGATTGGCGATGAGCGTGGCGTTGACCAGCGGTTGCGTTTGCCCCGTGGTGCAGGCGCCCGTCGGCCACTCGCCCAGGGTGTTGACGTTCACTGGTTGGCCGGTCTTCGGATCGGTGGGGGTGGCGCCGATCGACTGCAGGAAGGTGTCGATCCGTTGGGTGTAATAGTCCTTGATCGCGAAGTCGTTGAACTCGATGCCTTCGTTGATGATCTCCCCCGTGCGCGGGTCAAACGCGGGCATCGTGACGCCGGCGAATGAATCCTGCATGTCCTCGTCGCTGACCCAGCGGAGAAAGTTGTACCGCATGTCTCCGTACTCGCGCGGAGGCGCCGAATAACAGGTGCTGGTATCCCACCACAAACCGGCAGTGGTGCAGTCCTGTTCGGTCTTGATCGAAGCCGCGGCCACCGGGATTTGATCGGTGTACTCCTTGAAGTCGACCCGAGCGGCTGCTCCCGACGCCTTGAGGATGCTGTTGGTCGCCCCTCTGATCGTCGCCGGATCATCATTGTCCAGGGTGAACTGTTTGTTCGTGGTGTTCACGAAGAAGTCTTTATAGTTCGGCGGAAAGCGGCGATCGAAATACCAGACGATCGGTTTCTTCGGGTCGAACCGGCCGACATATTGCGTGGCCGCGGTCTGGCCGCTTTGCGGATCGCGATTCCAGGCGGTCCACAGGAACGGACCGTATTTACGATGAATCGGATCCTTCTCGTCGATCGGGAAGGGGGTGTACGTGACTTTGTCCATGCCCTTGGCGCGCATGAACGAATACTTCAGGTTGGCAGTCACCGTGGTTCGACCCAGGCGGGCGGCGTTGTCCAGTTGCGGCCCATAGGCGGTGAGGCACGTGCTGTCGTCGAATCGCATGGGGATCGCGATCTGAACCGAGAACTCCAGATAGTCGTCGCTGATGTCCGCGGTGTCCTGGCCTTCGATCCGGAAGCTGTTGTTGACCAGCGTGGCCGAACTTTCGCCGACGTCGCTGCAGCGAAGCAGGAAGTCCGAGGTGAACGGCCCCAGCGGCGCCAGGTCGCTGAAGTCGTTCTTGGCAAAGTTGATCTTCACCCATTGCCGCTGCTGCCACGGCAGCTCCTGGTTCTCTTCGTAAAAGTTGCTGCGGGTGCCGTCCAGATTGACCCGATATTTGAGATCCACATTGGTGATTCCCCAGGCGTTGCTGATGCTGTCGGTGACGCCCACCGAATTCTGGCCGCTGGAATCGGGCGCGGAGAGTTGAATCTGCGAAAGCAGCTGCAACTTATCCTCGGTGACCCTGAACCGCACCAGGTCGGCCGGTCCTTGCAGGCCGCCCCACAATCCGCCGGGATTGATGGCCGCGCCCATGAGATTGGGGGTCGACGTTTCGGTCACCGTGGCCCGGACAAACCAACCCGGATCGTTCGGGTTGCTGGGGCTACCGTCGGGGTTCACGCCGCCGAGGAGGAAATCCTTGCGGGCGTATTGGTTTTCGTTGAAAACGCCGTTGCGGGCTGGCCGATCCTGGGCGCAGCCCAAGGCCAGCGTCGCAATCAGCAGGGCCTGAAGACGAAAGGTCAATTGCGTCAATCGCCTGGACATTGTGATCGCTCCTTATCTATCGTTAGTTGCCGAGCGAAAAGACGACATTGGGATCGAATACGGTCACGTCGACGACGCGACCGGCGTTGTTGCCGGCGTTGATGCCGGGGTTGATCCCAAAGCGCACGCCGGTGGCGCGCGTGGTGATGAAATCTACCTGGTTGCCAAAGAGGCTGTATCGAATGACCAGGTCGCAGTCGGCGGCGCCCTGCGGGTGGTCGGCGAACCAGTCCAGGATGTCCTGGGCCGGCGTGTACATGCGCACCGCCAGTACGTCCGTGACGCCGGGGTTCATCTGGTTCGGCTCGGCGCACGCAAAGACCAACCCGAGATAGTCGGTCGTCTCGACGGCCTTCACCACCGTTCCGATCGCCTTGCCGCTGGCGTCGTACTTATAGTCATAGTCGACATTGGCCGAGACGCTGACGCCGCTGAAGTCGACGTTGTAGGTGTTGACCATCTTGTCGCGGGTGCCGTCGATGGAGACCGGAAACCCGACGCCCGCGCCGATCGGCGCATAAGGCAAAAGCACGCTGATCATCGGCGGCGGCGTGGTTCCGGCCATCGTCGGGCTGACGTTGTACGGATCGGTCCACTGCGGAACCTGCACCACCACCTGGGCGATGTTGGTCTCGACCATTGATTGCGGGATCTGAAGCGGGCTAGTGGGCGCGGGGGCTCCCAGTCCCGGTATATAGAAATTGCTTTTGCCGAAGGCGCTCTTGTATTTCGAGAGCAGCGGATTGCCGTTGTCATCCAGCAGAAGATTGCCCATTGCATCGGCCGGCCCGAAGACGTCGCCGCAAGCCGGGTTGGGGTTCAGCGGATCATTGATCGCGCACGGGTAGGCCCCGTAGGTGCTGACCAGAACCGAACTGCCGACCAGGTTGCTAAGCAGCACGTCCTCGGCGCCTGGATAGTCTTTCGGATCGACGGTCAGTGATTTATAGAGTGCTTGTTCCCCGCGGAAGCTATAGCGGGTGAAACTGTAGGCGTCGATCACCGAGGTGAGCAGGTTGACGATCACCCGGACGTCCATCGGCGGCTGCTGCCCGGCGTTGACGGCGCTGCGGTCGACATATTCGGCGAACTCGAACCCCCCGCCCGCCGAATCGAAGAACAGATTGTCGAGGCTGACCAGGCGGGCGTCAATCTGCGCCAGGGTGGCGGTCGGCGAACCGGCAACTTCCAGATACTGGATGAAGGCCAAGATCCACTGCTGAAAGAAGAAACGAAAGTCGGCCAGCGCCGTCGGCGGATCAACGCCGCCCATGGCAGAAAAAGCGCTGGCGACCTGCGATTCGAAAGCGGTGAGATAGAAATTGGCGGTGCAGCGGCTGCCGTGGCCATCGAGGCCCAGACGGTCGTAGCCAACCGGATGTCCGGTGGCGTCCAGTCCTTGGTTGTCGTTGCAAAAGTAGGCGACCCAGGTACCCGGCTTCATACCGAGGCCCAATCGCTGGAACGCGCCGTTGGCCACGCTTTGATTGGTGGTGTCGGTAAGAATCGCCGCGCCCAGCGCGTTGACGGCAAGGTTGCCCGGATAACCCACCACGGCGGCGGGCGGCGCGGTGGTCACGATACCCTCGAGGCCGCTGCATACGGTGGCGGCATTGGCCGTGGCCAAACCGGCGGCGGTTCTTTGCGCGGCGGTGCGGAACGGCGCCGCCACGCACTCCGGATCGCCCAGAGACGCCGTCACGCCATAGTTGCGCTGCATGTATTTCTGAACGCGGTTGGCCAGCTGAAGCGTCAACAGTCCCAGGCCGTGCCAATCCTTGTTGGTCGGGATTGTCGAATCATTGTTGATAAAGTCGTTCGCGATCGGCCCCAGCACCTCCTGATCAACCGTGTACTGATAGGCGACGTCCGTCGCTTGCGGCCGATCGGAATCGCCCACCACCGCGTTGGCGGAAAGCGAGCTGGCGGCGAACTGGGGGTCGATTCCCAGAACGTCGAAGGAGTAGGTCTCGTTGCCGTGACTGATGCCCCCCAGCAGCTTTCGCTCTTCCGTCTGGTTACTGGTGGCGTCCGTGAACGGCTCGACGCAATTGTTTTGGAAGTCGCCGAAATTCATGCCCAGGTGGTAGTTGCAGTCCTTGCCGGTGCCAAAGACGTTGGTCACCTTGGCCAGCGGTCCTTCGGCGTCCAGCTTCAATAAAGACGAAGCGAAGGTGAACCCCAGCGTCTTGCTGGCCCCGATGTCGAGGAGGGTGAACGTGCTCAGCTCAAGCTGGCTGGGCGCCACGGTCGAGTTGACGAAGAACGCCATGTTGAGCGGTGTGAACCACAGATAACCGCCCGAGGCCTTGTTGTTGCCGATGATGCAGTGGCCGGTCGCCGTGCAATCCGGCTCGGCCGGAAGTTTCGGCGCGTACGTGCTGCGAAGGGCGTCGTAAAGCTGGTTGGCGATCTTGGTGACGGCGCCGTGGCTGTCGTCCCAGCCGGGCGGAAACAGCACGCTCTCCGGTGCGCTGCCGTTCACCGTCTTGGTCGGCGGCAGGTTGGTCTGAAAATTGATTGTATAGACCGTGGTCTTGTCAGAGCTGGTGGCGGTCACCGAGCCGAGATAGCCGGTCTGGATCAGAATGTCGGTGACGATGCGGCTGTCGGTATTGATCTGGACGCTGAGCTCGCCGAGGCTGCCCCAGCCGTAGGTGGCGGTGTCGCCGGAAAAAATCGAGACCGGCGTGGCCTGGCAGTGCGTCTTTTCCAGCTGGTCGATGGTGACGCCACTGAAGGTCTCTTGATTGATGTCGTAGTGGAAGGCGGCCGGTTTGGTCGGATCCCAGTTGGGATCGGCCTGGCCGTCTTTGAGCATGCCGCCCATGATGTCGATGTTGCCGGCCACGTTCGGCAAGATAGGCGCGCTGAAGTATTTCTCGTTGGCCAGCTTGACGTCGGGAGCGGTGCAAATGTCGTTCTTGTTGGTGCCGCCGACACTGATGGCCCCGCCGTCGGGCGTGGCAAACGGCGCCGAGCCGTCACTGGCAAAGGGGGGCGCCTTCGGGCTGTCGATCTGGGCGCTGGGGGGCGCGGGTTTGTAGTTGTCTTTCGGCCCTTCCTGGCAGGCGAGCGGCAACAAAACCACGCCCGGGAGCGCCGCGCAGACCAGCGCAAACCGGGTAAATGTCCACGTACGCATCGGTCCCTCCTGTCAAAGCTGGCAGATCGGTCAGTATCGAAAGGTGATGGCGGTATAGAACTCGCTGACGTTGCGATAAAAGAGATCGAAAGAGGCGCGGCCGTTGTCGTGAAGCAGGCTTTGATAGCCGGTCACGGTGGGATCGCCATCGGCGTAGGCGACAATGATGTCGCTGTAGATCTTGTTGACCGGTGGCAATGCCAGACGAACAAAGACCTCGCCGCCGTAAGAGTTCTGGAACGGCTGGTCGGGCACCAGCGGATCGGACACGCTGCCCAGCGACTGACCGCTGGTGTTGCTGGTGCCGACCTGGTGGTACCAAATGGTGGCGGCGCTGGCGACCGCCCCCACCGACAGTCGACGGTAAAATGGCATCGCCGCCGCGAGCCTCAGGACAGCGTGCAAGCTGGTGAGGGGCGTCGGCGCTCCGCCACCCAGGTCATCGCCGCCCGGGCTGGTATAGGACGTGTATTTTTCGAAGTACCAATAGCCGTGGGTCTCGAAAGAGAGGAAAAGTGGGCCGAAGTCTCGTTCGATTGAAGCGCCCAGACGGGGAGCGGCGATCAGGCTTTCATAGCGGACGCTCTCGCAGGAGGCGCCGATGTCGACACGGGGTTGAACGCGGACAGTGAACCGGCGAGGTAAATGAAACGTGCGCCGATAGGCGATGATCGCATCGTCGGGGCCAGAGCTTGGGCACACCCCGTCGCCGCTGTTCTTCAAAAACTTCTGGATGAATCCCCATTCCGCCCAAATACGGTCGCGCGGTGTGATGTCCCAGCTCGCACTGACGTCGTAGACCACGGCATTTCTGTTCAGCGCGTTTCCCGGATCGGGAGGACCGTTGACGGCGATGCCTGGCGGATAATCGCTTTGCAGCAGGTGGTGATACTCGACGTCGGCGATCAACTGCCAGTGCTTGCTTTCGCTACCCGGTTGTTCAAGGACGCTTTCGATACCCGGCTCGAACGCCGCCGCGCCGCCGCCGGTTCCCTCTTCGGTGCCGCCGCCAGAAGAGGTGGCTGCTTTCTCTTTTGTCGATCCGCTGGCGCGCGCGGGCGCTTCGCCGATCACGACAATCGCCAGGAGAATTGCAAGGGCCCCAACAGTTGGGCGTGCGTTCGTTCGGTCTGAAGCCACCTTCATTGTCGGGACGTCCTCCCGCCGGCGCGGCCGCTCCGGTCATCGAGACTCTTCATCGCCGGGCAATTTGCCGCGGTTTTGAGAGTCACGGTGTTGAGTGGGGGACCAATCTACAAATGGGTCAGTGTCGGCATTTCGTTTTGGCAAATTTTTTTGTAAGTAAGCGCCGCCGACATCACTGTGAAATCATTCGTTGACCGTCTGGACCTTTGGCATTCAGGAAACGTATCGGTGCAAACAAGTCGCTGACGAGAAGAGCGAACTCGTTCACGCGAACCTGTTGGGCCGAATTCAATAGGCGGATGCCGGGAAGCACAACCCCGATCGCGCTCGGCGCTCGGCGGGCGCGATCGGCGTTGCCGTAACTCAGTTGTCGCTGCCGGCTCCGCCTGCGCGGACTACGGGCAGACCGGTGGCATGTGCGGCAAATGCGGTACGCTCGGACACGTGAGGCTCGTGCCGTCGCAACGAAATACCTCCGTCCCGCCCCCATCGCAGAATCCGCAAGCGTCGCAAGATGGAGGGAAGGTTACGAACCCGCACACGGTTCCGGCCGACGCAGGCTGTTGCAGCGACGGACCCCCGGCGTTCACGCCGTCGCATTCGGACACGGCACATCCCTGCAGCGAGCTGCAAAAGTGGCCCGCCGGCTGCAATGAATCGGGCGGGCGGCTACGTCACACGGGCCTGCCGCCGCCCGGCAGACCGTGCCCTGCGCGGCCAGGTCGTGAAAGCGCGCCAGTAGAGGCTGACCGACGACTGCACCATCGCCGTCGTTCCGACGTCATTCGTCGGCGGGACCGCGGGCCCGCTCGCCGGTGAAGGTTCGTTCGTTCCGGCGGCGAGCAAACCGACCGCCGCGATCCCCATCAGACTCAGTCCGAATTGTCCCCTCGGCGACCGAAGTACCACGGACACACAATGTAGGGAGCCAATTCCGAGACGAGCCGCGGAAGGGGCCTAGGCCCCCTTCCGCGTACGACCGTCAGCGAGCGATCGTCAACTGCAACCCGAGGTCGTTCCGCAGTTCACGCATTTATGGCAGCTCCCGTTGGGGATCATGATCGATCCGCATTCGGGGCAAGTCGGCGCGTCGGTGCGGGCGATGAAGCTGTAGTTGCCGTTTCCGCTGCCATTGGTCTTGGGATGGCCGTTGCCATTTTTGTGGCCATTGGTTTTTGTGGCGTCGATGACCTCCACCTTGGACACGCCCTTGGCGGTGGCGATCACCTCGGCGACGCGGGCCACCTCGGTGCTGGTCTCGGCGGCGATGGCCGTCTCTTCGATGGCGTCGCGCTTGACGAACTTCGTCCCCAGCCAGCGGAACAAATAATCCATGATCGAGCTGGCCCGCGGAATCTCTGGATTCTCGGTGTATCCGTACGGTTCAAAGCGCGTCCGCGAGAACTTGTCGACCAGCAAGCGCAGCGGCACCCCGTGCTGCAAGGCCAGCGAGATGGCCGTGGCGAAGCTGTCCATCAGTCCCGAGATGGTCGACCCTTCCTTGGCCATCTTCACGAAGATCTCGCCCGGTTCGCCGGTCTCGTAGAGGCCGACGTGGATATAGCCTTCGTGACCGGCGATGGAGAACTTGTGCGTGAACGACTGCCGCTCGTCGGGCAGCTTCTTGCGCACCGCCGCCGGCGGTCCGTTGGTCACCGCCGGCGCCGCCGCCACTGCCGTCACCGCGCCCTTGGCCAGCCCGGGATCGGTTCGGCTGGTCGAAAGGGGCTGCGTGCGCTTGCAACCGTCGCGATAGATAGCGATGGCTTTCAGGCCCTGCTTCCACGCTTCCATGTACGCGTCCTGCACGTCTTCGATGGTTGCCTCCGGCGGCAGGTTCACCGTCTTCGAGATGGCGCCCGAGATGAACGGCTGCGCCGCCGCCATCATGCGGATGTGGCCCAGGCCCTGGATCGACCGCGTGCCGTTGGCGGCGCGGAAGGCGCAATCGAACACCGGCAGGTGTTCATCCTTCAACCCCGGTGCGCCTTCGATGGTCTCTTCGGTGTCGACGTAGTCGGCGATGGCCTTTACCTGGTCTTCGTTGTAGCCCAGCTTCTCCAGCGCCTCGCACAGCGTGTTGTTGACGATCTTGATCATCCCGCCGCCGACCAGGCGCTTGTACTTGATGAGCGCGATGTCCGGTTCGATGCCGGTGGTGTCGCAGTCCATCATGAAGCCGATGGTGCCGGTCGGGGCCAGTACCGTCGCCTGGCCGTTGCGGTAGCCGTGCTCGCTGCCGACGGCGATGGCGTCGTCCCACGAGTGTCGCGCGCCTTCCATCATGTCCATGGGCACGTACGTCGAGTCGATCTTGTCGACCTGATGGCGATGCTTCTTCATCACGCGCAGGAACGGCTCTTCGTTTTCGGGGTAGCCGTCGAACGGGCCGGTCACCTCGCGCGAGATGACGGCGCTGGTGCGGTAGGCCCAGCCAGTCATGATGGCGGTGATGGCGCCGGCATAAGCGCGCGCCCCAGCGCTGTCGTAGGGCAGCCCGCGCGACATCAGTAACGCGCCCAGGTTGGCATAGCCAAGACCAAGCGGCCGGAAGCGGAACGAGTTGTCGCGGATGCGCTCGGTCGGGTATTCGGCGTTACCGACGATGATCTCCTGCGCAAGGATTGTCGTCTCGATGGCCCTCTTGAAGGAATCGACGTCGAACTCGCTATCGATGGGATTGGCCGTCGCGGTGACGAACTTGCGCAGGTTCAGCGAGGCCAGGTTGCATGCCGAATCGTCCAGGTACATGTACTCGGAGCATGGGTTCGACGCGTTGATGCGCGCGGTGTTGGCCGACGTGTGCCAATCGTTGATGGTGGTGTCGAACTGCAGGCCGGGATCGCCGCACTGCCAGGCTGCCTCGCCGATCCAGCGCCAGATGTCTCGGGCCTTGAATGTGTCGATCGGGCGGCCGTCGCGCACGGCGCGGGTGGAGAAGTCGCGATCCTTTTGCACCGCCTCCATGAAGTCATCAGTGACGCGCACCGAGTTGTTCGAGTTCTGGAAGAAGATCGACTTGTACGCCTCGCCGTCGAACGAACCGTCATAGCCGGCGTCGATCAGCGTCCAGGCTTTCTTTTCTTCCTTGGCCTTGCACCAGATGTACTCCTCGATGTCGGGGTGATCGACGTTGAGGATGACCATCTTGGCGGCGCGGCGGGTCTTGCCACCCGACTTGATGACGCCGGCGAAGGCGTCAAAGCCGCGCATGAAGCTGACCGGGCCGGACGCCGTGCCGCCGCCGACCAACAGCTCTCGCGAGCTGCGGATGGGCGACAGGTTGGTGCCGGTGCCCGAGCCGTACTTGAACAGCATGCCCTCGGTCTTCGCCAGCGTGAGGATCGACCCCATGGTGTCCTCGACACTGTTGATGAAGCAGGCCGAGCACTGCGGTCGCGGCTCTGACCCGACGTTGAACCAGACCGGCGAGTTGAACGCCATCTTCTGTTCAACCAACAGATGCTTGAGCTCGGCGTTGAACACGCGGGCCGACTCTTCGTTGGCGAAGTAGCCGTCCTTGAGGCCCCAGTCGGTGATGGTGTTCGCCACGCGCGAGATGAGCTGGCGCACCGAACGCTCGCGCTCCGGCGTGCCGACGGTGCCGCGGAAGTATTTCTGCACCACCACGTTGGTGGCGGTCTGGCTCCACGACTTGGGGACCTCGACATCGCGCTGTTCGAAGACGGTCTTGCCGTTCTCGCCGGTGATGGCGGCGGTGCGCAGCTCCCAGTCGACGTTGGTGAAGCCGTCGTCACCCGCCTTGGTGAAATAGCGGCGGATCTCGAGACCCGGACCCGCGGAGGTCTTGCGCGCTTTGGCCTTGCCGGGACTGTTCTTTAGTTCAGTCTTGGCTTCTGTCCGGGTGGCACTCTCCCGGGCATTTTCGCGACCGCCCTC
>DASXQB010000339.1:0-1806 GCA_036493295.1 Polyangia bacterium | reverse complement strand
ACTCATGAACGACCTGCGCGTCACCGTCAACGGACAGCTTCGCAACGCCGCCGCCGGCACCACCGTGGCGGCGCTGATCGCCGAGATGGGCATCGACCCGCAGCGGGTGGCGGTCGAACGCAATCAAGACGTGGTCCCGCGCCGCACCTGGACCGAGGCTGCTCTTGCCGACGGTGACCAGCTGGAAATCGTCGCCTTCGTGGGCGGCGGCTCCGACGGGCCGGCGCGCGATAAGGCACCGGACGACGACCCGCTGGTGATCGGCGGCAGAACGTTTCATTCGCGGCTGCTGGTGGGAACAGGAAAGTATCGGTCCATCGAAGAAGGGCGCGAGGCCATCCTGCGGTCGGGCGCTGAAATTGTCACGGTCGCTTTGCGGCGCGTGGACTTCACGCCCGGCAAGCCGAACGTACTTTCCAGCGTCGATCGCGCCCGCCACACGCTCTTGCCCAACACCGCCGGCTGTTACACCGCCGACGAAGCCGTGCGCACCTGCCGCCTAGCGCGCGAGCTGGGGATGGCCGATCTGGTCAAGCTGGAGGTCATCGGCGATCAGCAGACGCTGTTTCCCGACGGGCCGGCCACGCTGGAGGCGGCGAAGATCCTGGTCAAGGAAGGGTTCACGGTGCTGCCCTACTGCATGGACGATCCGATCCTGGCGCAGAAGCTGGAAGACGTCGGCTGCGCGGCGGTGATGCCGCTGGCGGCGCCCATCGGCTCGGGCCTGGGCATCCGCAACCCGTACAACATTCGTATCATCCTGGAACGGGCGAAGGTGCCGATCATCATCGACGCTGGCGTCGGCACGGCGTCCGACGCGGCGGTAGCAATGGAGCTGGGCTGTCACGGCGTCCTGATGAACACCGCCATCGCCGGCGCGCGCGACGCCCTGATGATGGCCGAGGCGATGCGGGACGCGGTCATCGCCGGGCGCAAGGCGTTCCGCGCCGGACGCATCCCGCGCAAGCTGTACGCGAACGCCTCGTCGCCGCTGGACGGCCTGATCGAGTGACCGGGGCGCCCCACCTTTACATCATCACCGACCGCCAGGCCTGCCTGGGCCGTCCGCTGCTGGCGGTGATCGCCGCGGCGCTGGCGGGCGCCGGCCCGGCTATCCGTGCCGGCGCGCGGGTGGCGGTGCAGCTCCGCGAAAAAGATCTGGATGCCAGGCCACTGCTGGCATTGGCCCGGACACTGCGCGCATTGACCGCCGAGGTCGGCGCGGGGCTGTTCGTCAACGACAGGCTCGACGTGGCGCTGGCGGTGGATGCCGACGGCGTTCACCTGGGCGGGCGATCGCTGGCCGCCGCCGACGTGGCCACCGTCGCACCCATGCTGCAGGTGGCGGTATCGCTGCATCACCCGAACGAAGTTGCTGCCGTCCTGCGAAACCCGAACGTGACATTCGGCGTATTCAGTCCTGTGTACCCGACACCGAAAAAATCGCCGGCAGTCGGGTTGGATGGGCCTTCCGGCCTGCGCGCTGCCTGTCAGGCGGCCGGGTCGCTGCCGATCTTGGCGCTGGGCAGCGTCGACGCGGAAAAGCTTCCGGAATGTTTGGCCGCGGGGGCCTCCGGTGTAGCGTCCATTCGGGCTGTGCTCTCCGCTACAAACCCGAATAAAGTTGTTTCCCAGTTCATGATTTCATCTGGTTTTTGATGGGGCCGTCGATACACACTTGACAGTTTTATTACGGCCTGTAACTTCGGCGACAATCTTCGGGGGCAACCGAAGAAGTCAGAGGTAACTCACGTTTGTAGGAGGGTAGTAGATGGCAACCGGCAAGGTGAAGTGGTTCAACGATGC
>DASXQB010000338.1:0-3539 GCA_036493295.1 Polyangia bacterium | reverse complement strand
CTGGTCGACAGCTCGTTCCTTGTCGAAGGACCGATCGCCCAGAACTGGTCGTTCGCGGTGGCAGCCAAGCGCAGCTACATCGATCTCTTCATCGACAAGCTGATCCCCAAGGACGAAGCGTCGATCACGGCGGCGCCGGTGTACTGGGACTACCAGGCGATCGTGGCGTACAAGCCCAGCGACACCGATCGCTTCCGGGCCATGGTCTACGGGTCGTACGACGATCTGAAGTTGATCCTGGCCCACCCTGCCGACAGCGACCCGTCCGTTCGCGGTGGTGTCAGCTCCAGCAGCAGCTTTCACCGGGCGCAGCTCACCTGGCAGCACCATTACAGCGCTGCGGTCGAGCACGAGATCAACCTGTCCACCGGACCGTTCTCGTTCACCACGGATGTCGGGCCTGGTCTGGCCGCGCATATTCCAGGGTACGAAGGCTTCCTGCGCTCGGAGTGGCGCGCGCGGTTGGCTGACCGGCTGCGACTGATTGCCGGGCTGGACGTCACGTACAACTGGTTCAACTTCGCCTACGACGGTCCCCGCGCCACGCAGGTCGACGGCGATCCCGACACCTTCGGGCCTCTCAGCGGCCGGCAGAACGTTCAACTCCACAACACCTACGGTTTCCTGCGACCGGCCGCTTACGTCGAAGGCATCTGGCAGGTCGGCGCGCGGCTGACCATCGTTCCCGGCGGGCGCGTCGACTATCTGGGCGACGTTCATCGCTGGACCTTCGATCCGCGGCTGACCGCGCGCTATCAGCTCGCCGCGACCACCATCATCAAGGGCGGCGTCGGCCTGTTCTCGCAGGCGCCGAGCGGCGCCGAAAGCTTGCCCGTGGTCGGCAATCCCCATCTGCGACCAGGCCAAGCGCAGCACTACAGCCTCGGCGTTGAGCAGGAAATCGGCCCGCGTTTGAAGGTGACCGGCGAGGGCTTCTATAAACGCCTCAACCAGTTGACCGTCGACAGTCCAGTCCCCGGCGAGAACCTGAACAACGACGGCATCGGCCGGATCTACGGCGGCGAGGCGTCCGCGAAGCTGCGGCCGACCACGAAATCCAGCGGGTTTCTCTCGTACACGCTGTCGCGCAGCGAGCGCAACGATCACAACACTGAATGGCGGCTGTTCAGCTGGGATCAAACCCACATCTTGACTGTTGCCGGCGCCTATCGCCTGGGCCGCGACTGGGATCTGTCCGGAACCTTCCGCTACGTCACCGGCAACCCGATCACGCCGGTGGCGGGCAGCATCTACAACGCCAACACCGATACGTACAAACCAATCTACGGCGCCATCAACAGCCAGCGCAGCAACGCCTTTCATCGCCTGGATCTGCGCGTCGAGAAGAGCTGGCACATCAGAAGCGGCAGCATCGCCGCCTATCTGGATGTGCAGAACGTCTACGACCGGCACAACGAAGAGGGCCGCACCTACAACTTCAACTTCACCCAGGCCGGCGTGATTTCGGGCCTGCCGATCATCCCGACCTTCGGCGTCCGCGGCGAGATCTGAAGAGGCAATGACCATGAACCCCCACCAAGCGAGAACCATCATGACCAACACGACGACCACCACCTTGGGTTTGCTGCTATTGGGATTCGCCTTCGGCGGCAGCTTGCTGGCCGGCTGCGGTCCGACGTTCGATCCGGCCTCGCTGATCACCACCACGCGGGTGCTCGGGGCCCAGGTGGCCGTCGAGGACGCGCCGGATCGCGCGTCGCCTCGGCCCGGCGAAACCGCAGACGTGACCTGGCTGATCACCTCGCCCGACACCACGCCGCCACTCGGCTGGGCGTTCGCGTTGTGCACGCCGGGGACGGTCGGGGGCAAGACCGCGCTGGGCTGCGAGAGCGCGCCGCTGGCACTGTTTCAGGGGACCGCGGCGCCGCCTCGGATCGCCATCCCGGTGCCGGCCGCGGACGCGCTCGGCGGCGCGACCAGCGTGATCCTTTACGGCGAGATTTGTCCGGGCGGCGGTTCGATGCCCATGTTCGATCCGCAAAGCGGCATCCCCGGTTGCACCGGCGGTGGTGGTACCACCGCATCGCTGGTCATCTCGCTGCAACAGGGAGACGACGCCAACCACAACCCCACCGCCGATCGGGCGTTCACTTTCGACGGTCAAGCGTGGCCTGCCCTCGCCGCCGACGGCGATCCCTGCGTGATGGGGCCGTGGGTATCGGCGGGAACCACCGGCCACATCATCGGCAACAGGACCGACGGAAGCGATCGCGAACCCTACACGGCGGTGGCGAGCGATTCACCCCTGTCGACGGCGACACCAACGCGCGAGAGTCTGCAGATCTCGCAGTTCACCACGGCGGGCAAGCTGAAGAGTCAGTACGCGTTCGTCGAGAGCACGGACGCCAATGCAGCGACCACCGTCGACGTGACCTGGGAGGCGCCCAAGGCCGCCGAAGTTCCCGCGGCTGGATTGCCGGTGACGTTCACCTTCGTCGTTCGCGACAACCGCGGCGGCCTCGACTGGACCACCCGGGCGGCCTGCGTTGGTCCTTAGTTCGTTCCATCACCAAACCCAACTCAACCAGGAGACACGCCATGAAGATCGTCACTGTCGGATTCGCACTGTCAGTCGTCATCAGCGCCGCCAGCATCGCCAGCACCTCGGCCTTCGCCCAGACCGTCACGCCGGCGCCGGCGCCGAGCGGCAACGAGGAACCGCAAACCATTGTGGGCGGCAACCGAGAAGGCCCGTCGCTCGTCAGCGGGTGGTTCGTGGCGCCGACCTTCGCCACCACGGGATATGGAGGCACGCTGATGTACAGCCCCGGCCTCCGTGGCGGCATCTACCTGAACCGGCGCCTGGCCATCGGTCTGGCCATCAACGGCGTTGGTAACGGCGAATCGCACCTCGGCACGAACGACGCACGCAACTTCGGAACTTACGGGGGCCTGCTGCTTCAATACGTCGTTCAATCGAACCGGCTGGTTCACACCAGCTTCGAATCGACCATCGGCGACGGCACCTGGTGCGCGAACAACGATCAAAGTCAAAACTGCGCCGCCAAGCGATTCATCGTCTTCGAGCCCGCCGCCAACCTCGAACTGAACGTCGCCCGCCACGTTCGCTTCACGACCGGGGTTGGCTATCGTTTCGCCGTCGCCGGCCGTGGCGAAGGACCCTCCAGCGCCGACATGAGCAGCTTGGTGGTTCGCTCGGGCCTGGTCTTCGGAAGCTTTTGATCCGGACGGCTGCTAGGGTCGCCAAGTGAGACCATCACCCGCCAGCGAAGACAGCGAAGAGACCCGCGCCTTCCTGCAGACCCGGTTGGCGTTGTTCTGGAAAGTGTTGTTCTGCTTCAACCTGGCGGGCGGTGTCCTGGGTCTGGCCGGGGGCGGGATGGTGAAGCCCGGCCCCGACACGGTGATCACGTTCGGCGCGATCATTCTGGCGGGCGCCCTGTGGTGGCTGTCCCGGCGGGGAAAACGGTCGATCCGGTTCTGTCGGGTGGTGGATACCGGCGGCATGCTGCTGGTCGCGTTCGTCGGGGCCTTCCTCACGCGCTACATCCTGGTCG
>DASXQB010000337.1:0-11175 GCA_036493295.1 Polyangia bacterium | reverse complement strand
GATCCTCGACAAGGTCTTGCCGGTGGCGTTCGACTTGGCGGCCGCGACCAACCAGGCGGCCCCGGCCGCGCCGTCCCCAGACGCAGGCCCGGCGGCGCCGCCGCCCGTGACGGTCTGGCTGGTCGCCGCGCGCTATTGCGGCGTCGCGGACGGCGGGCGAGGGCGGATTGTCGGGGTGGTCCGGTCCACCGAGGGGCGGCTGGCGGCGCCGGCGCTCGATGGCGCCGCGACGTGCGCGGCCAAGCTGGATGATCTTGTGAAACGCGACCCGATCGCGGCGACCGGCGACGCGACGGTGGTCAGCCTGCTGGTGGCGCCGTCCGAACCGGACGGCCTGCGGGTTTCCGTCGGCGCGCTCGCCAGCGGACCGAATCTGCCACCCGCGATGGCAGCGGCGCTGGCGCGCGCGCACGTGACCAACGAAACCATTTACGCCATCGACACTGCGGCGCGCATCCTGACGTTCCCGGGCCTGCCGCCGCAGGCTTACGACGGGGCGGTTCGCTTTCTCAAAGGTGACGACGGGATAGCGTTGCGTTTGGTGCCGTCCGCGTCGCCGTCCCGGCACACGCCGCCGGCCGCCCCGCCCGAAGCGCTGCCCGTTCCCGAAGGCAGCGACGGAGCGCTGCGCGCCAGCTTCGCGCTGGGGAATCGCTTGCTGGCGCAGGCCACGCACGACGGCCCGATCACCGTCGACCTTCAGGGACAGGCGATCGACGTGACGGCGCTGCACGCCGAGGGCGCCGACCATGGTCTGACGGTTCGCGGGCGCGCCACGCCGCGCGGCCTGGGCGAATCGGCGCGCATCGCGGTTACGGCCACGGGTGCGGACCTGCGGGTGGCGGAGGTGCGCGGGGAGGCTGACAATGAAGACTGCGCCGGCCATTCAATGATGGCGTCGCTGGGCTGCAGGGCGCGCAACACGGCTCGCCAAGCGGCGGCGGCGACGCTGGCGGGTGAATTGACCCGGCAATTGGGCGGACAGGTGGTGCGCACGCTGGCGGCGATTCCTTCGGCCGCGCTGAACCTGGGCCCGCGTCGTTTACAGATCAAGCTGCGCGCCACGCGCTTGAGCGCCTCCGGCAGCGGGTTGACCGCAACAGGAACGATCGAGCTCGACCCGCTCTGAGACCCGCGCGCGGTCGACTACAATCGACAGCAAGCATGCGCAAACGCGAGGGTTGGAGATCGGTCCGCGGTAGCGTCGGGCTGACGTTGCTCGTGGCGGCCTTCGCCGCTGGTGGCTGCGGCAACGCGGATGAAATGCCGGATGCGACCACCACCGCGGGCAGCGGCGGCACGCCGGTGGATTCAGGCGGCACCGGCGGCGCAGCGACCGGTGGCGCGGGAACAGGCGGCGCAGCAACCGGCGGCGCCGGCGATCGCGATGCTGGCCCGAGCGATGAAAGGATCGACATGAACATCGGCCCCCTGACGGACGCTGGAGGCGACAGCGACGATCAGCGCAGCGACAGCGCCAACAACGGCACCCCGGCGGTGCGCTTCGTCGGGCGCTTCGATGGCAGCGATCCCGCCGGTCCGCGTTTCGCCTGGTCGGGTTCAGGAATGATCGCCCGCTTCTCCGGCACGTCCGTCGGAATCAAGCTGGGCGGCGCGCAGCAATACACGGTGCTGATCGATGGCGTGATGAAGCCAAAGCTGTTGCCCGCAGCCGGCGGCGCGCTGTCGGCCATCGCCAGCGGGTTGCCCGAGGGTGAACACGTGGGGGAGATCTACCGGCGCACCGAAGCCAACCAGGGTGAATCGCAGTTCCTGGGTTTCGATTTTGGCGCCGGCACACTGCTGGCGCCGCCGCCCGCGCCCACCCGCCGCATGGAAATGATCGGCGATTCGATCACCTGCGCCTACGGCGTCGAAGGCGCGAACATGAACTGCACGTACACCGAAGACACGCAGGACCAATACTTGGCGTACGGATCAATCGCCGCGCGCAATGTTGGCGCCGACGTCACCACGGTGGCCTGGTCGGGCAAAGGCGTGGTTTGCAACTACGGCGACGATCCCACGTCATGTGTGGATCCGCTGCCCGTTTATTACGATCGCACTTTGCCGGAACGCACTGACAGTCAGTGGAATTTTTCACAGTGGCAGCCGCAAGTGGTGGTCATCAACCTCGGGACCAACGACTTCAGCACGGCGGTTGATCCCACGTCGGCGCAATTCAGCGCGGCCTATCAGGCCTTCTTGCTGCACATTCGCAGCAAATACCCGACGGCGTTGATCCTGTGCACGGTGGCGCCGCTGCTGGGCGGCAGCGATCTGACCACCGCGCGGGCGGCCATCGACGCGGCGGTGGCGGCCACCGGCGACGCCAACATCAAATCGTTCACCATGGACCCGACTGATCCCGCCGACGGTTACGGCTGCGACTATCACCCCAGCGTCAAGACGCAGCAGAAAATGGCCGCTGTCCTCACCGCCAAGCTGAAGACCGAACTCGGCTGGTGACATCGCGGCACAGGGAAAGACCGGCGCGGATCCTGTCCGCGCCGGTCTTTCTGTCTTCGCGTTCGCTGCGCTGTTGATTCGGGTCTGTTTGATTCTTGCCTCCTGTCAGTTCTTGCGCTCGTTGCTGTCTGACTTGCCGTTGCCGTCGCCGTCGTCGACCTTGGCCGTGCGCACCACCGACTGGACGCCTTTCAAGCGGGCCAGACTGTCCTTGGCGTGGTCGCTCTGCATCTCGACCGCCTTACCGTAGGCGTTGCGGGCGTCGTCCAGGCGATCAAGCTGCTCGTACGCCATCCCCAGGTTGTTCCACATATAGCTTTCCACTGGCTCCAGTTCGACGGCTTGCTCCAGCTCGTCGATCGCTTCGGCCGGGCGCTGGTCGTAGATCAGCGCCAAGCCAAAGTTGTTGTGCGCGTACGAGTTGTTCGGGTTCAGCTCGACCGCCTTTTCGAAGGCTTCCAGAGCCAGCTTGCGATGGCCGACCTGCAGCTCGGCACGGCCCAGCGTGTTCCAGGCACCCGACTTCTGTGGCTGCTTGCCGACGGCGAGCTTCGCTTGTTTCAGCGCCCCTTCGAAATCGCCGCTGGCCAGGAGCTTTCGCGCGAGTTCCAGCGGATCGCTGGGCAGCGCCTCTTCGGTCTCTTTCTTTGGCGGCGTGACGTCGGTCTTGGCCACCTCACTGGGCGGTGTCGACGGCGTCGGCGGCGTTGGTATCACCGCCTCCGGGACCTTCGGCGTCGGCACCTCGGTCTTCACCATCGGCTTGGCCTTTGTCACCGGCGGCGACAGATCGTCGCAGCCTCCGGCGCTGACGCCCAGCGCGCCCAACAACAACAGAGAAACCAAACTCCCTCGGACTTTCGATGAATTGCACATGTTCGTATCGGCTCCTTTCGCCGAGACGAAACTGCAGCCGCCGTGCCACCGGTCGGAAAGCCGATGGCGCAGCGGATCGAATGTGCGAAGCGGTTCAGCAATTCAAAACGTAGAATTCATGTCTACGTTTTGTCGCTCGCCGTTCAGAACGCCTAGCCGTTCGCCTTGGCGAACTCTTTCATCGTGTCGGCCAGCAGCTTGCAGCCCTCGGCCGGCATGGCGTTGTAGATCGACGCGCGGATGCCGCCCACGGTGCGGTAGCCCTTCAGCGCGACCAGGCCCTTGCCGCTCGCCTGCTTCAAGAACGCTTCAGTGACATCCTCGCTGGGCAGGCGGAAGGTGACGTTCATGTGGCTGCGCGCCGCCTTGTCGGCGACGGTTCCGGTGTAAAAGCCGCCCGAGTCGTCGATGGCGTCATAGATGACCTGCGCCTTGGCATCGTTCACCTTCTCCAGCGCGGCCAAGCCACCCTGGCGATCCATCCAGCGGAACGTCTCCAGCAGCATGTACACGCCAAAGGTGGGCGGCGTGTTCAGGCAGCTCTTCGCCTCGGCGTGGGCCTTGAAATTGAAGATCTTCGGCACGCTCTTCGGGATGCGATCGTAGAGATCCTTGCGGACGATCACAAGCACGGTTCCCGATGCGCCCAGGTTCTTCTGCGCGCCGGCGTAGACCAGCGCCGTACGGGCGATCGGGTGCGGGCGCGACATCATCTCGCTGCTGGAATCCACGACCAGCGTCGGGTGCGTCGGCCACTCCGGCAGGCGATGACCGTGCACGGTTTCGTTCGAGCACACGTGCAAGTAAGCGGCGGCGGGATCGGCCGTCCAGCCGGTGGGCGGGCGATCGAACGACGTCGATTCGCTGCTGGCGATCACCCGAAGCTTGTCGCCGGCGATCGGCTTGGCCATGTCGACGGCCTTCTTCGCCCACTCGCCACCGACGACGTAGTCGGCCGGACCGTTCAAGAAATTCATCGGGATGGTGGCGAACAACTGCGTCGCCCCGCCCTGCAGAAACAGGATGTCGTGGGTGTCGGGAACCGCCAGCAGCTTTTTCACCAGCGCCAGCGCTTCGTCCAGCACGCCGTCGAATTCTTTGCCGCGGTGGCTGCACTCGGCGATGCCGAAACCTTTACCTTGATAATCGACCAGGGCGCGCGCCGAGGCTTCCAGCACCTCAAGCGGCAACATGGCGGGACCGGCGGAGAAGTTGAACACGCGTTTTGTCATGATGGTGGAAGGATATTCGATCAGCGCCGGCCGCAAGCCAACTGGTAATTGGTGGCGGTATAAGGGGGAGATGTCGCTGTTCGAAGCACTGCCGTTTTCGTTCGGGGTTCGCCCGCGGGTCGTCGCCGCGCTGGCGGCGTTGGCCATCTTCGCCGGGACGGCGCACGCAGCGCCTCTTCCGCCGCCCGACGTGGCCGCCGCGCCCGCCAACGCCACCCGCACGCGGTCCGGCCTGGCGATGACCATCATCGACGCTGGCAGCGGAAAAAAGCACCCGCAACCGAACGACTGTGTGAAGGTTCGCTATGTCGCCTGGACCCGCCAGGGCCAGGTCGCCGGCAGCGGCAGCGACGACGGCTCGCCCGCCTTGCAGTGCCTGCACCAGATGTCGCCCGGCATCGCCGAGGCGGTGGCGGCGATGGTGGTGGGCCAGCATCGCCGCGTGTGGATCCCCGAGGCGCTGGCCTTCCCGCCCAACCCGAAGGAGGAACCGCCGTCGCGCAAGGCCGACCTGACGTACGACCTCACGCTGGATGAGATCATCGCCGCACCACCCACGCCCCGCGCGCTGAAGGCGCCACCCGCGCGGGCGCGAAAACTTCCCTCGGGTGTGGCCATCGAGATCTTCAAGAAAGGAACCGGGCAGGTTCATCCGGCGCGTCCAGCCCACGCGCTGGTGCAACTGGCCGGGTGGACCACCGACGGCGTGCTGTTCGAATCGACGGCGATGACCGGCCATGCGGCAAGTTATGGCCTCGACGAATTGATCCCCGGGCTCGCTCAGGCGCTGCCGTTGCTGGTGGTCGGCGATCGCGCGCGGGTGTGGATCCCGGCGGCGTTGGCCTACGGCGACAAACCGCGCCGCGGCCAGCCCGCCGGCAACCTGGTCTACGAGATCGAGCTGATCGGGCTGCAGTGAACGACGCGGACGCCGCCGATACCGTCGATCATTGCCAGCTGAAGTTGTTCAAATTCAGCCCGCCAGTGTCGAAGAAGACGCGCAGCCGATGGCGACCGGCGGTCAAATTCACGTTGGGCAGGGTGGCGTTGGTCCACGTCTGCCAACCGCCGGTGTTGGGAATGCTGACCGATCCCGCTACGCGCGCGCCGTCGACCTCCAGGTGCAAGCTGCCGCCACCCACCATCGACGCCACTCTGAAGGACGCGGTGTGGGTCGCCGCTGCGGTGACGTTCACCGAGTACATCAGCCACTCGCCGGTGTCGATCCAACCGACGTTGACGCCGCCGCCGGCGTCGGTGGTGTTCTCCAGATCGACGCCTGGGCTGCCGGCGATGCGGTTGGTGACCGGACCCATGTCGACGTTGTCGTCGTCGTGATAGGCGACGCCTTCGCCGCCTTCGTCGAAGTTTTCCGCTTGCACCGTGCCGGGCAGCGAGGCGGGCGTTCCACCGAACGGCGTACTGCCGCCGGTTCCACCGGTTCCGCCGCCGCTGCCACCGCTGCCACCGCTGCCGCCCCCGCCGTTCGCCTGGAAGGTCATGCTGTTCAGGTTGAAGGCGATGTTGTTCGACGCCAGGCTGATGATGAACACGCGCAGCACGGGCTGGCCGCCCGGCAGTGCGATGCCGTTCTTGGTCACCGTCACCCAATTCGCCCAGCCGCCGGTGCTCGAGACCGTGATGGGGCCGGTGACGTCGGTCCCATTGGCTTCGATCCGGAACGTGCCGCCACCGCCGTTCGACGCCACCCGCGCGGTGAGGTTGAAGGTGCCACCACTCGACGGTGAGACGTTGACGGTGTACTTCAGCCATTCGCCTGCGTTGATCCAGCCGACGTCGAAGCCACCTTCCGACGCTCCCTGCAAGTCAACGCCTTCAGTGGGACGGAAAGCGCCACCCTGATTGGTTGGATCGGCGTCGTGATAGGCGACGCCCTCACCGCCGTTGTCGAAGTCCTCGGCCTCCACCGTGCCGGGGATGTTCAGGGTGGTGAACGGCGTCGACGGCGGCGGCGGCGGCAACAAACCGTACACCGACACTATGTTCGAGAACGACGGAACGTAGACTTTTCCGTTCGCCACCACCGGCGGATTGAACTTGGCGAAGGTCTGAGTGTTGTTGGCGGACGTGTTGCTATCCCAGAGCAGTGACAGGCTCTCGGCGTTATAGGCGCGCAGGATACCCGGAACGGTGGAGTGATTGGCGTCGCCCGACAGCGGCGTGGTCGCCCAGAGGATCGCACTGCCGCCGTTTGAATTGTTCGCCGAGATCGTCATCATACCGCCCGGCATGCCCACGGGCGGCAGGTTGGCGCCGCTGGCGAAGGGCGACGTCCCGAATTTGCCGGTGGCGGGATTGAAACGATAGCCGCGCAGAAAATCGTTCTCGCCCCACACATACAAATTGAGGCCGGCCGGACTTTGCCAGGCCACCGGACTGTTGTGAATGTGGTGGGTCGAATTCACGATGGACGTGTTGACGGCCTGGAACCACTGCGGGATCTGCGCATCGGAATCGTTCTCGCCGCCCAGATTGGCGGTCGGCATCAGGTAGATCTTTCCCTCCTTGCTGCCGGTGACGATCGACGAGGTGCCGGGCAACATGATCGGCCCGCACGAGCCCAGATCGACGTCGCCGGCGTTCAGGTTCGCCCAGTTGCCGGCGGTGAAGAACGACGATCGGGCCAGCGTCCGGGGCGCCAGCTTCAACAGCGATTCGCCGAAGTTGTTGGTGCCGTCCCAGGTGCCATTGCCGGTCGCGACGAAAAGGTTACCGGCGGAATCGAACGCCGGCGCGGCGCCGCCCATCCAGATGCCGGCTTGCGATCCGCTGGGTGTCGCGTTCATCGATCCGACCAGCGCCAAACTGGCGGCGTCAAAACCGGCCACCAGGCCGTGATAGGACCCGTCGTCACAGAAGGACGACCAGGCGACGTAGACCACGCCGCTCGACAGCGCCAGCGCCGGGCGCTGGTTGTTCGTGGTGGAGTTGAAGCCCGAAAAGCTGATGGTCTGCGGGCTGTGCCGTTCGGCCCCGGTGGTGATGTCCACCGCGTGCAGCTGCTGGGTGGTGCCGCCGTTGACGACACGGGTGACGAAGTAGATCGTGTTCGTCGAGCCGTCGATCACCGGCGTGCTGACGATGCCGATGTTGCCGATGAAGTCGACGTAGTTGCCGCCGCAAGCACCCTGCCCGACGTCGCGGTTGTTGGTCGGGCGGCCGCCGCTGTTAAAATTTGCCTTCCACAATGGGTTGCCGGCCTTGTCGGCGTCGAAGGCGTAAACGGTGTTGTTCGCGGTCCCTACCCAGAGAACGTTGTGCGTCCCGCCAGCGATGGAGACGTTCGATCCGTACAACACGCCAGCCAGCACCTGGTCGTCGACCGACAACTGGAACAACTTGCCGAACTGACCGGCGGTCACGTTCGACGGGTTCAGCGTGGTCTCTGAGAGATTGGCGCCGGTCCGCTGATTGTTGTAGTTCCGGGTCAGGACGTTGAACGATCCCAGTGCCGAGGATTGGCCCTGGGAATTGTCGTCAACGGCGTCTTCCGACGCACACGACAGCAGCGGGAGGACGGCACAGACCGCGACAATCGCCGTGATCGGCCCCGCGGACAGGACAACGGACTTCCTTTGTCGTGTCATCTCTCATGACTTCCTTTTTGTCGCCGGGGGCACGGCA
Source organism: Polyangia bacterium (assembly GCA_036493295.1). GTDB lineage: Bacteria > Myxococcota_A > Polyangia > Fen-1088 > Fen-1088 > DATKEU01. The sequence goes on along the minus strand of DASXQB010000337.1, from coordinate 2,953 downwards.
ACGAAGGCAACCGTAACACGAGTCTTTTGTACCGGATCCGACAAAGACAGTCGGACCGGCGGATTTCCGGGAAAAGCCTGCGTTCCAATTCGGAGACGCCGTGTTGCCAATCGGTGACGGTTTTGACCGCGTGCGAAAATTGAACCCCGAAAAATCAGGGGTTCGCCGGTCAAAGAATTGGTGCGGTCTTTGCGAGTAGAACCCAGACATGACCGCCATCAAACGCACGACTCTCTTTTTGGGTCCGATCGTCGCGTTCGCCTTGGTCACTGTGGCAGCGGGCACCGCGCGCGCTGATCTGGTAGCGATTTATCTGCAAGGTGAAGGCGGGCTTTCCAGCGCGTCGGCCGAGGGCGGCGATCGCGGCAGCAGCCCGAACTCGGGAAGCCCGGCGCTGGGCCTGCAATTGGGGGTGCGCGCTTTGGTGTTTGAAGGGTATCTGGACTATGACCGCTTCGCTGAAAGCGTGGCGGTTTCGCGAGGGATCGTGGGACTGCGGGGGGGATTCGGGACGTCAGGTTTGCGTTTGGTCTTGCGCGCTGGGGTTGGTGGTTTGGTGGAAGAAGGTGGCGCGCTGACCGAACGTTTGCCGGGCGTCCCGGATCGCAGGGGTTTCGTGGCCCGCGCCGGCGCTTCGTTGGAAGGCCGGCTGGCCAACAATTTCTGGCTGGGCGCGGGACTGGACACCGAAGCGTTCACGCTGGGAACATCGACGGGCGGCGCCTTCGGCAGCAGCAGCGTGCATGGCACCGATCTGTTCGCGTCGCTGCGCCTGCTGTTCGAACTGGGAATCTGAGGCGTCGAGGACGCTCGTTCGCCGCCGGTGGAACGCGCCGGCCAGCGGTGATAAGCACGGACCATGGGTCGCTTCTTCCTGGTGTGCCTGGGCGGCGCGTTCGGAACCGGGGCGCGTTTTCTGATCGGGTCGTGGACGGTCAAGACGTTGGGGACGGGATTTCCCTGGGGCACGCTGTTCATCAATGTCCTGGGTTCATTTCTGATCGTCATCATTCTCGGATCCGGCCTGGAACGAGCGGGCATCTCGGCGGATTTGCGGCTGGTCTTGGCCACCGGCGTGATGGGCGGGTTCACCACGTATTCGTCGTTCAACTTTGAAAGCCTGCGCTTGTTTCAGCACGGCTCGCTGGGCCTGGGCCTGACATACATGGCGGCGACCGTGTTCGGGTGCTTGCTGGCGGGCGGTCTTGGTCAGCTGCTCGCGCGCTGACTACGCGGGTGACAGGTGAACGCGCCTGGGACTTCCGACAAAGGCGATCCGCTGGCGGCGTTCCAGCCGGCCACCCGTCGCTGGTTCGCCCAAACCTTCGGCGCGCCCACCGCCGTGCAACGCGCCGGCTGGCCGCCCATCACCGCTGGCGCGCACGCACTGTTGCTGGCGCCCACCGGCAGCGGCAAGACGCTGGCGGCGTTCCTCGCCTGTCTGGATCGCCTGGGCGCAGCGCCGGTCGGGAGGCCCGCGGGCGTGCGGGTCGTGTACGTATCGCCGTTGAAGGCGCTGGCCTATGACGTTGAACGCAACCTGAACACGCCGCTGCAAGGGATCGCTCGCGTCGCGCACGAGCTGGGCGTGCCGTTCAATCAGCCGCGCGTCGCGGTGCGCACCGGCGACACGCCGCCGGCCGCCCGGCGCGAGATGGTGCGCCGGCCAGCGGAGATTCTGATCACCACGCCCGAGTCGCTGTACCTGATGCTGGGCTCGGCGGCGCGCGAGACGTTGCGGCTGTGCGACACCGTCATCGTCGACGAGATTCACGCCCTGGCCCCGACCAAGCGCGGCGCGCATCTGTCGCTGTCGCTGGAACGACTGAGCGCCCTGTGTGCCCGCGATCCGCAGCGCATCGGCCTGTCGGCGACCCAGCGCCCGCTGGACGAGGTCGGGCGATTCTTGGGCGGCGATCGCCCGGTCGCGCTGGTCGACAGCGCCGAACCGCCGCGCATCGATCTGGCCATCGAAGTTCCCGTCGACGATATGGAGGCTGTGCGGGCGGCGACGGCGCGCGCGCACAACGACACCGACCGCGACGGCGCGGCGCAAGGGATCTGGGCGGCCATCCACCCGCGCCTTCTGGAACTGGTGCGCGCCCACCGCAGCACCATCATCTTCACCAACAGCCGGCGTCTGTGCGAACGCCTGGCCCAGAGCCTGAACGAGCTTGATGCCGCCACCAGCGTCGACAGCGGCCCGCTCGTGCTGGCCCATCACGGCAGCGTGGCCCGCGCGCAACGCGAAGAGATCGAAACCCTGCTCAAGACCGGCGCCTTGCGGGGCCTGGTAGCCACCAGCTCGCTGGAGCTGGGCATCGACATGTCCGCCGTTGATCTGGTCATCCAGATTGAATCGCCGGGGACGGCGGCGCGCGGGCTGCAACGGATCGGGCGCGCCGGCCATCAGGTGGGCGCGCGCAGCACGGGCCGCATCTTTCCCAAGCACCGCGGCGATCTGCTGGAGGCGACGGTGGTGGCTCAGCGAATGGCCGCCGGCGCCGTCGAACCGATCCGCGTTCCACGCAACACGCTGGACGTGCTGGCGCAACAGATCGTGGCCATGGTCAGCATGGACGCCTGGTCGCTGGCGGCGCTGCAAACGCTGGTTCGGCGCGCCTATGGATTCTCCGCGCTGTCGCGCGATGGCTTGACGGCGGTGCTCGATATGCTGGCCGGCCGTTACCCGTCGGACGCCTTCGCCGATCTGCGGCCGCGCATCGTCTGGGATCGCCAGACCGACATCTTGACCGGGCGGCGCGACGCCCGGATCGTTTCGCTGGTCAACGGCGGCACCATTCCCGATCGCGGCCTTTACGGCGTGCACCTGGGCGAAGGCGGACCGCGCATCGGCGAGCTGGACGAAGAGATGGTCCACGAATCGCGGGTCGGCGAGATCTTCTTGCTGGGCGCTAGCAGCTGGCGCATCGTCGAGATCACCCGCGACCGG
>DASXQB010000336.1:0-4220 GCA_036493295.1 Polyangia bacterium | reverse complement strand
CAGGTCAATCCGAAGCCCAGCGATTCGAGGCCGCTGCGGTCTGGGCCGCGAAAGACGGCGGTCGACGGATCGGCGAACGGTCGGTTGTGGGTGGCGTCCAGGCCGTACGTCTTTTGTCCGGAACCGGGCAAGATCCCGTCGCGCAGGATCGTCGAGTTGGTGCTGTTCACGCAGGTGGGCGTCGCGCCCTGGCCGGGCAAGGCGCAGCCGCCGGCGCTTTGATCGAAGTTCAGGCCGCGGGCGTCGCGCAGGACCACCGGCGCGTCGATGTGGAACCCGACGTCCCAGAACACGCCCATCTCCACGCGCAGGTTCATCACGTCGCGGGTCTGCTTGTACTGGAGATCTTTGATGAGCTCGATCTGCGAGGCGGCCTTGGTCTCGGATTCGCGCTTGATGTACGCGCTCTTCACTTCGTGCAGCCACGACACCGACGCGTTGATGTCGAAGTGCCGTCCATCGTCGAACCCCGAAGCCACCTGGGTGACGTCAGCCGCGCGCGCACCGCCGGCTCCGACGAGGGTCAGCAGGGCAGGCAGAGCCAAGCGTCCAAAGCGAGACCAACTCATAGGAGAGAAGTGCCGCGACGATATCACATCGGCGGCAGGGCGCGGGCTTCCGTTACGAAGCGGCCGGCGCGCCCGCGAAGTGGCAGGCGGCCTGGTGATCGGGCGCGGCCAGCGGGCGCAGCAGCGGACGCTCGCGCCGGCACAGGTCGGTGGCCGCCGGACAGCGGCCGTCCAGGCAGCAAACGTGCGGGTCGGGATCGATCGGGCTGCGCGGCTCGCCGTCGAGGCGCCGGCCGATCGGCTTGACGCTGGGATCAAATGACGGGATCGCCGACAGCAGACCCTGGGTGTACGGGTGCGCCGGCTGGGCGAACACCGTCTTGACCGGGCCGCTTTCCACGACCCGGCCCAGGTACATGACGATCACCCGATCGCACAGCAGCTTCACCACGCTGAGATCGTGGGTGACGAACAGATACGTCATCCCCAGGCGGCGCCGCAGATCGTCCAGCAACTGCAGGATCACCGCCTGCACCGAAACATCTAGGGCCGACGTCGGTTCGTCCAGGACCAGCAACGACGGCGAGACGGCGATGGCCCGGGCGATGCCGACGCGCGCCTTCTGGCCGCCCGAAAGCTGATGCGGGAAACGCGACAGCAACGGACGCGGCAAGGCCACTTGGTCGGCCAGTTCGTTGACCCGGGTGGACAGCGTTTCGCCGCGCAGGCGCTGGATGCGCCGCAAGGGATCGGCGATGGCGTCGAACGCCGCCCAGCGCGGGTTCAGGCTGTCGCTGGGATCTTGAAACACCTGCTGGATGGCAAAGCGTTTGGGATCGCCGGCGGCATGGACCTCGCGCAGGTCACGGCCGCCGAACAAAATGCGGCCCGACGACGGGGTGATGAGATTCGTCAGTAGACGGGCCAGCGTCGACTTGCCGCAGCCGGATTCGCCGACCAACCCGACGCTTTCCCCGCTGCGAATTTCGAACGAAACGTCGTCGACGGCGTGCAGCCACGACCCTTGCGGCGGCGCCGTCCCGGCGCGCGACTTGAGTCGGTCGCCCAACCGTCGCAGCAGGCTGGGACCGTTCTGTTGAAACCTCCGGCTCAGCGATTCGGCCCGGATCAGCGGTCCGGGCGGCGCAAGCTCGCTCATAGCGGATTCGCGCAGGCCACTCGGTGGCCGGAGGGCAGCGCGCTCACTTTCAGCGGGCTGGCATGGCAGGCGGGCAACAGGCGATCGCAGCGGCCACTGTAACGACACGGCGGCAGCGCCCCGCGCAGGTCGGGCAGGCTGCCGGGGATGGCGGCCAGTTCGGTCAGTTGCTGGGCGCGCGCCGGGACCGCGGCGATCAAGCGCGCGGTGTACGGGTGGTGCGCGCGCACGAACAGCGCGCGGGTCGGCGCTTCCTCGACGACGTGGCCGGCGTGCATCACCACGATGCGATCGCAAGCTTCAGCAGCCAGGGTGAGATCGTGGGTGATGAACAAGACTGCCATTCCCTGGCGGCGCGCCAGATCTTTCAATAGGTCCATGATCGACGCTTGCGTCGTGACGTCGAGGCCGGTGGTGGGTTCGTCGGCGATCATCAGTTTCGGTTCGCAGGCCAGGGCCAGGGCGATCAGCACGCGCTGGCACATGCCGCCCGACATGGCGAACGGGTAGGCGTCCAGGCGCTTTTCCGGATCGGTGATGCGGACCTGGGTCAAAAGCTCCAGCGCGCGCTGGCGGGCGGCGCGGCGATCGATGCCGTGTCGGCGCCGCAAGACGTCCTCGATCTGGTGGCCGACGGTGCGGATGGGGTTCAGCGAGGTGCGCGGGCTCTGGAAGATCACGGCGATGTCGCGGCCGCGGCTTTGCCGGCGTTGCCGCTCGTCCATGGCCAGGAGATCTTTTTCGCCCAGCAGCGCGCGACCGGCGGTGATTTTCCCCGCGCGATCCAGAATGCCGGCCACGGCGAAGGCCATCACCGATTTGCCCGAGCCGCTCTCGCCCACCACGCCGACGAACTCGCCAGCGCCGACGGTCAGGCTGACGTTCTCCAGCGCGTGAACGGTGCCCTCGCGGGTGCGAAAGTCCACCGACAGGCCTTGCAGATCCAGAACCAGCGGCGGGGCATCGGCGCTCATGTGCGCCTTCGCGGATCGACGATGTCGCGCAGACCGTCGCCCAGCAGGTTGAAGCACAACACGGCGGCCATCAGCGCGAAGCCAGGAAAAAGCGCGATCCACCACTCGCCCGAGACGATGAAGTTGGCGCCGTCCGACACCATGATTCCCCATTCCGCGGTGGGCGGCCGCACCCCGAGGCCGATGAACGACAGACCGGCGGCGTTCAGCATGGCCCAGCCCATGTTCAACGAGATCTGAACCACCATAGCCGGGATGATGTTCGGGTAAAGATGCCGAAACAGGATCGACGCCCGGCTGTTACCCGACAGCCGCGCCGCCTCGACCATGCCCGATTCGCGCAGCACGCTGATCTCTGCCCGCCCGAGGCGCGCGTAAAACGGCAGGTTGATGATCGCCGTGGCATAGACAATGTTCGATACGTTGTTTCCCAGCGCCGCCACGATGGCCATGGCCAGCACGAACAACGGAAACGCCATGATGGTGTCGACCACCCGGCCGACGATGCGATCGGTCCACCCGCGGTAGAAACCCGCGCACGCGCCGGCCACGCTGCCGACGATGAAGGACAGCGCCACCGCGCCGATCGCCATCGCCAGATCCAGGCGGACGGCGCCCAGCACCCGACTGAAGATGTCGCGACCCAGTTGATCGGTCCCGAACCAGTGGTGACGCGACGGTGCCTGCAAGGCGTCCTGCGTGTTGCTGGCCAGCGGATCAAACGGCACCAGCGCGTTTCCAAACACGGCGATCAGCAGCAGCAGGCAGAAGAAAAGCAGCGACACCAGCGTGACCGGATTTTCCGCCAGCACGTGGCGGGCGTGGCGCAGCAGGCTGGATCGCGCGGGCGTCGTCGCCCCGACCGTCGCCGCGTTGCCGGTCACCGAACCGGCCACACCGGAGGCCGAAGCGTCGCTCACGCCGCCACCTTGGCTCGCGGATCGACCAGGCCGTAAAGAACGTCGATCAGCAGATTCAACATCACGTAGACCGTGCCCATCACCAGCACGAATCCCTGCACCGGCGCGTAGTCCGACGAGATCAGGGCCTCGAGGGCGAACGAGCCCAGCCCCGGCCAGGCGAACACTTTCTCCACCAGGACGTTGGCGCCCAGCAAAAACGAAAACACCATGCCCAGGGTGGTCAACACTGGCAGCAGGGCATTTCGAAAGCCGTACACCACCAGAACCTGAAACCGGCTGAGGCCAGAGGCGCGCGCCGTGCGGATGTAGTCGCTGGACAGCACCGACAGCATCGCCGCCCGGGTCATGCGCGAAAGCGGGGCCATCGCGAACAGCGCCAGCGTCACCGCCGGCAACGCCAACTGCTTGGCGCTGCTCCAGAACACCGACAGGTTGCGCGCCAGCAGGCTGTCCAGCAGCAGAAACCCGGTGATCTGGCGCGGCGCCTCGGTGAAGGAATCGAGGCGCCCCATCGGCGGCGGCGCCCAGCCCAGCTTGAAATAGAAGACGTAGATCAGCAGCAGCCCGGTGAAGAACGTCGGCAGCGAAACCCCGGCTGTGCTGACCAGCCGAGAGCCGTGATCAAAGACCGATCCCGGCCGCGTCGCCGCCAGCA
>DASXQB010000335.1:0-6289 GCA_036493295.1 Polyangia bacterium | reverse complement strand
CGGGCAGAATCGCCGGCAGCGCCTCGACCACCGTGACCTTGGCGCCGAGCTTCGCGTACAGCGTACCGATCTCGAGGCCAATGTAGCCGCCACCGATCACCACCAGGCGTTGCGGCACCGCCGCGAAATCCAGGGCGCCGGTCGAATCGACGATGCGCTGGCCGTCGAACTTGAACCCGGGGATTTCGATCGGCCGCGACCCGGTGGCCAGAACGATGTTGTCTGCCTGGATCAAGATCTTGCCGGTGGCGTCGGTCAGCTCGACGGTGTTGCGCGCGGTCAGGCGGGCAGTGCCGGTGCGGTAATCGCAACCGTTCGCTTTCAAGAGCTGCTTCACGCCGCCGGTCAGCTTGCCCACCACCTCACCCTTCCACGACTGCAGCTTGCCCATGTCGACGCGAATGTTGTCGGCGAAGATGCCGATGTCACCGCCGTGGCGAAGCTTGTCGTAGAACTTCGAGGCGTTGATCAGGGCCTTGGACGGGATGCAGCCGACGTTCAGGCAAATGCCGCCCGCCTTGTCGCGCTCGACCACCAGCGCCTTCTTCTTCAACTGGCCGAGGCGAATGCCGGCCACGTATCCACCGGGGCCAGCCCCGATCACCAATGCTTCCACCCGGATCTTGTCGTCGGCCATCGTCAATCCTCGTCGATCGTGCGCAGGCGCAAAAGTTCGGCTTGCTGCTCTTGCAGCGCCACCGTCGGCTGAGCGTAGACGTCGGTGAACAGGCTCTCGCGCGACGGCGGCCCGACGGACTCCTCGGCGGCGATCGCTTCTTGCAATTCGCGATCGATGGTCTCGCGCAGCGCCGCCTCGGCCTGGCTGTCCAGAATCTTCTCCGTCGCCAACCAGGTCCGCAGCCGGCTCAACGGATCTTTGCGGGTCCATTCGCCCAGGGCGCTTTCCTGCCGGTAGCGCGCCGGATCGTCGGAGGTGCTGTGCGGGCCCATGCGAAACGTCACCGCTTCGATCAGCGTCGGACCGCCGCCACCGCGCGCGCGATCGACCGCTTCCTTGGTCGCGGCGTAAACCGCCAGCGCATCGTTGCCGTCGACGCGCACGCCGGGCATCCCGTAGGCCAGCGCCTTCACTGCGAAGGTCACCGACGCCGTCTGCTGCGACGCCGGCGTGGAGATGGCCCACTGGTTGTTCTCGCACAGGAACACCACCGGCGTGCGATAGACGGCGGCGAAGTTCAGGCCGGCGTGGAAATCCTCGGCGCTGGTGGCGCCTTCACCCAGATAAGCCAGCACGACGATCGGCTTGCCGCGCTTTTTCGCCGCCCACGCGATGCCGGTGGCGTGCGGCAGCTGCGTGGCCACGCACGACGACGGGGTAAGAAAATTCAGCGACCGCGGCGTCGCGACATGACCGGGCATCTGCCGGCCGTGCGAGATGTCGTTGGCGTTGCCGAACAACTGGGCCATCAACGTGCGCAGCGGCAGGCCACGATGCAAAGCCGCGCCGTACTCGCGGTGCGCGGGCACCACGAAATCGTCGGGGCCCAGCGCCGCCACCGCACCGATGATCGACGCTTCCTGGCCGCGCGCCTCGGCGTAAAAACCGACCCGACCCTGGCGCTGCAGGTTCAGCAGGCGCTCGTCGATGATGCGGATGCGCAACATCGATCGATAGATGGCGATCAGCTGTTCCGGCTGCAGCGCCGGAACTTGGGCCCGCTCGGCGACGCCGTCCGGAGACAGGATGGTCCAAAGTTCGGTGGCCCGGCGGTGGTCGCGTTCGGACCAGACTTCGACCGTCTCTGCCTCCACGTCGCCCATGCCGGCGCGAATCTTCGGCGCCGGCGCGGACACCGGCAGGGGCGGCGGCGTGACCAGCTTGCCGGGTGGCGGCGGCGGCGTGGGCTTGGAGGCGGCCATGTTCAGATCGACTCCAAGAACAGCAGGCCCGGCGTCTCCAGCGCCGCCTTCACCTCGGCCAGAAACTGCGCCGCTTCGTAACCGTCGACCAACCGGTGATCGACCGAGATCGAAAGGTTCATCAGATCGCGCACCACGATCTCGCCGTCGCGCACCGCCGGACGCTTGGCGATCTTGGCCGGCGCCATGATCGCCACCTCGGGAAAATTGATGATCGGCGTGGCCATCACGCCGCCCAGCGGTCCGAGGCTGCTGATGGTGAAGGTCGATCCCGACAGCTCGGCGCGCGAGGCCTTGTTGGTGCGGGTGGCCTCGGCCAGGCGGTCGATCTCCAGCGCCAGATCCACCAGCGATCGCCGATCGGCGTCCCGCACCACCGGAACGATCAAGCCGGCGTCGGTGGCCGTGGCCAGGCCGATGTGATAGCTGCGGCGCTGGACGATCTCGCCGGCGGCTTCGTCCAGGGTGGCGTTCAGCGAGGGAAACTTCTGCAGCGCCGCCACCGTCGCCTTGATGATGAACGGCAGGAACGACAGCTTGACGCCGCGACCGTCGAGGCGTTCGTTGGCGCGCTGGCGAAAGATCACCAGGTCGGTGCAGTCGACCTCTTCCACGTAAGTGAAGTGCGCGGCGGTATGCTTGGAGTGGACCAGATGTTCGGCGATCTTGCGACGCACGCCACGAAACGGCAGGCGCACGTCGCCCGCCTGGAGTGCGGTCGCCGCCGTCGCCCCAGCGGGCGCCGCCGCGCCCGGCGCCTGGTGCTCGCGCACGTCGTCCGAGGTGATCCGGCCATTGGGACCGCTGCCGGCGATCTGGCGAATGTCGACGCCGATGTCGCGCGCCAGCTTGCGCGTCGCAGGCGTGGCCAGCACCGGCCGCGTGTCGCCCGCGCCGTTGCTGCCAGCCACCGCGACGACACTGGCGCCGCCTCCAGCCGCCGCGACGATGGGCGCGGCGGCCGCGGCAGGCGCCTTCGCCGGCGGGCGGTTCGTTGCGGCGGCCGCGCTGTCGCCGTCGGCAAGCTCGATGGTGATCAGCACCTTGCCGACCGGGCACAGCTGGCCTTCGGCGAACATACGCTTGCCGACGTGGCCAGCGCGCGGAGAGGGGATCTCCACCGTGGCCTTGTCGGTCATGATCTCGACCATCGGCTGATCTTCGCGCAGCGGATCGCCTTCCTTGACCAGCCAGCGAACGACCTCGCCCTCGACGACGCCTTCACCGATGTCGGGCAGCCTGAACTCGTACGTCATGCAGCGCGCTTTCCCCGGGGCCGAAACCCCGACCACCAACTCTAGAAGTTCACCACCCGCTTGACGGCGTCCAGGATGCGGTTGGCGTCGGGCAGGTATTCATGTTCGAGGGTATAGGGAAACGGCGTATCGAATCCAGTGACGCGCAAGATCGGCGCCTCCAAGTGCAGGATCGCTCTCTCTTGAATAGAGGCGGCCAGCTCGGCACCGAAACCGCAGGTGCGCGGCGCTTCGTGCGCGACGACCACGCGGCCGGTCTTCTGCACCGATTTCAAGATCGCGTCGATGTCGAACGGCAGCAACGTGCGCAGGTCGATGATCTCCAGATCGAAGCCCATCGCCTCGCCCTTTTCGCCGGCTTCGATCGCGGTGTGGACCATCGCGCCCCAGGCCAGCACGGTGACCTGGCGGCCCTCGCGCACGATCTTCGCTTCGCCGAGCGGAATGGTGTACTCGCCATCGGGGACGTTGCCCTTGGCGGCGCGGTAGACCCGTTTTGGCTCCATGAAGATCACCGGATCTTCGCCGCGGATGCAGGTGGCCAGCAGGCCCTTGGCGTCGATGGGATTCGACGGGCAGACCACCTTCAAACCCGGCACGTGAATGAACAACGCTTCGGGCGATTGCGAATGGTAGTGCCCGCCCTTGATGCCGCCGCCGACGGGCGTGCGAATGACTACCGGGGCCGGATACTCGCCACCCGAGCGATAGCGCATCTTGGCCAGTTCGCTGACGATCTGATCGTAGGCCGGGTAGATGAAGTCGGCGAACTGAATCTCCGGCACCGGCCGCATTCCGTACAAAGCCATTCCGATGGCGGTGCCGACGATCCCCGATTCAGCCAGGGGCGTGTCGATGCAACGCTCGGGGCCGAACTCTTCCTGCAGGCCAGTGGTGGCGCGAAAGACGCCGCCGAAACGACCGACGTCTTCGCCCAGCACCACCACGCGCGGATCACGCCGCATCTCCAGTCGAAGAGCGTCGTTCACAGCCTGAATAATGTTCATCTCGGGCATCGCGGTGACTCGGCTTACGCCACCCCGCGACGGAAATCAAGTCGCACCGTCGGGCGAAAAACTCGGCGAATTAACCGCGAATCTGGCTGGTCGAAATCTTGTCGAAACAAGGTTGCGCAAAGATGGCGACCACAACGAGGGGATCGCCCGGAGGACTCCCCAACCACAACAGCGAGGAGAGACTAATGTTCAAGAAGCTTTCGATCTCCGTCTTCGTTCTGTCGCTGGGGGCGGCGCCGTTTGTCGGCTGCTCCAGCAGCAGCACGCCCACCGATGCAAAAGCAGACGGCGTCGGCGGCAGCGGCGGCAAGGCGGACGGCGCGGCCGGTGAAGACGGAGGCGGTGGCACGGGCGGCAGCGACGCCAGCGCACCGGAGGATGGTGGCGACGCAGCGGCCGACATGGCCACGGACATGGCCGCCACCGAGACGGCGGGCGACACGACCACCGACGCCACCGACGCCACCGACGCGCCGGCCACTGAGACGGCGCCCGAAACCGGGGACGGCGGAACTGACACCGTCACCGACGCGGGCGACGAAACCGGCGGCTAAGAACCGCCGCCGCGCCTGCTGACGATCTGCGTGGTGCGCCGCTGCTTAGCGCGCCACGCAGACGTTGCTCACGCACGCCGCTTTCTGGCCGGCGCACGGTGCGACCAGGCAGCGCACCCCCGGACCGGAGCACACCGGATCTTTCGTCGTCTTGGCCAGTGCCCGGCAATCGCAACCGGTGCAGTAATCGTCGAACAAGCGGCAGTCGTCATCGACCTTGCACGGGTTGGTGATCACCGGCCCGGGACCGCAGGCGATGGCCGGACAGGCGCCGCCTTTCGGGGTGCAGATGCCGCAGCTAGGGCTGCAGCACACGTCGCCGGCCTTGCAGGTCTTGGTTCCGCACGGCTCGCCGCCAGCGTCGGTGCCCGCGTCGACCGGCGGGTTCGGTCCCGTGTCGGCCGCCGCGTCGGGTTTGGTCGGAGGGACCGGACAGGTGGGCCCCGACCAGTGACAGGTGCCGTCCGGGCCGCGCTCGCAGGTGAAAGCGGGGACCTTGGCGTCCGCACAACCGATCCCCGGCACCGGTTGATTCTGACAATCCGAGGGAGCGCACGGCGCGGGCGCTGGACCGCTTCCGCCCGAGCCCATGGTGGCGTGACCGCCGGAACCGCCGCCCGCGCCACCGCTGCCCACGCCCGAGCCGCCGGCTCCCATGCTGCCGCCGCTGCCGGCACCGGCGGGTAGCGTTTCATCCTTACCGCAGCCAACCGCCGAGCCAATCAACAAGGAAACAGTGAACAGGGCCAACACTGATCTCATGAACAGTTCTCCTAGGAAAGTCGGTAGGCATCCGCGGGCGATCCGGCAGAGCATCGGTAAAAACAAGCAACGTTCGGGCCTGGCGGTCGGGCAGCGGAAAGGCCCGACTTCTCGGCTCGCCGCCGCCACCGCCAGGGGCGCGTCCTCAGAATCCTGATGGCCGCCCGCATTTCGACCCGTGTTTGCTCCTTCGTTTTCCAGCACTCAGTCGGGTCAAGCGGCCGAATTATTTCGCCGCGTTCGACGACGAGCCAGGTCCGCCGTTTTGCCGGCGCAGGCGCACGATGCGCGGCTGAAAACCCATCCGGCGGAAAGCGGCCGCCGCCTCTTCGTTGAACGACCAGGTATTCAGCTCGATGTCCCGGATGCCGTTGGCTTCGGCATCGGCCACGATGGCGTCCACCAGCGCGCGCGCCACTCCGCGCCGCTGGTGCGCGGGATCCACCGCCAGCTGATCGACCTCGCACCAGCGCCGGGCCAAGCAGAAGGGATTCTCTGCCTGCTCGTGAAACAGCGCCGCCGCATAACCAATCGGCACGTCATCGGCTTGCGCGATCCACACCGCTGCCGTCGGCTGCTGCAGCAAGGACGCGAACCAATTGGCCACGTCGCGCAGCCGCGTGGCGCGAAAGTGTTCCGGGTGCGCCGCCGCGTGCGGTTGTTGAACGAACCCGTTCAAGACCGCCAACGTCATCTCGTCCCCAGCGACAGCGGATCGAATCCTCACGCGACGGCTCGATTGTAACCGACGGCGGCCCCGTCGGTGGCGGCAGTTGTTTTGTCGGCCTGCCGCCGAATCAGTCAGCGACCCAGACGACGC
>DASXQB010000334.1:0-4570 GCA_036493295.1 Polyangia bacterium | reverse complement strand
ACGATCTCAAAAAGCGCTGCTGCCTCCCGCCGGCGACCGGTCTTCATCAAGGCCAGCGCTTGCGCGAAACGATCAGGGGACCGGCCGTCGGCCGCCTCTCCTTCGTGGCAAAGCCGAGCCAGCGCGGCTCGCGCGCGGGGGTTGTTTCCATCGCTGCGAACCACGTCTTGGTACGCCGCCACCGCCGTGTCGCGCCGGCCAGCGGCCAATTCGTCGTCCGCGATCTCGAGATAGACCGCCGCCTGATCGCGATCGCGTGCCGCCACGGCAGCCGGCACAACACAGGGATCGACGGATGTCGCCCACAAGAAAATCAGCGCCGACATCAGTCCCAACGACGACACCAAAGAAGGGGACAAGCCGACAGGTTTCTCTGCTTGATGATCGTCGAGTGTAATTTATGGGATCCAGGACGGACCATCCGGACCATTACTCGGTGATCGCGAAGGCGCTCCTGGTTGGATCCGCGGCGATGATTATCATCGGCCGCGGTGACGATCCTCGGTGCTTTGATAGTCGCCATGGTTGTTCCCTCTGCAGCGTCAGAGGCGACGCAGGCGGACCAACACGCGCGCACGCTGTTCAATCGTGCCGAGATCAACTTCAACCTGGGACGTTTCCGCGAGGCGATGGCCGACTATCAACTGGCTTATCAAACCGAACCGCTGCCGGGATTCGTCTTCAACATCGCGCAGTGCTATCGAAACCTGGACGACTATGACCGCGCCAGCTTTTTCTTCCGCCGCTACTTGGCGCTGGATCGCTTGTCGCCTCGTCGGGCGCAGGTTGAAGCGCTGATCAGCGAGATGGAGGCGCGAAAAAAGACGGCCGGCGATCCGAGGCGCGCGCTGCCTGATGTGCGCCAGCCGCCGACAGCCGCTGAGCCGCAAATCTCGCTGGGCGCGGCGCCGATCGGTGGTGCCGCCGGCGTGGACGATCGCCCGGGTGCTCTTCGGCGCTGGTGGTTTTGGGCCACTGTCGGCGGGGTATTGGCCGCTGCGACCTTGACCGCGGCGCTCCTGCTGCAGCGCAATGAAGCCAGCCGTGGCCTGATGCCCATCGATGCCCGCGGCAAATGACCATCGTCGCTTGGCGTCTGCGCTGGCGGCCTTACTTTTGCGGCATGACCAGGGGGCTGGTGGCGGTGCTGTCGTTGGGGACGGCAATGATGGGCTGGGTGGGATGCAGCGCTCAACCGACTGGCCTCATCGTTGATCTCAGCGACACCCGATTCGATCTGGACGAACTGCAGTACGGCATCAGCCTGGCCAGCGCCCCGGACGGCGGCACGCCGAAGATCCTTCTGGATCCATCCGGCAAGGGACGGGTCGCCGGACGGCTGGCCAGCGGCGATCGCTTGCGGCAAGCGATCTACGTCGACGATCGTTATGGCGGCCAGGACGTCATCTGCGAGGTCACTGGCCTGTTGAACGGAGCGGTGGTGGCGACCGGCAACACCGCGGGCAGCTTGCGGACGCAACAACTGACGGAGGTGACGGTGATTCTCTCCGCGCCGGAGGACGAGCCGGCAGGCGCTGACGGCGGCGGATCGGCAGTCCCTGACGCTGGCGCGGACCTCGCGAGCGTGAGCAAGGACAGTGGCGAGGGCGGAGCGTCGCCACCCTCGACTGGCGGTTCGGGGAGCGGCGGAGCGACCGGCGCGGGCGGCGATCATCCGGACGCAGCGCCCGACAGCGGCAGTGGCGGTGTCGCCGTTATTGAGCCGCGATCCGGCACCGGCGGCACCGGCGGAAGGTCCGGCACCGGCGGGATGGGACCGCCTGCCTCGGGAAGCGGCGGCAGCGCACCTCCGCCAGGAAGCGGCGGCAGCGCGCCGCCACCTCCACCACCTCCGCCGCCACCTCCTCCGCCGCCGCAAAAAAACAAAGGCGCGGCCTGTCAGCACGTCAGCGATTGCGCACCCGGATTGTTCTGCGTTGACGGCGTCTGTTGCACCGCTCCCTGCATCGGTGGCTGCCGGCGCTGCAACGATCCGCAGGCGCCCGGCGACTGTCGCTTGGCGGCGAGCGGCGCCAGCGATCCGCGCGGAAGCTGCGCGCCCCATCCGCCGTGCGGCGGCAGCGGGACTTGCGACGGCAACGGTGGCTGCGCTGTTTCCCCTGTCGGCGCGCCTTGTGGCCCAGCTTCGTGCAAGAACAAGGACCAGCTGATGCCGGCTGCGATGTGCAACGGCAAGGGCATGTGCCTGCCTGCCGGGCCAATGATCAAGTGCGACAAGGACACGACCTGCGTCGACGGCAGCTGTCGTTCGATGGGTAGCTAGGCGGCACAACAATGGAGGCCAGCCAGCTGAGACGGCGCTGTGGAACCTGTGGAATGCGGTTCGACGACCGCATCTCAATCTGTCCCAAAGATCATTGCGCGCTGGGCGCCAGCGATCCGGCCGTGGCCGACCTGGGCAGCTATCGCCTCCTTCAATGCGTCGGCGCCGGCGGGATGGGCGCGATCTATCGGGCCGTCCATCGCCAGATTGGGCGCGCGGTGGCCATCAAGGTCATGCGCCGCGAGCTGATGGTCGAGCGCTGTCTCGTCGATCGCTTTTTTCGGGAGGCTCGGGCGGCCAACCTGGTCCGCCATCCCCATATCGTCGAGGTCTATGATCTGGTGGAAAGCGAGCGCGACACCTATTTCATCATGGAACTGCTGCGGGGGCAGGACCTGCACGATGCCATCTACCGGCCCGACCGTGCGCAGATGACCATCCGGCGCGCGGTGACCATTCTTCAGCAAATCGCGGACGGGCTGCACGCCGCGCACGCCCGAAAGATCGTCCACCGCGACATCAAACCCGAGAACGTTTTTCTCACCGACAAGAACGGCGCGCGAGATTTTGCGACCATCTTTGACTTCGGCGTCGCGAAGATTGACGAACATGGCGCCCGATTGACCTCGGATGACGCCGTGCTGGGGACGCCCGAATACATGGCGCCCGAGCAGGCGTGTGGCCGGGCAGTGGACGGCCGCACCGACATCTATTCGCTCGGCTGCTTGGCGTACGAGATGTTCAGCCGACAGCAGGTCTTTCGGGCAGACACACCCGAGGAGGTCCTGGCGATGCAGGTGACCAAGATGCCAACGCCGCTGTGCCAGATCGCGCCGCTGGTGCCGTCTGCCTTGAGCGAAGCGGTGATGCGGGCGCTGGCCAAATCACCCGAAGATCGGCCGCCCACTGCCCACGCATTTGCCGAATCGTTGGCCCGCGCCGTCGGCGAGCGACTGTCCACAGGCGCCGCCCAAGACGACAACCGGACCCCCGCGGTTCGACCAGCCAGCGGTGGGTTGGTGTTGCGCGCGGCGGAAAACCGCCCACGCCGCTGGCGCGCGCTCCGCATCGCCGCCGGCGCGGTGGTGTTGTTTCTGGGCGCGGCAGCGGTGGCCCAAAAAGATCACGCTCGACGCGCCTCTCGCCCATCGATTGGCGGCGCCGCCTCCCGTGCGGTGGTGTCCGCCTTCGCCGAGCGTGCTGCCGCGGCGCCGGCGCCTTTGATAACCGTCGTGCTCGAGTCAGAGCCGACCGGCGCCAGCGTGAGCGCGCGTTCCGGCGATCGGCTGGGAACGACGCCGTACCGAATGGCCATGCGGTCCGGCGACAGTCAATGGGTGCGGGTGAAGAAAGCTGGCTATCAACCGATCGAACGAAACGTCGCCGCGACCGACGCCATCATCACCTTGCCGCTGGAGCCCCTCCCCGAACGAGCGCCCAATGTTCGGCGTCGCGTTCGCGAACGGGGTCGCGTAGCCGACTCGCTGGCCGACACCATGAACCCGTTTTCGAAATAGCGGCGAAGGGCCGGTCGCGGGACTTGCACCGTACTCCGCCATACCGTCAGTCCGCGCGCAGGCTTCGCCTGCCGCGGGGCCCAAAAATGATGTGGAGCTGAACGGGATCGAACCGTCGGCTTCCTCAATGCCATTTAGACGAGTCCTGAATAATATCAATAGCTTGCGTCGATAAGTCGTTGCCGCAATCGGAGAAACGTCAGCAGTTTCAAATGGATGTCGCGGTAACGAAATCGGCGACTCTTCAAATCGGTGGCCACTCGCTGTTGATCCGCGCGCCGGCCCCACCTGCCCACCGCGCGGAACTCGCGTCCTTTTCACCGGGTCTCCGTCTTCAAGATCGGAGGTTGTCATGAGCGACTCGGATGCAGAGAAGGTCAGAGAAGCGGTTCGGGAGCACTACGGGAAGGTCGCGGAGGCTGATGCTCCCGGCTGCGCGCCAGGATGTTGCGGGAGCGGGGCGGGTTCCAGCGTCAAGCTTGGGTACTCTGAACAAGATTTGTCGGGCGTTCCTTCCGGGGCCGATCTGGGACTCGGCTGTGGGAACCCGCAGGCGATCGCCGATCTTCGTCCCGGCGAGACGGTTGTCGACCTGGGAAGTGGGGCTGGCTTTGATTGCTTCTTGGCCGCGAAGAGGGTCGGGCCGGCAGGGACCGTCATCGGGGTGGACATGACCTCATCGATGGTCGCCAAGGCCCGGAGCAACGCCAAGCGGGCTGGCATCGAAGGCGTCGAATTCAGGCTTGGCGAGATTGAACACCTTCCGGTC
>DASXQB010000333.1:0-19677 GCA_036493295.1 Polyangia bacterium | reverse complement strand
GACTGCCCAAGCTCGATGAACGGTCCCAGCACCGGTATCCACAGCGCGTCCGTTTTCGACGACGACGACGACGAAGTCGCGTCGTCGCCGATGGCAGCGGCCAGCGACGTGTAGATGTACGGCACGCCGAAAGTGATCAGGCCAGCGATCAGCTCGCCTTTGCGGATGCGTTCCGAGGGGTGATAGCCAGGCGGGATGGGCAGCCCCGGCTGCCAGTCGGTGATCATCCGCGGGCCGGACATGGCCACGCTTTGCGGGATGTAGATGGGCTGGGTGTACTGCGACAGCGGCGCCACGTACTCGCCGTTCGGCGCCGGTTGCCCCGACGGTGGCGGCGGCCAACCGGGGTATGCCTGGCCGGGCGCCGGCTGCGGCGGCGGCGGCCAGGGATAGGGCGGCTGCTGCGCCGGCGCCCCGCCGGGCGCGGGTTGAACCTGCGGCCCCGGTGTCGCGTTTGGGGTCTGGGCAAACGCGGGCGCAACGACCGCCAGCGAAAGAAATGCCGACACAAAGCTGGTTAGAAGATTTTTGGAGTCCATGACCGCTCACCTCTGCAAGACACGTGACAACACAACGGCATCCGAACGTCGTACCTGATCGGGTAGGACCATCGGCACAAACGGTTCGAGCGTTGACGGACCCTTGGTGAATCCTCACCGCTTTCGTTCATCTCGGCCGTCGCAGACAGTTCACATGGACCCACTCGATTCCTCGCTGCCAATCGCGCGGCCGGTATTACACTCCGCGGCATTGGGAGGTGATCCAATGTCCGATCGTCTCGTTTCGTCTCTTCTCTTTCGTTCCTTTTTGGCCTTGGGTTTGTTCTCTGGCCTGGCGTGCGATGGCAGCGCGCCCAAAACCGACCTCACGGGGTCGATCTCCGCGGCGCTGGATTTTTCGGCGCCGCACGATGTGACCGCGGTTCGCTTCGACGTCGTCGCGGCGCCCGGTGATTGCACGGCGATGCCGGTGGCCTCGCAGACGGTCGCCGTCGAGAGCGAGCCCCTGCCGGCGTCGGTGGCCACGCCCGGCTCGGGGATGCACTCGTTCGCCGACGGACTGTTCGTGCTGGCGCCCGGCAGTTACACGATCTGTGCAACGCCGCTGGCCGGAATGCAGCCGTCGCAGCAATGCGCGGCAGCCAACGTGATGGCCACGGTGGTGGCGTCGCAAACCAACGAGGTCATGCTGGTCTCACAGTGCGCGGGCGCGCCCAACGGCGGCCTGGACGGTGTGGTGACCTTCAACGATCCGCCGCGCATCACGGCTCTCGCCATCCAGCCGTCCAAGTTCATCACCACCTGCCAATCGGCGGCCATCACTGTGACCGCCAGCGATCCGAACGGCGACGCCCTGTCGTACGCGTGGGCGGTGGTGTCCGGACCCGCCGGCAGCTCACTGACATCGGCCGGTCCGTCGGCGACCTTCGCCTCACCGGGCGGCGCGGGCGACTACGTGCTCAGCGTGGCGGTCACCGACGTGCACGGGGCCAGCACCTCGCTGACCTTCCCGGTGCACGTGTCGGCGGCGACGTGCGCGGTGCCGGACGCGGTGCAAGCGCTGTTCGCGTTGCGCTGCAGCCCCTGCCACCTGCCGAACACCAGCGGCGGGTTGCACCTGGATCCGGCGACGGCGTCGTTCGCCAACCTGGTCGGCCAGCCCGCGGCCGGGATGGGCTGCACCGATCAGGTGCGCGTGGTGCCGGGCAGCCCCGCCACCAGCTACATCATCGCCAAGCTGCGCGGCCTGCCCGGCATCTGCGGGGTGCAGATGCCGCGCGGCCGTCCGCCCCTGGTCGAAGCAGAGATCAACGTGATCGAAAACTGGATCACCAGCCTGCCCCACTGAACGACCCACGCTGAAAAACAAAACGGCCGCGCCGTCGATGACGTCGCGGCCGTTTCTTTGGATAGATACCGACAGATCGGCTAGTAGCAGACGTCCATGGCGCCGCAGGCGGGCGGCAGGGAGCCGTTCACGCAGCTGTCTTGCGCGCTGTAAAGCGTGTACCCGCTGGCCGATGCCGTCATGCCCATCGCCTGGCAGGCCATCACGCAGTTGTCCATCGCGGTGTTACCCGCGTCGTCGGTGCCGGCGTCGTCTTCAGCCACCACGCCGCCGTCCGGGCCCTTGCCGCTGTAACAGTCCTGTTCGCAGCTGTAGATCTTGAGACAGTCGGCGTTGGCGGCGCAGGCGCCGATCTTGTCGCAGCAGTTCATCTGCATGCACGTGTTGCACGGCACGCCCGGGCTGTTGTCGATCCAGGTCTGGGGCAGGACGCAGCCGCTCATGTCGCCGCCGCCGCCGGTGCTGCCGCCGCTGCCGCTACCGCCCGACGTGCCGCCTGAGCTGCCACCGCTGGTGCCGCCGGTGCCGCTGTTGTTCCCGCTGCTACCGCCGCTGCTGCCGGCCGAAGAACCACCGCTGCCGTTGTTGCTGCTGCCACTCGACGAACACCCCACGGTCAGCCACGAAGCGGCGACCAGAGCAACACATCCAACCAGAATCTTTTGCATAAAAGCCTCCAAGTTTTTTCAGTCAACCAATCAAAGGTGAACGAAACCAGCCCCCGGGTACTTAGGCTTCGTCTAACCCGGACTCAACTTTGCGACGCGCCCTTTCTTATCATTTATGTGGACGATAACGGTACTGCCGCCCACCAGGTTTTCCCGCCCGAGGCACGGAATGCTTTCACACCAAGCGGTGGGCAAACGGGAAAAAGAAAAGCCGCCGGGCGAAAACTTGCCGGCGACGACTGGCCCCTCACGCACCCTGAGCCAGGCTGGCCACTGCCGCCACCGCTCGATCGACCTCATCGGGCGTGTTCAGCAGGCCCGGCGTCAGGCGGGCGTATGAAACGGCGTACGGCGTTTCGCTGGCGATAATCTTCTTATCGCGCAGGCGATTGACCACCTCGTCGGCCGGCAGGGTGCCCACCTCGAAGCAGACGATGCCGGCCGACAGCGCCGGCGTGCGCGGGGTGTGCAGCCGGACCTTGGGAATGCCGGCCAGCCCGTCCTTGCAGTGACCGGCCAGTTCGTGAATGCGCGCCGCGACGCGCGCTTTGCCCAGACGCTGATGAAATTGAAACGCTTCCGCCAGAGCCCAGCGATGTTCGAAGGCGTGAAAGCCGCCCGGCGTGGTACGCGGGCCCGGCGGCAAGGCGTCGGGCAGCTCGCCGCGCATCCAGGCTTTGTACGCTTCCCAGTCGAAGGTCGGGATCAAACCGGCGTGGCCCTTCCACGCTTCAGGCCGACCGTAGACCACGCCGGTGCCGCGCGGGCCGAACAGCCACTTGTGGCAGCCGGCGACAAAAAAATCGCAACCCAGCTGGTCCAAGGTGGCGTCTTCGACGCCGAAGGCATGCACGCCGTCCACGCACAGGAGCACGCGATCGGCCGGGTCGCGGTGCTGATTCAACTCGGCCAGCGCGTCGGCCATGCGGCGAATCGGCAGCTTGACCCCTGTCGACGAATGCACCCACGTCACCGCCAACGCGCGCGTGCGCGGCCCGACGGCCTTGATCGTGTTGGCGACGATCTCGTCCTCCGATGTCGTGCTGGGCGCGGCGTACAGCGTGACCTTGCGAACCGCCGCGCCGGTGTACCGCGTGCGCAGACGCAGCGATTCGTGGGTCGAATAGTGATCGTGCGTGGTGGTGACGATCTCCTGGCCGGCCCGCAGGGGCAGCCCTTCGTACAGCAAGGCCAGGCCGGCGGTGGTGCTGCCGGTCAGCGCGACGTCCTGGGCGCGCCCGCCGAAGTACGACGCGGCGGCGACGCGCACGGCATCTTCCAGCCGCCCAAGGTTGGCCATGCCATAGGCAACCGGGTTTTCGTCCAGCGCGCGGCGGTGGCGCTCGATCGCCTCGCGCACTGGCCGCGGGTGCGAGGCCAGCAACATCAGCGCCAGGTGAATGTACTCGCGCGAGAGAAGAAATTCGCCGCGCACCGCCTCCCACGTCGACAGATCGGACGGTGGCGGCGGCGGCGACGCAGAGGCGGGCGACGACGAAGCCGGCGGCGCCGTCCCGTTCGCGTTTGGGCCGGCATTGGCGGCGGCGGGAACGCCGGTGGTGCTGCAAGCCGCTGCTCCCAGCGCGGTCCCGGTGGTGGCGACAACCTTCGAGAGAAAGCCTCTGCGATCGATGGTCATGCCGCCTTCTACAGCTTTCGCGCCGCCGCCGTCGAGTGTAGCGTTGCCCGCCATGCTGATGAAACCCCTGCCCGGCCCCAGCTGGGTTCGCGCCGCTTCGACCTTGATCGTCAGCGCCACCGCCTGCGCCGCCCTGGCCGCTTTTGCTACCGGCGGGGTTGCCCGCGCCGCCGAAGGAAAAGAAAACGCAAAAGATGCCGGCACCGCGTCCAGCGCCAGCCCGTCGAAAGCCGCGGCGCCCATGATCGTGATCGACACGCACGCCGACACCACGCAAGCCTTCACCTACTACGGCGTCGACATCGCCAAAGCCCAATCCGGTCTGCAGCTGGATCTGACGAAGGCGCAGCAAGGTGGTCTGGGTGCGCAGTTCTTTTCGATCTTCGTTCTGCCCCGCTCGCACAAGCCCGACGAGTTCTTTGCCCAGTCGATGCGCCAGATCGACGCGGTGGAAAAGTTGGCCCGCGACAATCCCACCCGCGTGCGAATGGCGCGCACCGCCGCCGACGTGCGGGCGAACGCCGACGCCCACGTTCTGAGCGCCTTGCTGGGCGTCGAAGGCGGCCATGCGCTGCTGCCGGGCGATCAGGCGGTGCAGCTGCAACACCTGCGCGAGTTCGCCCGTCGCGGCGTCCGTTATATGACCCTGACCTGGTCGAACAGCAACGACATCGGCGGATCATCCGGCGAC
The DNA here is from genome assembly GCA_036493295.1 of Polyangia bacterium. GTDB lineage: Bacteria > Myxococcota_A > Polyangia > Fen-1088 > Fen-1088 > DATKEU01. The sequence goes on along the minus strand of DASXQB010000333.1, from coordinate 14,831 downwards.
GACGGATCGGTTCGCGGCCTGACGCCGTTTGGAGCGCAGGTGATCAAGGAGATGAATCGCCTGGGCGTCATCGTTGATATTTCGCACGTGTCCGACCCGCTGTTCTGGGACGCGGTGCGGGCCAGCGAAAAGCCGGTGCTGGCCTCGCACTCGTCGTCGCGCGCCCTGACCAACATCCCGCGCAACATGACCGACGACATGATGAAGGCGGTGGCGAAAAATGGCGGCGCGGTGTGCATCAACTTCGGCTCCGCGTTCTTGGACGAGGATTTTCACCGGCGCGAAGGCGCGGTGTGGAAAAAGCAACGCAGCGGCGCCGGCCACGAGGTGTGGGCCCAGATCCGCGCCGAGGCCGCCGCCCTGACGCCGCAGGTCCCGCTGTCACGGCTTGTCGATCACATCATGCACGCCGTGGAAGTCGCCGGCGCCGACCACGTCTGCCTGGGCAGTGACTTTGACGGCGTGCCGGTGACACCGACCGGTCTGGAGAACGTCAGCAAGCTGCCCGCGCTGACCGCCACCCTGCGCGCCCGCGGACTTTCCGATGCGGCGCTGGCGGCCATCCTGGGCGGCAACGTCCTGCGCGTGCTGCAAGCCAATGAAGCGCCGGTGCCCAAGCCCTGACCGATCGTTGTAGGGTTCCTTTCAACAGCCGCTGTTGCCTCGCCGGCAACAGCATCGTCTCGCACCAGATCCTGGTGGCATGATTTCGGCCGCTTACCGTTCTGTCGCTGCAATTTCCGTTGGCGCTGTTACTGCAGGTCCATTTGACATGGTCGTGCTGCGCTGGCTAGGCCGAATCTCGGCGTCGCTGATCATTATCTGGGTGGTGGCCGGCTGAGGCCGGCCTTTCGATCGCGCGCTGCCCCGAGTCAAGCATCCGGGCGGGTCTACCGATGATCCGGGCCGACCAACGCGATGCCCGATTTCGAAGTGAACCAGCTGGCGCCGGGGCGCCGTCGCGGCGTCGCCCGCCTGAGCGTTGGCCTGTGCGCCGCGCTTCTCGGATCGTGCGTGACCGCCGAACCAAAGAACGAAGTGGTGGTGGTGGCCGTCGACACCGCCCCCGCGCCTGAACCCGTTCGCGAGATCGACGCGCCTGCGGCGTCAGGTCGCGCCGAAACGTTGCCGCCTCCGCCCGTCGTCACGCCTGCGGCCCCCATCCTGGCCGAGACGCTGCAACCGGTGCGCGGCGGGGCGCGCGCGCTGCCCGCCTACCACGGCGCCCGCCCGTGCAAGATGGCGCTGACCGGATCGTCGCCGGTGGCCAAGGCGTGCTCGGACGGCGGGATCAAAAAAGCGCTGGACCTGATGCAGCTGTTCGTCAAGCGCGCCAAGAAAGAAGGGTTCGTCTTCCAGTGCGCCGATTGCCACCCCGACGAGGACGATCTGTCGGTGCTGGCTCCCGACGCCGACAGCCGCTTCCGCGAGCTGCTATTCCTGGCTCGCCCGCCCGACTGAGCGCGCGCCTCCGGACCGGCGCTGGTCGCTAAGTCTATCGATTTACCTTGATACTTTTTCGACGATCGCGACAATGGTGTTCATGGCCCACGCTTTCGTGTCAGGCGCGATCCGCAGAGCTTTCGCGGGCGGCTTTCTGGCGCTGGCGGTCGCTGCATGCAGCGCGGAAACGAGCAGCGTCAGCCCCCCGCCGACCGCCGGCAGCGGCGGCACCAGCGACACTGGCAGCGGCAGCGGCGGCCAAACCGGCAGCGGCGGAAGCAACGTAGTGGTCGACGCTGGCCCCAGCGCCGGCGGCAGCGGCGGCACGGTCAGTGGTGGCAGCGGTGGTAGCGGCGGCAACGCCGGCAACGACGCCGGTTCGATAATCGGTGGCGGTGGCAGTGGCGGCGCCACGCCCGACGCTGCGGGCGGCACTCCTAGCGCCAGCGGCCCCTTCGCCTGCAGCGAGATGATCGGCCTCTGGGTGATGAGCCAGTGGTGGGACCCCTTCGAAAAGCTCGTCGACAACGCCGCCTGGCAGTACATTTTCGTTCACCACGGTTACCTGGAGACCTGGGCCGATCCGACCAACGCATACTGGACCACCCAGACCATCTCGCCGTGCGCGCAGAATGCCGGCAGCCCCGACCGGGTAATCTTCTTGCCGTTCAGCCTGACTCTGAACACCGAAGAACAATGGCAGACCAACCTGTCCAAGATCGTCGACGCCATCAAGCTGAAATTCTCCGGCGTCAAACGGATCGAATTCATCAGCACCATCCGCAGCCCCAACAACCAACCGTGCGCCAACGACAGCGATCCAAACGTCGTCGTGCCCGCGTATGTTGATCAGGCGATTCAAGCTGTCGCCGGCTCCTCGGGTGGCCTGGTCACCGTCGGTCCGAAGATCGAGGTGGCGAATTGCAACTGGTGGGCGGGCGGCACCGACCTGACCGGCGCCGGGAACACGGGCATCGGACAGCTTTACGGCGCCTACTACAAAGACCACCCGTGACGGCACACCCGGCCGCCAAACCCTGAAACGCGCCGGCGTTGTCAGGTTATGGTGTCGCCGATGAAGAAAGTCGTCGGCAGCGAGAGAGCCGGATTGTGGTTGCTCGCGCTGGTTTGCTTGCTAGGCGGATCGGCATGTCAGTCCAAGCAAGAAAAGTTGGGCGCCGTCCTTTACGGCCGCATGTGCGCGGTCTGCCACGGCGTGAACGGCGAAGGATACAAAGCGGACCAGGCGCCAGCCCTGCGCAACGCCGACTATCTGGCCTCGGCGACCGACGCCCTGTTGCGCGACGGGATCGCCAATGGCCGCCGCGGGTCGACCATGTCGGCCTGGGGACGGCAGGCCGCCGGCCCTCTGACCCCGCCAGAAGTCGACGCGGTGATCGCCTTCATGCGCCAGTGGCACCCGAAGCGAGACGTGGTGCTGAATGAAAAGCCGCCCACCGGCGATCGCGGGCGCGGCAGCCAGCTCTATTTTACCGAGTGCTCGCGCTGCCACGGCGCCCGCGGCGTTGAAGGTCCCAACGCGCGCCTGCGCAACCCGGGCTTTCTGGCCAATGCCAGCGACGGTTTCTTGCGCCTGGCCGTGCGCAACGGACGCGCCGGGACGTTGATGCTGGGATTCGCCGGCAAGCTGGGCGATCAAGGTGTCGAAGACGTGCTGGCCTTCATGCGCAGCTGGACGCCGCTGGTTGATCCCGCGCCGGCGCAGGCGGCTGTCCCCCCCAGCCCGCCGCCGCTGCCGCTGGGCAAGGTGATCTTGAATCCCAAAGGCCCGGCGCCGATCGGGTTTCAGGCCACCCCGGGCGTCACGCCGGCGGCGGTGATCAAAGCGCAGCTGGATCGCCACGCGCGGATGGGCATCCTGGACGCGCGCGCGCCGTCGGATTATCTGAACGAACACATCGAAGGCGCGGTCAGCGTGCCGTTTTATGATCCGGCGCCGTACTTCGACAAGCTGCCGAAAGACGTCTGGCTGGTCTGTTATTGCGCCTGCCCGCACGCGGAATCGGGCCAGCTGGCCGAGAAGCTGCGCGCGCAGGGCTTCACCAAGGTGACGGTCCTTGACGAAGGCCTGGGCTTTTGGCGCACGCAAAAGTACGGCACGACCCTGCAGGCGCCGACGCACACGCCAGAACACTGAGGCGGAGACGCGGGCGTCTCCGTCAGCCGCTGGACGATTGATCCTCGACGGCAGCGGGGCGATCGGCGTCGATTCCGTCGCGGCGCAAATCGTCGGCGACGGCGGCGCGCGCAGTGTTGCCGGCGGGCCCGTCGTACCAGCCGGGATCGCCGTAGGCGCGAATTCCGTCGCGCACCTTCAGCACCGTGAACATGCCGCCCATGGTGATGACGTCGTGTTTTCCTTTTCCCCAGCATCGGAATGCTGTTCGCCGGCACCGCCATACCCATGTCGGCCATGTCCGCCATCCCCGTCTGACCCATCGTCATATAACCGGGCACCACCGCTTCCAGTTGCTGGTCCAGGTTGCCGGGCTGGATGCCGATCAGGTTCGGCGTGCCGTGGCCCATCTGGTTCATCACGTGATGGGTCATGTGGCAGTGCATCGCCCAGTCGCCCGGCTCGTGGGCGACGAATTCGATGGTCCGGGTGCTGCCGGTGGGGACCAGCACGGTGGTCTCCGGCCACTGCGCGGATTCGGCGATCGGGCCGCCGTCGGTCTCGGTGACGCGGAACTGGTGGCCGTGCAGGTGAATCGGGTGGTGGTCCATCGGGCTCAAATTGCCGATGCGCACGCGCACCCGCTGGCCGGTGCGCACCACCAGCGGCGCCGTGCCTGGAAAGGCACGGGCGTTCATCGTCAGCACGTTGAACTCGACCATCTCGTTCGGGTTGGGGCGCTTGGCGCCGGGATCGATGCGCCATTCGTGCAACATGATGGCGAAGTCGCGATCGACCGGCCGTTGCGGCCGACGCGGATGAACCACGAACAGGCCCGTCATCCCCAGCGCAATCTGCGTCATCTCGTCGTGGTGCGAGTGGTACATGGCCGTGCCCCACTGGCGCAAAGTGAATTCGTATTTGAACGTCTCGCCGGGTTGGATCGCCTTCTGGGTCAGGCCGCCCACGCCGTCCATTCCATTCGGCGTCAGGATGGCGTGCCAGTGCACAGTGGTCGCCACCGGCAAGCGGTTGGTGACGTAGATGCGAACGCGATCGCCCTCCACCGCTTCGATCAACGGTCCGTGCACGCGGCCGTTGTAACCCCAGCACAAGGCCTCCAGCCCGGGCGCCATCTCGTGTTCGACCTCGCCGGCGACCAGATGAAAGACCTTCACGCCGCCGACCAGCTTCCACGACAGCTTGGCGCCGTTGGGCACGGTGACCGGCAAATAATCGCGGCCGGCGTGTCCGGGCGACGGCGCGTGTTCGGGCGAGGCGACGATCGTCGCCGCCGCCGCGCGCGAAGGAGCCGCGGCCAGCGCGCCACCGGCCGCGCCGGCCAGCAACAGCGCCCGGCGGGAGAGAGCCGGCCTCTCTCCGTCGGTGGCGGCGGTGATTGATTTGCGTTCACGGCTCATGGTGATGACCTCCTTCGGGCAGCGAGCCACCGACGGCACGGGCCAGATCCGCCCGCGCGCTCCAGTAGTCGCGCAAAGATTCCAGGTACCCGCGGCGCGCGTCGGCCTCGCCCTGCTTCGCCGCCAGCAACTGATAAAGCCCGGCCAGCATGCCGTTGTATTGCAGCAGCGTCTGTTGCAATACGGTCTGCCGCAGCGGCAGCAGACCATCGCGATAGCGCAGCACCGCCTGCCGACTGACCCGCAGCCGGGCGTTCGCCAGCCGCACCTCTGACCGCGCGTCGATGGACACCGCCAAAAGGTGACGTTCCTGCTGGCGCTTTTGCGCCTCCAGGCGGGCGATGGTGGCCTGGCGTTGATCGAACAGCGGCAGCTCGATCAGCAAATTGGGACCGATCACCCGCGGGCCGTTCGGATCCTGGTGCGCATCGACGCCCACCTCCAACCGGCCAAGCAGCCGCGTCGATCGCGCCAGCTTGACCGCCTTGGCCAGCAGCGCGGCCTGCCGGCGCGCCACTGCCACGTCCAGCCGGCGCTGCAGCGCGAACATCTCCAGTTGATCGACGGCAGGATCAGCGGCCGGCAGCGGCGGCAGCGCAGCGGCAAACGACCAGTTGGTGGTCTCGCCCCACAAGCCCAACCGTCGGTTGATGCGCTCGCGCGCCTCCAGAAGCGCCAGCTCGTCGCGCGCCAGCTCCAGCGCCGCCTGCTCTTGCGCCGCCTGCTGCGTGGCGCGTTCCAGCTCGGTGATGTTGCCGGCGTCGAACTGACGCTGGGACAACGCGAAGGCGCCCTCCGAAGTGGCGACCACGGTGCGACGAAAAGCCACCAGCTCGACGGCCGCCTGGGCGGCCAGAAACTCTTTCTCCGCCTCGGCCGCCGTCTCCAGCGCGCGATCGGCCACCCGCAAGGTGTCGGCCTCGAACTGCTGCTGGGCGATCTGCTTGCGCTGGGGCAGCACGAACAGGTCCAGGAAATCCTGCACCAGCGACAGGCGCAGCTCGCTGTTTTCGCCCGAGCGGACGCGGAACCCCAGATCGGCGCCAAAGCTGGGGTTGCGCAGCAGCCCGGCCTGCACCATGTCCGCCTGCGAGACGCCCAGCTCTTCGTAAACAGATTGTAAGTCCGGGTTGTTGACCAGGGCGATCTCCACCACCCGATCACCGGTCAGCCCGGCAGCGGTCAGCATCCGCACCCAGCGCGCGATGGCTTCGGCGTCGGGCGGTCCCTTTTCCCAGCGCGTCTTGTGGCCGGTGCGCTGGGCGACCAGTGCCGCCACCTGGTCGTGGCCGCGCTCGGGCGTTACGCCGGCGCAGCCAATGGCCGTCGCCGCCAGGGCCAGCAATCGCACCGTGACCCGGCCGGGGGGGCGCGCGGTGGGAAAACCGTTCGGATGGTTCACGCTTTCTCCTTCGTCGCGATCGGGATCGATCTGACGGACGAAGATGACACGACGACGGCCGGGCGGGCTAGCGATGCCGGCCGGCGGCGCAATCGACGCTCGCTTGTGAGTCGATGCGCGTGTTAGGAAAAAGCACCATGTCCACCGAGCTGCCGATTCTTGAGCTGGTCGTCAAGAACTACAAAAACTTCAACGCCCGGGCCACGCGCGACGCCCTCTGCGCCTACTGGCGCCACATCGAACGAGGCGGGCGGATGTTCTGGGCAGTCGCCGGCGCGATGTCGTCGGCGCAGCTGGGCATCACGCTGGCGCCGGCCATTCGCGCCGGGTTGATTCATGGCCTGTCGGTGACCGGCGCCAATCTGGAAGAGTCCCTGTTTCGACTGGTCGCGCACGATCACTACAAGGACTTCCCCGAGTATCGATACTTCACCAAGCAAGACGACACACGCATCCTGAACGATCGTATGCGCCGGGTGACCGACACCAGCATCCCCGAGGACGAAGCCTTCCGCGCGGTCGAAAAGTTCATCGTCCCGATGTGGATGAAAGCGTCCGAGCAGCGGCAGCGTCGCTTCTGGCACGAATACTTCTACGAGCTGATCGAAACCGTCGGTCCCGACCTGCACCAGGGCAACGCCGACGAGTGCTGGCTGCTGGCAGCGGCCAAGGCCAAGCTGCCGATAGTCGTGCCTGGCTATGAGGACTCGACCTTCGGCAACATCTTCGCGTCGCACGTCAAACACGGCGACTGCGAGGCCACCATCGCCCGCTCCGGCATCGAGTACATGGCGGCGTTCTACGATCAGTACCGCGAGCTTTCGGGAGGGGCCGGCGTCGGCTTCTTCCAGATCGGCGGCGGGATCGCCGGCGATTTCCCCATCTGCGTGGTCCCGTCGATCAAGTACGACCTCGAGCAGCCGGTGAAACCGTGGGCGTACTTCTGTCAGATCTCCGACTCGACGACGTCGTACGGCTCGTACTCGGGCGCCACGCCGAACGAGAAGATCACCTGGGACAAGCTGACCGCCGAGACCCCGATGTTCGTCATCGAATCGGACGCGACCATCGTCGTGCCGCTGATGCTGCGCGCGTTGCTGGAATGCAAGCAGAACCCGGCGGCAGCGAATGCGCTGCTGGCCCGCGTCTAGCGAGACATCGAGCGCCCTTCGCGCGCCGCCGCTGAACCCCCGCTAGACGAGCAGTCCCGGCAGGGTTGCCTTGCCCGCGGTACCGAACGTCGTCACCGGAACGCCGAGGGCGTTCAACATGGTTACGAACAGGTTGGCTTGCGGCGGCTTGTCGGCGAACTGCATGTACTGGCCGGTGTTGAACTTGCCGCCCGCGCTTCCCAGCAGAAGGATGCCCTTGTTGTCCTGATCGTGGGCGATGCCGTTCATGATCTCGCTGGACATGAAAACCAGGCTGTTATCCAGGATGGACGTCCCGCCCTCGTCGATGGCGTCCAGCTTCTGACAGAAGTACGCCAGCTGCGAGACGTGCCAGGCGTCGATCTTTGGCAGCGCGTTTGCGTCCTGGTTGTGGGCCAGGCCGTGGTGATCGCCGCTGATGCTCAGCCACGGGAAGCTGGGCGCGCACGACGAGCCGCCGTTCCCCAGCATGAACGAGATTGATCGCGTGGCGTCGCACTGCAACGCCAGCGCCATCACATCGCAGCTGACCTTCGTCTGCGTCGGCCAGTCGTACCCCGTGTTGTTCGGCCTGGTCATTCCCATCGCCGAGCACATCGGGGCCGTCGCCGCCTGGATCTGCGTCTCGACGGAACGCACGCCGGTCATGTATTCGTCCAGCTTGCCACGATCGGTGGTGCCGAGCCGCGTTCGCATCGACGTCGCTTCGTCGAGCACGTGGTCGAGGACGCTGGTGGAGATGGCCTTCCGGCGCATGCTGTCAGCAGAGGACGCGTCCGTGCTGGCCCCCATGAATATCTGGTCAAACACCACGCCCGGCTGGATCCCCGGCTGAAGCGGCTGCGTGGCGGTCGCCCATGAGATACAGCCGTTGTAGATGGCCGGAACGGGGCCAACGTCGGCGTACATCCGGTTGGTGATGCCAAGCTGAATGCCGCTCGGGATGCGGGTCGTGCCGGGCGCCAGCGACTGCGCGAACGCCTGATCGACGGAGATCCCGACCTTGACCGGCGACGGCGCAGCGCCCTTGACAGCCGTCAGCATCCCAGCAGGGCCCCAACCGTGCGACCCGAAGACCGCGGAGGCGTCGTTGTTCTGGATACCGCCCAGAACCAGCATCTTTTTCTGTAGGCTGGCGATCGGCATCAACGCCGTGCTGGGCGTGTAATTCGCTCCCACTGTCGACGGCCACCACGTCTTGGCGAAGTACCCGGTCGACGTGTGCCAGGCGACCAGACGGATGGCCTTGCCCGCCGCCTGCGCCTTGCGATCACGGCCGGCGAAGGTCTCCAACCAGGGCAATCCGACCACGGCGGCGGCGCTGGCCAGAAACTTGCGCCGTGGCACCGGACCGCCACGCTCCCGCTCCTTGCGCTGCGACGCCAGAGCCTGCTGGTCAAACGTCAGGTCGGGCGTGCGATCTCTCGAATCCAGCTGAGTCTGCTGAGCCTGCAAGGCGAGCTGCGCGCGCCTGAGATTCCGGGTCATTGTTTCCCTCCCATGGCGACCGTTTCGGCCTGACGCATCCGGAACGCGTCGCTGGCCACCACGTTCATCAGCAGATCGCGCACGCCCGGCTTGCCGCCGGCCGGCGCCTTGGCCACCTGCTTGACGTATGGCTGATCATTGTCGGTCAGGTGGCGTCCCAGGCTGTACTCGAGCAGATTGCTGGCGAGGCACGCCGGCATGCGCGTGTCCTTGGCCAGCGCCGCTTCCAGTTGGGCCCGCCCGTTTATATTCGTGCCGTCGGGCAAGGTCCCGCTGGCGTCGATCGTCTTGCCCTTGTCGGTGTCGCGCCACTTGCCGATGGCGTCGTAGTTCTCGAGCGCCAGGCCGATGGGATCCATCAGGTTGTGGCAAGCCGCGCAGGTCGGGTCGCTCCGGTGCATGGCCAGGAACGTCCTCTCGTCGGTGGCCGTGATGGTGGCGTCGGATGGTGGCTGAACGTTGGCCGGCGGGGGCGGCGGCGGCGCGCACATCAGCGCGTCCAGCGTGAACCGGCCGCGCGAGACCGGCGACGTGCGATTGCCGCGGGACGTGGCGACCAACACGGCGCCCATGCCCCAAAGACCACCCCGCTGCGGCGTCGACAGCGTCACGCGCTTGAGATCGGTCGTGCTGCCCACCGCGGCCACGCCGTAATGGGCGGCCAGGCTGTCGTCGATGTACGTGAAGTTCGAGGTCAGCAGTTGATCGACGGGCAGGTTCTGGCGCACGAACTCGTCGTAGTAGAGATCGACTTCTTTTTTCATCGACGTGCCCAGCGCCGCGCTGAACGTCGGGTACAACGTCTTGTCGGGTTGCGCGCTGTCGACGTTCCGCACGCCCAGCCACTGCTCGGCGTAGCTCTGAGACAGCCGTGACCGCGAATCCATCAGCATCCGCTGCAGCTGCGTTTGAACATCTTTGGCCGCCGTCAACTGGCCGGCTTTGGCCGCGCTGTAGAGGGCGTCGTCCGGCATGCTCTCGTAAACCAAGTACGACAAACGCGACGCCACCTCGTACGGCGACAACGCGTGAGGCGTCAGCGACGTCGGATCGGGATCGAACTCCGGCCGAAACAGAAAGCTCGGCGACACCAGCATCGCCTGCAGGGCAGCGTTGATGACGTCATCTGGCATTCCTCCCGCCGTGCGCACCTTGCCGGCCAGCGTGAGATAGCGGTTGACATCGTCGTCGGTCAGCGGGCGCCGGTACGCGCGCTCCCCCATCGTGGTCACGAACGTCCGCACGCAGGTGTCGCCGGTCGTCGGATCGCACGTCAGGTTGCGCGTGCGCAGCGTGCCCGACAACGCCTCGGTGGCCAGACTGGCGGCCGCCTGCTGGTACTGAGCAACGCGCACTGGCGACAGCGTCAGGAGGTCGCCGTTGTTGTCGAAGCCGTTCGCCACTGTGTCGCTGAGGAACGCGGCCGCCGGGTGCGAGAGCGTGCCCAGCAGATCGGTGACCGTGTTGTCGTACTCCGTCTGGTTCAGGCGGCGCATCGTCACCCGCCCGGGCTCGGCCGGCGCCGTGCCGCCCATCATGTTCATTCCACCGCCGGTGTTGCCGCTTCCCGAGGAGCCGCCCGGGTTGTTGGTGCTGCCGCCGGCCGGCGTGCCCCCACCTGGGGACGGACCGTCAATGCTGCCGGTGCAACCTGCGCCGGTCGCGATGACGATCGAGCCGAGAAAAGCAAGAAACCAAGGAAGCCGATCCTGCATGAGGTGCCCTCCGCGGGCGTGTGGTTTCGTTCGGAGGTTAAGTACCGCCAACCGAAGCAAATCGTTCAACCACCTCGCTTTCCCAGACCCTTGTCACCGGTTGGTCCAGATCAAAAACCGGACTAACCAATTGCGATTTAAGCCGCGCGAACATGGTCGGCGCCGACTGTTTGGTCCGATGGGATTTTCGGCGGACCAGACACTCGGATTCAGGGAAAAATAAGGCCTTTTTACTGTGGTCTGTTGCGGCGTACTCGTGGCACATCACTGTGTTCGACGGCCCATTTTCGGGCCGACTTTCTGGTGCAACGTCGCCTCGGCAGTTGAGAGACGCCCGAGCGCTTTCCCCATCGCTCGAAAGGACTGATCATGGATACCGTCTATTTTCCTAGCCATACTCGATTGAATTTGCTCCTGGGCCTGATGGCCTGTGCCGCTGTCGCAGCCTGCAGCTCGTCTTCGGCGCCCGCGGCTGGTTCCGGCGGTGCCGGCGGCACCGGTGCCGGCACTGGTGGGACCAGCGGCACGCTGGATCAGCACACGATGGATCTGCTGAACAAGGCGATGGGCGTCACCAAGCCGATCGCCGACGTTCACGTCCACCTGTTCCAACCGTCTCGTTCGGGCGTCGCCTGGCCGCCGGCGACCAACACGGTTCTGTTCAAGGACTACCTGCCCCCGACGTACATGGGCATCGCTCAGCCGCTGGGCATTCTGGGCAGCGGGATCGTCGAGGCCAGCCCGTGGAACGACGACACGCAGTGGCTGCTGGCCCAGGTGGCGGCGACACCGGCGACGCAGTCGTTCTTCCCCTGGTACGTCGCGCAACTGGACATTACGTCGGCTGACTTCATCACGAATCTGACCGCGTACCTGAAGGTCGATCCGATGACCAACCCGAACGCCGACAAGATCGTCGGCCTCCGCGTCTATCTGTGGAGCGGGACCATCGACCTCACGAATGCCATTCAAATGGCCAACCTCGCCGAGGTGCAAAAGCAAGGGCTGACGCTTGAGATCATCAGCCGCGTCTCGAGACCGCCGGGCCAGCCGATGGCGGAGACGAACCCGAAAGCGCAGGTCGTGGCCCTGGCCAAAGCCTTCCCGAATATTCGCATCATCATCGATCACATGGCCGGCGCGAAGATCGACGCGGCGATGCCCGTTCCGACCTGGGCGGCCGATATCACGTTGCTGGCGGCGCAGCCGAACATCTACATCAAGTGGTCGGCGTTCTTCGATTCCGCCAACGCCTCGGGCGACGAGAGCATGCCGTGGACCGCACCCAAAGATATGGCCAGCTACAAGGCCATCTTCGATACGCTGTTTACGGCGTTCGGTCCGGATCGCATGATCTGGGGCTCAAACTATCCGGTCTCCGAGCTGGGTGGCACGCAGGGTATGCCTCTCGGCAACAGCATCAAAGAAGAGCTCACCATCGCCGAGGCTTATCTGGCGACGCAGGCGACCGGTGTGCGCGACAAGGTGATGTTCGACAACGCCATCCTCTTTTACCGCCGGCTGCCACCCGGCACCGCGGCCACCACGCTCAGCCCGACCACGCTGGCGCTCCAGGCGCTGAAGACCGGCAAGACGCTGCCGATCATGGACACCCACATTCACGAGTTCCAGCCGTCGCGCCCGGGCGTGGTGTGGCCGGCGTCGACCAACGCCACCCTCTACAAGGACTACCTGCCCAAGACCTGCACCATGGCCGCCATGGCCAAGGCGACCTGCGGACCGGCGTATGCCGATGAGATCGCCGGCCAGACCGTCATCCTTTCGAACGTCATCGAAGCCAGCCCGCGCAACAACGACGCCACCGGCAGTTACGACACTGACTGGGTGCTCAGCCAGCTCAAGGGCAACGATCAGTTCTTCAATTACGCCGCCGAGCTGGACATCACGTCGAAGGATTTCATTCGCAACCTGGATCTGAACACCTCGGGCATGACCATGGACGGAATCGATCGCAGCAAGATGATCTCCGGCCTGCGCGTGTACTTGTGGAACGGGACGATCGATCTGACCGACGCCACCCAGATGGCCAACCTGGCCGAGGTGCAAAAACGCGGCATGACCCTGGACATCATCAGCCGCGGCAAGCCGCCGACGGAGACCAACCCGAAAGCGCAGGTCATCGCCCTAGCCAAGGCCTTCCCGAAGATCCGGATCATCATCGATCACCAGGCCGGCGCGAAGATCGACGCCGCCTCCCCCGACACGCGCTGGATGGGAGACATCACCGCGCTGGCGGCGCAGCCGAACATCTACCTGAAATGGTCGGCGTTCTTCGACGCCGCCAACGCCACCGGCGACGAGAGCATGCCGTGGGTCGCGCCCAAGGACATGGCCAGTTACAAGGGCATCTTCGATGCGCTGTGGACCGCCTTCGGCGAGGACCGGCTGATCTGGGGCAGCAACTGGCCGGTGGTCAAGCTGGCCGGCACGCTAGCCGAGGAGGTCAAGATCGCCGAGGACTACCTGGCGACCAAGACGCCCGCCCAGCGTGACAAGGTGATGTTCAAGAACGCCATCCTGTTCTACCGGCGGGTCCTGCCGCAGTAAGGACGCGGCGAACGATCATTTCTCGGCGGCGCCGGTCCAGGCCGGCCCGCCGGGAAATTCGTATTGATCCAGCGCTTGCGGTTTCATCGTCGCGCTGTACCCGGGCGCGGCCGGCGGCATGTACCGTCCGTTGCGCGTGACGATCGGATCGACGAACAGGTCGTGCAAGTGGTCGGAGTATTCGGTCAGGCGATCGTCCAGCGAGCCGCTGACGCAGACATAGTCGATGATCGACAGGTGCTGGACGTATTCGCACAGACCCACGCCGCCAGCGTGCGGCCAAACGGGAATGCCGAATTTCTTCGCCAGCAACAAGACTGCCAGCACTTCGTTGACGCCGCCCAGGCGGCAGCTGTCGAGCTGACAGTAGCCGATGGCCTTGGCCTGCAAGAGCTGCTTGAACATCACCCGGTTCTGGCACATCTCGCCGGTGGCGACGGCGATGGGCGCGATGCCGCGGGCGATGGCGGCGTGACCGAGAACGTCGTCGGGGCTGGTGGGCTCCTCGATAAAGTGCGGCCGAAATTCCGCCAGGCGCTTCATCCAGGCGATGGCTTCGTTGACGCCCCACACCTGGTTGGCGTCCATCATCAGCTTGCGCTCCCAGCCCAGCTCTTCGCGCATGGTGCGGCAGCGGCGCAGATCGTCCTCCAGGTTGCGCCCGACCTTGATCTTGAAGTGCTGCCAGCCGCTCGCGGACAGTTCGCCGCACAGCCGGCGCAGCTTGTCGTCGGGATAGCCCAGCCAGCCGGCGGACGTCGTGTACGTCGGGTAGCCGTCACGCTGCATCTCGGCGACGCGGGCGGCGCGCGTGGGGGCGTTGGCACGCAGGATCTCCAGCGCCTCGGCGCGGGTCAGCGCGTCCTCGATGTAACGGAAGTCGATGCAGGCCACCTGCTGCTCCGGCGTCATGTCGCAGACCAGCTGCCACACCGGCTTGCCGGCCGCCTTGCCCCACAGGTCCCAGACGGCGTTGACGATCGCCGCCGTGGCCAGGTGAATGACCCCCTTCTCCGGCCCCACCCACCGCAGCTGGCTGTCACCGGTGATGGCGCGCCAGAACCCCGCCATGTCGTCGGTGATCGCCTGCAAGGACTTGCCGACGATCAGCGGGCGCAGGGCCAGCGCCGCCGCCACGCACAGCTCGTTGCCGCGCCCGATGGTGAAGGTCAGCCCGTGCCCTTCCAGCCCCGGCGCACTGGTGCGCAGCACAACGTACGCCGCCGAGTAATCCGGATCGGAATTCATGGCATCAGAGCCGTCGAGCTCCCGCGACGTCGGCAGGCGAATGTCGCGCGCCACGAGATCGGTGATCGTGATGTTGGTGGCCACGTCCGATCTCCTACGCGCGTTCGTCGTGCTCGGTCAACGAATTCGCGCGCCCAATTGGCCTAGCCAACCGGTTCGGGCGCCCAGGTGAGAACGTCGATGCGCCGACTGAAATGCAGCAGCGCCGGCGGTCCGGGCAGCGCAACGCCCTGGGCATCGCCGACGGTGTTCTCGGCG
>DASXQB010000332.1:0-3795 GCA_036493295.1 Polyangia bacterium | reverse complement strand
GCTACCCCGACGGGCCGGACGCGGCGCTGGCCCGGCAACGAAAGGCGACGTGCGAACCGTAAGCGCACCGGCGATCGTCATCGTTTTGGCCGGCGTGATGCTGGAATTGTCCGGCGGCTGCGAAACCAAAATCGTCGATCTGGTGGTGCCGGCCGATATGTCGAGCGACGGTGCCGGCGGAAGCGGAGGTGGAATCGGCGGAACCAGCGGGGGATTCGGCGGAATCGGAGGCATCGGCGGCGGAATCGGCGGCGACATCGGAGGCTCCTCCGGCGCCGGCGGATCAGACGATTCGGGAGTCGGGGACGGACAGATGTGCACGGTGGTCCCCAACGCCGACACCCGCTGCGTGAATTGTTTTTCGGCGACCAGCAAGTCCAGCACCTGCCTGAAATGCGACGCGCCCGTCAAGACCAGCGATGCCAATGACTACTGTCGTCCTTGCGGCTGGGACGGCGTGATGGGCCGGTGCCTTCAGTGTTTCGCCGCCGACGGGACCGCCACTTTGGACGACTGTGATGCGCTGTTGAAAGCGATGACGCCCGACGGTGGCCAGTAAGTCGTCACTGACAGTGGCCAAAATAATTTTCAGTTCTGACTTTGCCGAAAGACTAATCCCCCAGAACGCGCTCGACGGTCCGGTCTTAAACAGGAGGGTTTTCCATGGTCCGATCCAACGCCGTGCTTTTCCGCCTCGTCCCCGGCCTGGCCGTTGGGCTGGCCTTCGCCTTCGCCGGTTGCGGCGACACGGCGCTGCCCGATCCCAGCGCCATGGACAACACGCCGAAGCCAGGAAACAGCGGTGTTTCGTCGACGGGCGGCAGCGCCGGCGGCGGCAAAAACCAAGGCGGCGGCGGACAGAGCGGCTTTGGCGGCTCGGCAGGCTCTGGCGGCTCGGCAGGCTTTGGCGGCAGTGACAACGGACCGGGCGGAAGCGGCGGCGACCCCGGCCTGGGCATTCCCGGCGGCATGGGCGGCCAAGCCGGCAACCCGGGCGCCGACAAACCAACAGGCGCCGCCGGGTGCAGCATGACCGACGATCAAAAACAGATCTGCGTCACCTGCACCGACGCCACCGGCAGCGTGGTCCGAAACGGCTGCTACCCGAAGAATCCCATGACGATGCCGATCGACTGTTACCAACTGCGCCGCTCTGACGGCACGCTGTGCAACCTCTGCCTTGACGATACGGGCATGGTCGTCAAATCCAGCTGCGCGGACCCGCCACCGCCCACGCCGCCGCCGACCACCGTCAGCTGCCAGGACGAAAACGACGGCAAGCAGGACTGCAAGGTCTGCTACGACCAGTACATGAAAGAAACCATGCGTTCCTGCAGCCCGCTGCCGCCCGCGCCTGCTGACGGCGGCACCGGCAGCGACCAGTGCACGGGTCAGGCGATCATGGGCCAAATGTGCATCGTGTGCAGCGACGCCAGCGGCACGATTATCAAGACCGATTGCTACGGCGCGCCCACACCAACGCCCCCGCCCACCGTGAAGTGTGCCGATCAGACCGGCATGGACGGGTCGGCGTGCGTGGTTTGTTACGATGAGAACGGGCAAATCATCAAACAGGCCTGCACCATGCCGCCGTCAAAATCGTAAGACGATCACCGCCGCGCGCGATGGGCGCGCGCCAACGAACGCGCACCGGCGGGGACGGAAATCATTCGTCCCCGCCGTTTTTTTCTTACCCGCCGAACAGCTTGGCCATGCGGGCTTTCATCTCGCCGGGCGACACATCTTCGACGTGGGTCGACAGGGTCCAGCAGTGGCCGAACGGATCTGCCAACGTGCCGCTGCGATCACCGTAGAACTGCGTGGTGACCGGCCGCTTGACGGTGGCACCGGCGGCGACGGCTTGCTGGAAACGGGCGTCGACGTTCTCCAGGTAGATGTTGAATCCGGTCGTCGATCCGTTCAGCGTCTTCGGGCTGCGGGTGATGGCGTCCGGCATCTCGGGCATCTCGTCGGACAACATCACGCGCGAGTTTCCGATCTGGATCTCGGCGTGGCCGATGCGGCCGTCGGGCATCTCCAGCTTGTAGATCTCCTCGGCGCCGAAGGCCTTCTTGTAAAACGTCAGCGCCTCGGCGGCGCCTTTGATGCTGAGATACGGCGTCACCGAATGATAGCCGTCCGGGATCGCCTTCACTGTGGTCGCCATGTCATTCCTCCTAGCTGGTTTCTGTGCTTAGAAAGATAAGTCGGGGCCGCCGCCACAGCCACCAGCCCACGAGCCCAATACGAAAAAAAATCAAAAAGAGCCCAGCGCCGAAAGACCCGCGCCCAGAGGCAGCAGCGCCAGGCGACCCGCCGCCCGGTGATCCCCTGCCGACGACGGCGCACGCAGCGTGAGATACGTCGAGATCCCAGCCATGAGCACGGCGCCGCCCAGCGCCCCGTCGGCGATCAGAGAGAACGTGCGGGTGCGATCGTGCAGACGCGACAACTCGTCTTGGTTGGCGGGGTAGGAGTTGCGGGCGTCTTGCAGATCGCGTGAGGCTTTCCAGGCCAGAAAACCCGCGGTGCCGGCGCCCACTGCCAGCACCGCCGCCGCCGTCCACGGCAACCACAATCGGCCGCCGCCGCCCGCGGCCGCACCATTCGGGTTGTCGACGATCGAACCCAGCGGCAGGGGCGCGTCTTCGAACGGCCGGCGCTCGTCGCTGCTGGCGGCCCGCATCCAGCGCCGACCGATGGGCCCCACCACCACCGTGACAGCGTCGCCGCCCGCCAGATCGACAAAGCGTTCCCAGCGATCGCCGGCGGGCGAGACCGCCTCCACATGGCGGCGGCCGACGTTCGCTTCCACGGACGACGCCAGCGGCGCCGCACCGGCTTCGATGCCGTCGATCAGGATGCGCGTCTCGGGCGCGGCCTGCACGTCAATGCGGCCGATTCGCTGTTCCAGCCGGCGAATCTCTGCCTGCACGTCGCGCTTGCGCGGCGGCGGCACATCATCGCCTCCCTCCGACAAATAGCGGCGAAAGTGCCGCAGCGTCGTCAGATAGTCCTGCTGCTGATAAGTGATTTGGCCGATGTTGTAGAGAATTTTGTAACGCGGAGCCAGCTCGTAAGCGCGGGTGAATTCCACCAGTGCGCCTCCGAGATCGCCCTCTGCATAAAGATCGACCCCGCGACGAAACCGGGCGCCCGCCTCTTCCATTTTGGCCGGGTCAGGCGCGGCGACCGAAGCAGCGTCGGCCACCTTGCGGCCCGCCGGCGCGGCTGCTGCCGTCGCCGGCCACGCCGCCAACGCCGTCAGCGCCAGCAGCGGTATGAACGTTGTCGCACGCATGGTGATGGCGGCGCGCAATCAGGGAGCGAACGGATCGACGACGTCGATGGGACGCAGCCGCACGCGGCGCGCACGCGGTCCCGGATCACCGTCGGACCATTCCGCCGCCGCTCCGCCCGACACCTCAACCCGCCGCGCGTGATGGTGGGAGCTGTGATGATGGTTCTCGGTGCGTCCGTCACGCTCCGGCGCGCGCGCGACGGCAACCGGCGGCGGCGACGGCAGCACGGGCGACGTCTCTTCCGACGGCGAAGGCCGCGGCTCGGGCGCTGGCGGTGGCAGCATTTCAACGATCGGCGCGGCAGCGGCCACCGATGGCGCGGCGATCGCGACGGAACCCGATGGGACGGTGACCGCAGCAGGGGCGGCCGTGGCGGCCGGCGAACCAGCCGAACGTTGCCCTGCCGCCCATCGCGCGATCCCCCCCACCACCACCATCATCGTTGCCGCCAGCACCAACCCGCGCGCCAGCGACGCCGCACGACCCCGCCCCG
>DASXQB010000331.1:0-20908 GCA_036493295.1 Polyangia bacterium | reverse complement strand
TCCGGGTTGGTCACACCGGTGAACAAGCTGCTGACGAAGGTGATGCCGGCCTGACTTTCAATGTCATCCCAGCCGAACACGACGAGCTGCGGGGCGGTCGCCGGCGTCAGGCTTCCGGGCGGTGACGGCGAGGCGATCAAGTTGGTAGAGAAATCCAAGGCCGTGGCGGCGGCTTCGCTCACCGCGCCCATGCACTTGGCCGCCGGCGGCGGATTGATGACGACCATTCCGCCGGTGCCGTTGTTGCCCGACCCGCCGGTGCCGCTGTTTCCCTTGCCGCCGGTGCCGTTGTTCCCGCTTCCGCCCGAGCCATTGCCCCCACCATCCGGATTGTTGCCGTTGCCCCCCGACCCGCTGCCATTGCTGCCGCCGCTGCCGGTCGACTGCTTGCCTGGGCCACTACCGCCGCAGGACGGCAGGGTCAAACTGGCAAGACCAAGACCGAGCGCTGCCACCAGATAAGAGCTTCTAATTGCACGGACCATGGGGAACCCCCTTTTTACGAATGGGCTCTACTACCTTGTCCAGCCCGGGGACTTTTTTGGCGGCGAAACCAACCAATATCACGTTCATTTTCGGTCAACCGAATGCGGCGAAGCCAGGTCCAGAAGGATGGCGCCCTTATCCATAAAGCGCCCGACCAAAACGCCGCAAAGCGGCCAAGCGCTCGGGGAAAATCGGTGCATAGTCCGTTCAAGACATACAAGAGAACTGGAAAAGATAGGGCAACGCGCAGTACAGTATCGGCACTGTTAGCCTGTCCTCTGGTTGTAATCGGGTTCACATTGCTAGCACGTTGACTTGGGCGTGGGGGAAAACGGAATGAATCGCTCGCTTTTCATGGGGTCTCGATCGGCGGCGTGGTGGTGGCCGGTGGCGGTGGTGGCGCCCTTCGTGATCATGTTGATGGCGAGCGGTTGCCAGCAAGACGAAGGCATGACCCCGAGCATCGGGACGGGAGGAGCCACCGGCCTGGGCGGCAACATCACCGGCGTCGGCATCAGCACCGGCGGCGACAACGGCTCGATCACAACTGACGCCGGCGTGATGGATAGCGGCCCCGATGACGTGCCGGCCACAATCACCGACGCCGCGCCGGTCGAGACAGCGCCAGACGGCGCGCCGATGGACACCACGGCCGTGCCGCCGACCGACGCCGGTTCGTCGGATGTGACCGCCGTGCCGAACTATGCCGGCCTGCCCTGGAACAACATGGCCCAGGTCGTTCCTGGGATGGTTCAGGCGTCGTTTTACGATCAAGGCGGCGAAGGCGTCGCCTACCACGACAGCGATCAAAACAACAACGGCGCTGATCAGGCCCGCGCCAGCGATCCCACCCTACCGGAGGCAAGCTTCCGTCCAACCGAAGGGGTCGACCTGCGCTCTATCCGCGCCGGCATAGACAAATACGTCACAGGCATGAACCTGCAGGCGGGCCAGCTTTACGTCGGCTGGACCCAGACCGGTGAATGGGTGAACTACACGGTCAACGTCGCCCAGACCGGCCACTACACGATCTCGGCGCTGGTGGCCACGTTGAACGACGGCACGCGCATCACCCTCACACTTGAAGACGGGACCTCGACGGGGCCGCGCGCGCTGCCCTGGACGCATTCGTATACCGCCTGGCAGTTCGCCGACAACATCGCCAGCATGGACTTGACGGCGGGCCAGCACGTGCTGCAGATGCGGTTCGAAACCGCCGCCATCAACGTCGAGTATCTGTCCTTCACCGCTAATTAACCGCACCAGCCTTTTCGTCTGGCTGACGGCCACGCGCTGCGATAGACCGTCCGCATGCAACTTATCGCTGGCGCGCGTTTGGGCCTGGGCGGATTTTTTCGATGGTCGCCGCTGGCGGCGGCCGCGGCGATGTCCATCTTCTCGGCTTGCAGCCACAACAGCGCCGCGACCAGCGGCCAGGACGGTGAAGTGAAAAAGGCGAACGGCGATCTCCTGGCGGTGGGCACACCAGCCCCCGATTTTTCCAGCACCGCGCACGACGGTCAGCCGGTGCAGCTATCGCAGCTGAAGGATCGTTACGTCGTGCTGTATTTCTACCCGCACGACGACACCCCCGGTTGCACCAAAGAGGCCTGCGACTTCCGCGACGCGTGGGATCGGCTGCGGCAAGCGGGCGTCGCCGTCTTCGGCGTGTCCACGCAGGACACCACCTCGCACCAGGCCTTCGCCCAGAAGTACAACCTGCCCTTCCCGTTGTTGCCCGACAAAAACGGCGAGATCGCCGCCAAGTATCACGTCCCGGTCTTCATGGGCCTCACCAAGCGCGTGACGTACCTGATCGGCAAGGACGGCCGAATCGCCTACGTGTGGCCGGCGGTAAAGCCGGTCGGCCACGCCGCCGACATCCTGGCGCACATTCCGCCCCAGGGCTGACGTCTCGGGCGCGCGACAGCTCTACCCAAACAACCCCGGCACCGCGCCCGTGCTGAAGGCGGTGTCGCCGAACGTCTTCATCGGCATTCCCAGAGCATTGGCGATCGCCACCCAGACGTCGTTCATGTAGCGCATGCCGAACTGCAGGTGTTGGCCGGTTTGCAGCTTCAGATTTTTCCCACCGAACATCAGCACCGGCATGTTCTCGATCGAGTGGTCCCAGCCGTAGCAGCACTCGTTGAAGTACACGATGATCGTGTTGTCCAGCAGCGTCCCGGCACCGTCGGGCGTGGCCTTCATCTTGTTCAGGAAGTCGACCATCATCTGCGAGTAGAACGTGTCGATGGCGGCGTGTTCGTTGGTGGCGCCCATGTTGTGCGAGATGTCGTGGTGCCCGGCGCCGTCGGTGAAGTTGGGAAGAATCTTGGAAAAGCGCAACGCCGAGTTGCCGTGCGCGAAGCTGAACGTCGCCACCCGGGCCAGGTCGCACTGGAACGCCGACAGGATGATGCCCAGCTGGTTCTGCGCCAGCGTCTTGTGTTGCGCCTCGTCCTGCGTGGTGTCGCCGGTCGGATCGGGCAAGGCCGCGTCGACGGGCGGCGTACACATTGTACCGGGAGCCGGCATCGCCGGAGTGGCCAGGAGACGCGCTTGCAACTTCGAGATGCCGTCCAGGTGCGCGTCCAGCTTCGTCGTCTGCGACTTCGGGACCAACCCGCGCAAGCGGGTCAGATCCTTGTTCACGAAGTTGAGGACGCTGGTGTTCTGCGCCTTCATCCGCGCCAGGTCTTGCGGCGAGGCGTTGGCCATCGCTCCGCCGAAGATGTTGGAGAACAGCACCGAGTCGCGGCTCTCCGGAAACATCGCGCCCGCCGTCCCGTACGACATGACCTTGAAGTTCGGCAGCCCGATGCTGGACGGCGGATAGGCCGTCGACTGGATGCCAGCCGACACCGGCGCGTTCTGGAAGCCCAGGGACGCCTGCTGCAAGAAGAATTGATCCACCGACGGACCAGCGGCCATCTGGTTCTTGGCGTTGGCGTCGCCGCCCGAACTGGTCCCGGGAATCTCGATCGGACGCTTGCCCGACATCATGGTGATCATCCCCGCCCCGTGCTGGTCGCCGGCCCAGCTATGATCGCGCGGACAGTAGATCCCGTTCAGGATGACCATCTGATCTTGCAAAGGCGCGAACGGCTGCAGGATCGCCGGCAGCGTGAACGTCGTGGCGTTGCCTCCCTGCGGGAAGAAGGCGGTCGGGAACGTGCCGCAGGGCCGGTGAATGATGAGAAGACGCGTGGGCGATGCGTTGGCCGCCGACGCGAACAACGGGCGCAGCAGCGATCCGGCGGCGGTGGTGCCGACGCCGGCGAGGAACGATCGCCGCGGAACGTATCGAAACAGATCGCTCTTCATTTTGGTCTCGCCTTTGTTTTTCATGGCGTCAGATCCCGGGTCAGGAAGCCGGGAGAGGTGAAGACGGCGCGGTAGTAGTCGGCGAAGGATCCGGTCCCGGCCAGCTTGTCCTTTACTGCCTGCAGACCGCACGAGTTGTCATTCAACAGATCGTCGCGGCCGATGGTCGGCTTGGAAAGATTCTTCACCGCGCAGTCGGAGACCCGGCGGCCCATCTTCAACTTCGTCACCAGATCGGGCAGCCCGGAGATCGGTCCGTCGAGATCCGGTCCCAGGTGAGCCAGCGTCGACGATGCGTCGATGGTCTGGCCGTTGGCGTCCTTGGGGACAAAGCGACCGATGGGATCGTATTGCTCGGAGGCCAGGCCCAGTGGATCGAATAGACCATGGCAGGCGCCGCAGCCTTCTTTGGCGTTGGCGCGCAGCGTGGCCTTCTCGCGCTCGGTGGCCATGGGCGGGAACGTCGCGGCCACCGTGGCGGCGTTGTCGGGCGGCTGACCGATCGAAATGCCACACACGAGGGCGTTGTAAACGAACAGCCCGCGGTGAATGACGTCGCCACGGTTGGCATCGCCGTCCGAGCTGGGCTGCGACCAGGCCGCCAGAATCCCCGGCTGGGTGATGATGCCGGCGGCGCGATCGCTGCCGGCGTGGATCGGCGCCAGGTCGGGGCCGGTGGCGCCCGACAGGCCGTAAAGCTTTCCGACGCCCGCGTTGGCGTACAGCTTGTCCGACGTCAGCAGATCCGCGACCGTCCCGTGCGACATGAGATCGCCGACGAACAGCGAGCCACTTTTGTAGAGATCTTGGGTCATGGTGGCGTCGAAGGTGGGGAACGCCGTCGCGCTCTTCGGCACCATCGAACGAATTTTTTCCACGCCCAGCCAGAAGCCGGCTTTTTGGCCCAGATTGGCCTGCACCGCCGGCTCGCCCAGCAGCCGCTCGACCTCAGATGCCAGCACCGCCGGCTTGAGCAGCGCGCCCGAGTCTGCCTTCGCCCAGAGTTGATCGTCCGGCACCGAATCCACCAGCGCGAACGACACCGCGGTGGCCAGTTCGTGCGCGGTCAGCGTGGTCTTCTTTCCCGTGGTGCTGGTGCCAAGCTCGCTGCGATACAAGAACGATGGCGCTTGCAGCGTCGCCTCGATGATCAAGCGAATGCCGGCGGCGGCGCTCTCTGTCATCAAACCGGTGTGATAAATGCCGAGCAGATCCGAAACCTCTCCATCGGTCACCGGACGCCCGAAGGCGCGGGCCACGCGGTTGCGAATGAAATGCTCAACCTCGGAGTCGGGCGGCGCGGTGGCCCCGGCGGGCAAGAAGACGTTCAGGTTGGCGTAAACCGCCGCCGCCGCCGCGGTGTGAGCCGCCGTGGCGTACGCGCTGACCGTGTTCGCCTGGACCGTCAACTCAGGTGACTCTGCCGTGGCGGTAAAATCGGCGGGCGCGGTGTCAGACTGGGTGATCTCCGACGGAACCCGCACGCCGAAGACCTGCGCCACCACGTTGACGTATTGCTGATCGGTGAGCCGCCAAAGGCGCGCCGACGCCAGCGACGCGTCGGGTGTGCACGGCGTCGCCGGCGTCCCCTGCCCGCCCGTGCCCGACGGCATCGTGGCGCCGCCCCCGCCGCCCGGAGGGTTTGTGCTGTCGGCGATCGCCCCCGAACAGCCGCTCACTGCGGACGCGGCTACCAATGCCATCGCCAGCCAGCCTAGGAAATTTTTTACCATGGGACCCTCTTTCCTCCGTCGCGACGAAGAGACATCGCCGGTCGCATCAGAAAAACGTCACGCAGTTGCCGTCGACAAAGATCGGGTGATACGTCACGTCGGTCTTTGCGGCGTGATCACCGACTGTCCAGTTCAGGGCCGGGTCGCTGCCCGACCGGGTGTAGGTCATGGTCCCGATCTGCTGGGCGTTGCAGACCACCGGACCGGTGATTCCGCTGCCGCGTCCGCCATCCCAGATCCCGCCCTGGGTCTGGGCGTTGTCACAAGAATATCCGCCGTGGATCTCGACCGTGATCGGGTTGCAGCCTTTGTGGGTGGCTACCATCGTCACGTCGGCGCCCTTGGGTGTGAACGCAAGCGTGATGTTCAACGTTGGGAACATCTTCACCGCGGCCATTCCGCCGCCGCTGGTTCCGTCGGTCATGGCGCTGCCGTCGCTGGGCGCGCCCGCGTCCATCACCGGCACCACCGCCGGCCCGGCATCCGGAAACAGCATGCCGTTGTCAAAACCATTGCCCGATACCGGCGCGCCACCCGAGCCATCGTCACCGCCGGTCGCGATGGCGCCGCCTGACCCGGTGGATCCGCCGATCGGGTTTCCACCGGTTCCCGGGGAAACCGAAGCGCCGCCCGCGCCGCCGTCATTGCCGCTACCGGACTGTGAGTTTCCGGAGCAACTGGCACCAACGGTCGCCAGGGCAATCGCCGCCAGAACTGCCGGGACGTGCCGAGCCATTGCCACCTCACTCTTCAAGGACGCCGCACGACGCGGTGCCAGGCAAGGAGTTTCGATACACAAAGTTGGTTAACCGGTCCGACCAATGCCGCTCGCTTTTCGCGAACAACCGATTTATACAAGGATCTGTTATCGGTAACATTGGAATCTGTCAAGATGCCGCGCGATGGAATTGACCGTCGGGGGGAGATCAGGATAGTTGGCGTCATTGGTTGGAAGGACACTGCCGTTCATGAACGCCACCGTCCGGGATGTCGCCAAGCGGGCGGGCGTCTCCGCGATGACTGTCTCTCGGGTGATCAATGGCGCGGCCGGCGTGCGCCCGGAGACGCGCCTCCGCGTCGAACGGGCGGTGAGCGAGCTGGACTTTGTCCCCAACGGCGTCGCCCGCGGCTTGACGTCAAAACGCACCGGCGCGCTGGGATTGATCGTCCCCGACATCGTCAACCCGTTCTTCGCCATCGTCGTGCGCGGCGCCGAGACCGTCGCCCGCCGCGCCGGCTACCGCCTGCTTCTATGCAACAGCGAAGGCGATCTGGGCCTTGAGCGGCAGTATGTCGAGGATCTGATCTCGCACCGCGCGGAGGGCCTGATCATCGCGCCGGTGGGCGATCGCTCGAAGGCCAACCTGTTGCCGGTGGTGCGGCGAAAATTTCCCTTCGTGCTGGTCGATCGCTCGGTGGCCGGCCTGCCCTGCGACGTCGTGCAGGCGGACAGCGTGTCGGGCGCCCGCACGCTGATTGCCCACCTGGTCGCCATCGGCCACCGTCGCATCGGCGTCATCGTCGAGCCCGACAACGTCTCGACGGCGCGCGAACGTTTGCAAGGCTACACCGACGCCTTGATGGCGGCCGGACTGAAAATGGCCCCCGAACTGGTCATTCGCACCACCGCCGATCGAGCCGGCGGCTATGGGGCCATGCAACAGTTCTTGGGTTTTGATTCTCGCCCCACCGCGGTGTTCGCTGTGAACAACATGACGGCCCTCGGCGCCATGCAGGCGGTCCGTGAGCGCGGGCTGGCGGTACCTAAGGACATCGCGCTGGTATGTTTCGACGACGTGGAACATCTCGCCGTGCTGTCGCCGTTCCTGACCGTCATCAATCAGCCCACGGAAATGTTCGGCACGTTGGCGGTTGAGATCCTCCTCCATCGCATCACTGGTGACCCCGCCGGTCCGCGCCGTCACGTGGTCCTGCAGTCCGAGTTGATTGTGCGCGAATCGTGCGGCGCCAAGGCAGGCATTGCGCCCGCCATTGACACAGACCCAAAGCAAAACCCCAGACCCAAGGTCCCATGACAAAAGCATTCGCTTCCGACCGATACGACAAGATGCAATACCGACGCTGCGGCCGCAGCGGCCTTCAACTGCCCGCGGTTTCGCTGGGCGCGTGGGAGACCTACGGTGGCACGCACGACGGCGACGTCGCGCAGGCGTGCATGTTCCGCGCGTTCGATCTCGGCATCACCCACTTTGATCTGGCCAACAACTACGGCACCCCGCCCGGCAACGCCGAAGTCGTCTGCGGCCGCATCCTGAAAGACATGCCACGCGACGAGATGATCGTCTCGAGCAAGGCGGGCTATCGCATGTGGCCGGGGCCGTACGGCGAGTGGGGCTCGCGCAAGTACATCATCGCCAGCTGCGATCAGTCGCTCAAACGCACCGGGTTAGAATACTTCGACATTTTTTATTCGCACCGTCCGGATCCCAACACCCCGTTCGAAGAGACCTTGGGCGCGCTGGACACGCTGGTGAAGCAAGGCAAGGCGCTGTACGTCGGCGTGTCCAGTTACAGCGGCGTGCAACTGGAGGCCGCGCAGGAGGTCACCCGCCGCGAGGGCTTCGCCCCCATCACCATTCACCAGCCGTATTACAACATGCTGGGTCGAACCATCGAGGCCGATCTGTTGCCCCACACCGACCGAGCGGGCATCGGGGTGATCGCCTTCTGTCCACTGGCGTCCGGGTTGCTGTCGGGCACGAAGTATCAGGACGGCGTGGTCCCGCCGGACACCCGCCCGGCGCGCGAGTGGGCGTCGTCGTGGGTGGCGTCGAAATCGAAAGACGAAAAGAAGCGGATCCTCAACGGCCTGAATGCGTTGGCCCACGATCGCGGCCAGACGCTGGCGCAGATGGCGGTGGCCTGGGTGCTGCGGCACAAAGGCATGGTGTCCGCGGTGATGGGCGCGTCGCGCGTCGAGCAGGTGGAACAGAACGTCGCCGCGCTGGCCAAGCTGGATTTCAGCCGCGACGAACTGGCGCGCATCGACACCCTGACCGCCTAGGTTTCCGGTGTCGGCGCAGGGCGAAAAGCTTTTCCCTTGCCCGGGTGTCGACACCGATGTTAACGGTATCATCGCCTCGCCCCCCTGACATTTCGCACGTGGTTTGCCTAGGCGCGTTCAATTCGTCGGCGCCGATGCCTGTCAGGCCGGACCGGGTCGTCAATCCCAGAAGAACCGAACGGCCACGCGAAAGGACCATCATGAGATCGCATCAGACTGACCGGCAGTCTCGCAAGACGCTCTTGGCTTCGTTGGCCGTCACACTGATCGCGGCCAGCGCATTCGCTGGAGTTCTTCTTCCGACGCCGGCGCACGCCGCTTGCACGCCGGGGAAGACCGGACGCATCGCCTTCCTGCTGAAGCAACAAACCGCTTTCCGATATCTGCACGCCGACGTGCCGTTCTTCCAGAAGACAGTCGAGGCCGCCGGGTACAAGGTCGTCTTTCAGTCGGCGGAGAACGATCCCAACACCCAAGTGTCGCAGGCCGAGAACGTCATCACCCGCGGCGTGGACGCCATCGTCATCCAGCCGGTCGACTTCAACGTCGCCGGAACCATCGTCAAGATGGCCACCAAGGCGAACATCCCGGTGGCGTCGTACGACGACGTGATTCTGAACGTCAAGCACGCCGCCTTCATCGGGCGCGATCCGAAAGAAGGTGGCATCGCCGCCGCCAAGGCCGTGGTTCAGGCCGTGCCCAAGGGTAACTATGCATTGATCGGCGGCGACCCGGGCCAGACCGGATCGACCAAGATGCAGGAGGGCTACCGCGAGGTGCTGGCGCCGCTGGTGAAGAAGGGCGACGTGAAGATCGTCCTCGATCAGTTCACGCCGAAATGGAAGACCGAGCCGGCCCAGGCCCACGCCGAAAACGCTCTGACCAAGAACGGCAACAAGGTGAACGCCTTCCTGGTCTCGTACGACGGCATGTCGCTGGGCGTGCTGCAGGCTGTGCACGGAGCCGGCCTGAAGGCGGGATCGATCGCCATCACCGGCCAGGACATGGAGCTGTCGGCTGCGCAGGCCATCGTTGAAGGCAAAATGTTCGGCACGCTGTGGCCGGCGCCCGACGAGATGGCGGTCCGCGCCGGCAAGGTCGCCGTGGCGATGGCCAAGTGTGAAGAGGTGAAGGCCGACGACGTGGTCAACAACGGCGCCGGCAAGATCCCGTGGGCAAAGACGCCGATTTATCTGGTGACGGCGAAAGACATGCCCAAGTTCGTTTGCGAACATCAGTTCTGGTTGAAGCCGGACGACGTCTACAAGAACGTCCCGGCCAAAAAGCCGACCTGCAAGTGACCGCGACGCCCCTGCTGAAAGCCCGGGGGATCGTCAAACGATTCCCCGGCGTGGTCGCCGTCGACCATCTGGATTTGACCGTCAACGAAGGCGAAGTGATGGCGCTGCTGGGCGCCAACGGCGCCGGCAAGTCGACGGTGATCCAAATCCTGGCCGGCGTGCACCCGTACGGCAGCTACGAAGGCGACATCTCGATGCAGGACCGCGCCTTCCGGGCGTCCAGCGTCTCGCAGGCGCAGGCGCTGGGCGTGGCCCTGGTGCCGCAAGAGGTGAACGTCGTTCCCGAGCTGAGCGTCGCCGAGAACATGTTCTTGAACAGCGAGCCGACCCGTTACGGTTTCATCGATCAGGCCGCGCGGCTTGCCGAGGCACGCCGCACGCTGGCCGAGTTCGACGTGGCGATTGATCCCACGATGACCATGGGCACGCTGGATCTGGCCACGCAGCAGCTGGTGCACATCGCGCGCGCGCTGTCGAAGAAGGCACGCTTGTTGATTCTCGACGAGCCGACGGCGGCGCTGACCGACAACGAAGCGCAGCGGCTGTTCGATCGCATGCGGGCGCTGCGAGCGCGCGGCGTGGCCTGCATCTTCGTCTCGCACCGGCTGGCCGAGGTCTTCGCCATCGCCGATCGCATCGTGGTCATGCGCGACGGCAAGGCGGCCGGAGAGTACCCGGCGCGGGCTGACGCCAAAGATCAGGTGGTGCGCGCCATGCTGGGCGGGTCCATCGCCGCCGAGCACGGTCGCCCCGACCATGCCGCCACGGCCGATGCCGCGCTGGAGGTTCGTGATCTGGTGGTGCGCGATCCGGACGAGCGCCGCCGACCGCCGGTCAATGGCGTTTCGCTGAGCGTGGCCAGGGGTGAAATCTTGGGCTTGTTTGGCCTGCTGGGCGCGGGCTGCGGCGAGATCGCCCAGGCCATCTTTGGCGCCTGGACGGGCGCCGTCGAAGGCCGCGTCTCCGTCGACGGGTGCGAGGTCTCCATCACCAACCCCGCCCAGGCCATCGGCTACGGCATCGGCCTGGTGGCCCAGGATCGCCGCGAGAGCCTGATCCACGAACACACCATCGCCGAGAACATCGTGCTGGCCTGTCTCGGCTCGATCACGCGGCGCGGGTTTTTGGACGTGCCGAAGATGCGCCGCCTGGCCACCGACTTCATGAAACGGCTGGCGATTCGTGCGCCCAGCATCGATACGCTGGTGGGCACGTTGAGCGGCGGCAACCAGCAGAAGGTGCAGGTGGCACGCTGGCTGGCCACCGGCGCCCGCATCCTATTGCTGGTTGATCCGACGCGCGGGATCGACGTCGGCGCCCGCCACGAGATCAACCAACTGTGGCGAACACTGTCTGAAGAAGGATGCGCCTTGCTCTTGATCTCATCGGAAGCGGAAGAGTTGGTCGACGTCTGCCACCGCGTGACGGTGCTGCGCAACGGCGCCGCCGTCGGCGATCTGGCGGGCGCCGACATCAGCGAAGAGCGCTTGCTGCGCCTGGCGGCGGGGGTCTGAACGTGCTGGGACGACTGGGACGACTGTTCAATCGCGACGCTTTCCGCGATTCGACGCTGCTGCTGGTGGTGGCCGGGATCTGGATCTTCTTTCAGTTCACCACCGAGGGAACGTTCCTCACCCAGCGCAACCTGGTGCTGCTGGCGCTGCAAACATCGATCGTCAGCCTGGCGGCGATCAGCGCGGTCATGTTGATCGTCACGCGCAATTTCGATCTGTCGGTCGGTTCGGCGGTGGCGCTGGTGGGCGTGGTGGTGGCGGTCTTGACCGTCAACCACGACATGAACCCATTGTTGGCGCTGCCGATCGCGCTGTTGGCCGGCGTGGCCATGGGCGCCTGGCAAGGGCTGTGGGTGACGCGCATGGGCGTGTCGTCGTTCATCGTCACGCTGGCCGGCATGCTTTATTTCAGAGGGGCGTCGATGATCGCCACCAACGGCGCGACGATCGCGCCGCTGCCCGACGCCCTGGCCGATCTGGCCACCGGTTTTCTGGCGCCCGGCCCGTCCATTGCTCTGATCGTCGTCGGGATCGGCGCGCTGGCGGGATTTCAACTGCTGGGCGCCCGGCGCGCGCAGCAACTGGGTTTGATGGACGCTATCGGCGCGCACCTGGTTCGCCGGCTGGCACCATTCGTCGTCGGCGGGCTGGCATTTGGCTGGGTGGCCACGCGGCAGGGCATTCCGTATCTGGTGTTGCTGGTGGCGGCGGCGGCGGTGGGCGCCGAGGTGGTGATGCGACGGACGCGCTTCGGCTTGCAGCTTTATGCCATCGGCGGCAACCCGGAGGCGGCGCGTCTGTCTGGCATCCGCGTCAACCGGGTCATCTTTGCCAACTTCTTGATCGCCGGGCTCGCCTACGGCGTCACCGGTGTGGCCCTGACCGCGCGCGTGGGCGGCGCCGTGGCCGGCAGCGCGGGTCTATTTTTGGAGCTGGACGCAATCTCGGCGGCGATCATCGGCGGCACGTCGCTGACCGGCGGCCGCGGGCGCGTCTTCGGCGCGCTGGTCGGCGCACTGTTGATGGGCAGCCTGAACAACGGCATGAGCCTGATGAACGTCCCGACTTTTTACCAAGAGACAGCGCGTGGCGTGGTGCTGCTGTTCGCCGTGGCGGCCGATCAATATCGCCGCACGCGCAAATCGACCGGTCGAAAGACGGCTTGACAGACGAAAGGTAAATCAATGGCGGCTGGGCGGCGCAGGTTCGGATTTTCCAAAGACGAAGCGTTGACGACGGGTACGACTTTCGCCTTGGGATTGGTGACGCTGATTCTGGGCGCGTGCAGTTCTGGCAGCGCCGGCGGCGGCAGCGGCGGGAGTGTCGCCGGCTCGGGTGGCGCTGGCGGCTCGGGCAGCGGTGGCGTAGTGGGCACGGGCAGCGGCGGCAGCAATGCGACCGGCTCGGGCGGCAGCGGCTCCGGGGGCGCCGTGGCGACGACCGGCAGCGGTGGTGCGGCCGTCGACGCGCCTATCGACGTGCCGCCAGAAGTGGCGACCACGCCCTGCCCTGGCGCCGGCAAATCGTTGCATTTCGCCGACGATCTTGGCGGCACGAAGACCATGAGCATGCAGGTGCTGGCCGATCTGGGCAGCGATCTGCCGAAGGGCGACGACGCACGCACCATCGAGTTCTGGGCCTACTTCGAGGGCGCGGAGAGCTGGAAAGCCGAACACAGCATCGTCGAGTACGGCGGCACCGGCCGCTGCCAGGCCTTCGGCATCGACGGCGGTGACAACGGCGCCAAGGATCCGATTCAATTCGATCCGTTCACCTTCAGCGCCGGCGGGACCTGCAAGGGCGACGACAACAACAGCATCATGCCGCAACCGCCTCGTACCGGATGGCTGCATCTGGCGTGGGTCTATGATCCGACCGGAACGCTTTCCTACAGCGGCATGACCAGCCTGAACTTCATGTTCACTGTCAACGGCGTGGCCCAGAACATTCCCGACAAAAAACAGATGGGAGCGCTCGTGAGCATGGCGACCACGGTCTCGATCGGCAGTGGCCAGACGACCAACGACGGCTTCACCGGCAAGATCGACGAGTTCAGGATGTGGAACGTCGCCCGCACCGAGCAAGAGATCGCCGACAACTACAAGCTCATCCTCAAAGGCGACGAGGCTGGCCTGGTCGCGTATTACCACTTTGACGACGGGACCGGGACCGCGCCCAAGGATTCATCATCGAAGCATCACGACGCCATGTTCGCGACTGGCCACCCGGCGCCGACGTGGGTCGAGTCGACCGAGCTGACCTTGACCTGCAAGTAGAAAAGAAAATGGGCGGGGCCGAATGCCCCGCCCACTTTCAAACCGTCGCCGGCGGCGTGCTAGCCGTTGCCGCCGATGTTGCGCGACTGGCCGATGCTGCGAAAGACCATCGGCGGACGGGCGGGCTGCGCGCCGGCGTCGGGACGTCGTTCGCCTTCGGGAGTGTCCAGAACAGCCGAATCGCTGGGGTCGACCACCGGCTCGGGCGTTTGCACCGGACCGACGTTCTGGGCGAACTCGCGCTCGACGCGACGCAGGTGGCGTTGCATGGCCCTCCGTGCGCCCGCCGCCGAGTGCTCGCGCAGGGCGTGCAAGATCTCGCGGTGGTCGGTGATCACCGCCGTGCGCAAGGCCGGGGTCTGAAAATGACGCTCCAGTTTGCGCCACATCTGGCCGCGCCGCATGTCCCAGTACATCCGCACCGTTTGCACCAGCGCGCCGTTGTGGGTGGCTTCGGCGATGCCAACGTGGAACTTGCGGTCGTCCTCGTCGTAGTCCTGCGACCCCGGCGTGGTGCGCTCCATGGCGTCGACGATCTTTTCCAGCTCGGCCAGCGCCGCGTCTTCGATGCACTCGGCAGCTTCGGCGGCCACCTCGGATTCGACGACCCGACGCGCCTTGAGCAGCTCGAACGGACCCGGCCCGACATCGCCCGCCTCGAACAGAGACTGGCCCGCGCTGGGAACACGCGAGACGTAGATCCCCGAGCCGATCCGAACCTCGACCAGACCCGCCAGCTCCAGGGCGATAATGGCCTCGCGCACAGACGTGCGGGACACTTTCAATTGAGCGGCCATGTCGCGCTCCGGCGGAAGACGCGAACCCAGCGGATATTGCCCTGATGCAAGCAAATCGCGGATTTGTTCGGCAATCTGCCGGTAAAGTCGCCTTGTACCCAGCGGTTGGAATTGCATCATTGGCAGCTCCTCGGTCGGACCAATCGTGATCGCATGCCAAAGTAGACGCTGTGCTGACCGACGGCAGGCAGCCGCCGGTGATTTAGTCAGCAGATTTTTTGCCGCGGCCTCTAGATTCCGACGGCCAGCGTCGGCACACGCCCAGCCAGCGTCGGCAACGCCCACAACGATCGGCCGTCTTCGCGCCCGCGATGCTAGGCCGCCGGGATCGGCTTGAGCAATTCGGCGTTGATCGACGCCGACAGACCCCTAACCCAGTTGTTGTAGTGTTTGTGAATGTGCTGGCCGTCGAACTTGAAGGCGGGCGCGCTTTCCTTGTGGACGATCGAGTACTCGGCCGCTGTGTACGGAATGTCGACGACAGCAAAAAATTTGTCCCGTTCGACCCGGGCCGTGATCACGCCCGGCGCGTCTTGCACCACAGCCCAGCTATGGCTGCGCAGCGCACGAACGATCGCTTCATGAACCCGAGCGGTGCCGTCGACACCGGGAGGCGGCCCCACCACCGGGACGTGCGCCGGCGCCAACACCGGCGCCAAATTCGCGCCACACCCAAGCATACTCAGGGTCACGCCCAGCGCCAAAAGACGAAGAGTAAGAGTCAACGTCATGGTCCGTTCCATTTGCGAGGGTGGCTTGCGCATGACGCGCAGGATACACAAAACGGCGCGACGAAACCAAGCCCAAGGGCGCCCCTAAAGGCCGTGCTTTTTGACCTTGGTCATGAACGTCCGCAAGGGAACGCCCAGCAGCTTTGCGGCCCTGGTCTTGTTTCCCCCCGTGAGATCGATCGCGGCTTGCAGGCGCTTGCGCTCGTGCTCGCGATTGCTGTCGGCCAGCGAGACCGGCGAGGGCGGGACCGATGGCAATGGCGGCTCTGGCGACGACACCGGCGTCGGGATGGCGGGCGCCAGCGCCAGCGCCGCCGCCAGTTTGGCCGCTGATTCGCGGACCGCCGTGGCGCCGCTGTTTTCCAGGACCGCCGCGACCACGTCCAGATCCACAGCGGCACCGCGGTGGGTGACCGCCAGATATTCCATCATGTTCTTCAGCTCGCGGATGTTGCCGGGCCAGGAGTGAGTCATCAACCGCTGCAGCGCCGCGGGCGCGATGGTCAAGGTGGGATGCCCCAGCGCCATGCGGGCGCCATTGAGAAAGCGTTCGGCCAGCCGAGCCAGCTCGCGCGGGCGCGCGCGTAGCGGCGGCAAAGACAGAAACGCTACGTTCAGGCGATAGTAAAGATCTTCGCGGAACCACCCCTCTTTGGCGCCCAGATCGATCCGCCGGTGCGATGCCGCCACCACGCGCACGTCGATCTTTCGCTCTTGCACGGCGCCCAGGCGGGTCACCGCCCGCGTCTCCAGAACGCGCAGCAACTTGCTTTGAATGGACAGTGACAGATCGCCGATCTCGTCCAGGAACACCGTGCCACCGACGGCGGTCTCCAGCAGGCCGGGCTTGTCCGCGACGGCGCCCGAGAACGCGCCGCGGACGTGACCGAACAACTCGCTTTCAGCCAGTCCGTCAGGCAAGGCGGCGCAATTGATGGCCACGAAAGGTCCCGCCGCGCGGTTCGACCACAGATGTAACGCCGTCGCCGCCAATTCCTTGCCAGTTCCGGTCTCGCCCCAGATCAACACTGACAGATCGGTCGCAGCCAGCCGTTCGATCTGCGCGTAGACATGGCCCATCGACGGATCGGCGACCAGCACGGTGGTGTCGCCCAGGGTCATCGTTCGTTCGATGGCCTCTGGCCCGGGCGTGCCGTCGCGGCCAATTGATTCGCCGGGCGGTTGCTCGGAGAAAATCACGAACACCTCGCCCAGCGTAATGACGTCGCCGTAAGACAGCGGCCGTTGATCGGCGATGCGTTCGCCATTGATGCGCGTACCGTTCTGGCTACCCAGATCGCGGATGGCCACCCGACCGTCCTGGATGAGCAACTCGGCGTGGCGGCGCGAGATAGACGGCGCGTCGATGCGAACCTGGACGTCGGCGCCACGACCCAGCACAACGCTGCCCACGCGCGGCAAGGCGCGCGCCTCGGCGTTGTCGGCCGACCACACCACCAGACGATGGCGCAAACCCAGCGCGCGCGGCGGCAGCGATGGCCGGGTCACCGGTTGCGACGGCGTGATCCGGCCGAGCTCCGGGGAAAGACGCGCCTCACTCATCTTTTTGCCTCTCGCCGTTCATCGCCAATTCGCGGCTGTCTTCGACGGTACTACGCGCGACCACGGCGGAGGTGCCGGTCAAAAATACAGATTCTTTTGGACCGACCACGACGGAGGCGACCGGGCGTCGGGTCCGCCAGGGCTAGCAGCCACCCCTCGCGCCATTCAGGCGTGACCGCTAGAGCGACTTCAGAAACGCCACCAGCGCGTCCCGATCGGCGCTGGGCAGGTGCAGCACGCGCGCCTTGACCGCCGACGCTTCGCCGCCGTGCCACAACACCGCTTCCAGCAAGCTGCCGGCCCGACCGTCGTGCAGATAATGGCAAGGGCCCTGGTCGGGCGCCGGGTTCAGCGTCTGATCCTTCTGGTATCCGGCCGCCACCTCGTCGCAAAGGCCGATGCCCCACAAGGGCGGCGTCCGCCACATCGACGGCGCGGCGACGTATTCGCCGGCGCTGTTGTCCGACAGATCGGCACCCATGTCGTGCAGCAACAGATCGCTGTAGGGGTGAATGACCTGGTCTTGCAACTCCAGAAACGGCGAGGTGCCGGTGTGCTGGTTGGGCACGTGGCAGCTCACGCAGCCCATCTGGGCGAACAGCCCCTCGCCGCGCACCACCTGAGGGTCCTTGAGATCGCGGCGCGGCGGCACCGCCAGCGCGCGCATGTACGTGACCAACCGATCGAGATCGGCGTCGGCAAGCTCGGGCGTTGGTTTGTCAGCCGCTGCGCACGCCGCTTGGTTGGCGCCACAGTCGTGCTGGGGAAAGATGCTGGTGGTGACGCCGATGTCCAGGCTCAGCGCCTCGGCGACCTGGTGGCGCACGCTGGCCTTGGACGCCTTCCAACCCAGACGCCCGAGGTGCAGCTTGCCGTCCTCGGGATCGAACACCAGATTCGGCACACCTTTGATTCCGTCGTGGTCGCAGTCGGTGGGATCAGCGTGGGCCAGGATGTCCGCCTCGGGAATGGCCTCCAGCAAGCCCATGCCGACCAACGGCCGCGCCAGCCGGGTCGAGTACGTCACCGGCGCCGCACTGCTGGTGCCGGTGAAGACGGTGGTCGGCTTGGTCAGCGCATAGGCAGTCCCGTCGTCGAACATGCCAGCCACGGTCTGGAACTGGAACGACGCCAAGCCCTCCGCCACCGCACCGCCGATGGCCTTCGGTTGCAGCTGCTTTCCATAGTTCGGATCAGGCATCGGCCCGCCGTGCTGATCCTTCCCAGGGCCGAAGAGCTTTACCACCACCGAATCAAACGGCGCGCCGGCTACCGGCGGCACGCCGCGGTTGTTGTGCGAATGACAACCTTCGCAGGTCACTTGATTGAACAAGGGACCACTCAAGTTGGCGTGGACCGCGGTGTCGGCGTCGGGTAAATCGTTGTTCGCCTCGATGTGTTTGCCGGTGCTGTAGTCGGTGTGAAAGAGACGGCGGCCCTGCACAAAATTTGCGGCATTCTCGCCCAGAATATTCGGCGACATCTGCGAGTAATACAGATCGTGTCGCCAGCGAATGTACGGCATCGTCGCGGCGCCGCCCGACCAACCCGCTTCGTCGGGGCCGGTGCGATCTTTGATCTGGCCGGCGGCGACGGCCTTGGCGACCGGTCCGGTGGCGGAACAGTCGTACGGACGCGGAAAATCCTTCCCGGTGCCTTCGTACTCGGGCGGGACAGACATCGTGCAGTCCTGATTGAACGGCGTCACCGTCCCCTTCCCCACGACGTATCGAAACGAGTCTGAATAGTAATTCGCCTGCGTGTAGCAGCCGTTGGTGAACGGTGGACCGTTCAGCGTGCACCCGCCCGGCAGCGGCAAGATGTTGCGCACGTGGCTGCCGTTGCCGGCGTCATAGCGGGCGGCGAAGATGCCGAACTCGATCTGCAGCTGATCGCCCAGCTGGATTGCGCGGTGTTCGCGATCGTTGCGCGTGATGGTGTACGTGTACCGTTGCGTGTTGCAAGTGGCGGCGTTCGGATCGGCCTCGCACCCGGTGGGCAGCACGTTGTTCGCCGCGCCGCCGGCGTTGTCGGCGAAGGCGTTGCCGTCGACGCCGCCGTAGATCTTCCAGGCCCGGATGTTCAGATCGGCCCCGCCCTGCTGACCGCCAGCCAGCTTTTGCTTGCTGTAGTACTGGTTGACGTTGGGCAGGAACGTCACCGCGATGGTGGTGCCGCCGGCGGGCAGGCTGTCGTCGAGGATGTATTCGAACGTGCGGTCCTCGAAATAGTGATCGTGATAGATGGCGTACGTCTCTTCCATCTCGTGCCGAAAGCGCACCCGGCCGGCGCCGCGGAAGATGAGATGGTGAGTGGTCGGATCAATGTACGAGACCGGCGTGGCCGCGCTGGTGGTGGGCACGAACAGCGGCGCGAAGGTCAGCGCCTGTCCCGAACACGCGCCCAGATTGGCGCTGCTGTTGCCGTCCTCGCCGGGACAGGTCGCCGCCGGCGACGGTATTCCGGCTTTGAAATAATTGTAAATCGATTGTATGTCGCCGTCGGAGATCGCCGTTGCCGCGAAGGCGGGCATCAACGTTCCGCCGGTGGGCGCGCGAACTTGGGAGAGAAAAGCCGCCGCGCTGGTCACGGTGCCGCCCGCAACGGTGCTGGTGAACAGGTTGGGCACCAGCGGATTGGCCGCGGCGCCGAAAGCGCTGTGGCAGCCACCGCAGTCCGGAAAAAAGCCGGCGGGCAGAACCGGCGTGTTGCCCGCGTTGCCCACACATGCCGCCGGCACCGTCGGTACGCCGGTTCCCATGCTGGAGCCACCAGCGCCTCCGCTGGCTCCAGCGTCGGAAGCGCCCATCCCACCCGCGCCGTCACCGGTGGCCACCATGCCGCCGCTGCCGCCACCCACGACCGGATCATTTCCCGCGCCCGTTGCCCCGCCCGCTCCTACATTCCCGCCGCGACCGCAGCCGCTGACAGACGGCCCCAGCAATAGAACGCCGAACGCGGCAACGAATGAAAAACGACCCATCAAGCGTCTCCAACCACTGTCTCCTCCTGTAGTGGAAGGACCGCCGTGATTCAGTTGTGGCGCTGACGAAGCGACTGCTGACACGCGGCGTGGCGTCAAGTCTCTGACGGTGATCGGCGGCGGGCGGGCGAATCAGCGGTGGCTGGGCGTTGGCGTCAGCGCGCGGCGGACGTCTCGGCGCCTTCCAGCCAGCGCTGCATTTGCTGTGCGTCAACCATACCCGCCTGCTGCGAGACCACCTGGCCGCGATTGAGGACCAGAAAATTCGGGATCCCTTGCACGTGAAAGCGCTGGGCCAAGGCCGGTTGCTCGTCGGTGTTCACCTTCAGCACCACCGCGCGGCCCGCCATCGCGTGGGCCACCTTCTTCACCTGCGGCGCCGCCACTCGACACGGCCCGCACCACGGCGCCCAGAAATCCACCAGCACCGGTACCGGCGACGCGCTCACGATCCCATCAAAGCGCACACCGTCGGCGTCGATCGGCTCGGCGATCGGAGCCAAGGCCGCCTTGCAGGCGCCGCAGCGGCCAAGATGAGCCAGGTGCTCGTACGGTGTTCGGTTCTTTGCACCGCATCCCGGACACGCGCGCACCAACGAGCCAGCCATCTCGAAACCTCCTGCGCTTTAGAAGCAGAGCGGAGCGAAGGGTTCCCGAAGTCCTTCGCGGCGGGGCACGGCCAAAATCCTGGACACCGTTCTTGCGCGCATCTTGGAATGGGAGTTATGGTCGGCGCCGGCGGCGTCTCGTGAATACCGAAACGACCATGACAGAGGATGAAGAAGAACCCTCTAGCCAGGAGCAGGGCTTCCACCTCCTTTTGATGTCGCCGCAGATCTTCGCCACTCAATCCTTGCCGGACGTGGGGACCGTTACAATTGGCCGTTCGTCGAAGTGTGTGGTGCAGATAGAGGATCCGCTGGTCTCTCGCGAGCACGCTCGCC
The DNA here is from genome assembly GCA_036493295.1 of Polyangia bacterium. Taxonomy (GTDB): domain Bacteria; phylum Myxococcota_A; class Polyangia; order Fen-1088; family Fen-1088; genus DATKEU01. Next base: position 228 of record DASXQB010000331.1, on the reverse strand, counting down.
TGCACGTTCGTGCGGCGGCGGACGGACTGTCGTTGTCCATCGAAGACACTGGCAGCGCCAACGGAACCCGCGTGCGTGACGCCGCCATCAAGGCCGGCGAAGAGGTCAAGTTCCAGGTGGGCGAAGCGGTGATCGTTGGCTCGACGCTGATGATGGCCTTGCCGAACCGAGCATCGGCGGGACCGCGCCGGTTGTGGTCGCACGCCTATTTCGAGGCGCGGGTCGAGG
>DASXQB010000330.1:0-3246 GCA_036493295.1 Polyangia bacterium | reverse complement strand
GAGCTGATGCGGGGGCCGAAGGGCTCGCGCGTGAGGTTGACGGTGATCTCCGGCGACGACGCCCAGGCCGCCGCGCCGCGGATCGTCTCGTTGATCCGCGATCAGATCAACCTGGCCGACCAGGAAGCCAAGGCGGAGGTGATCGATCTTCCGACGGGGAAAGGACCCTCGGTTCGGCTGGGGGTGATCGATCTGCCGTCTTTTTATGCCGGCCGCACGCCGGCCGGTCCGCGCAGCGCCACGGTGGACGTGGCCCGGCTGCTTGCCAAGCTGAAGGCGGAAAATGTTCGTGGTGTGGTCATGGATCTGCGGCACAACGGCGGTGGCTCGCTGGATGAGGCGATCAGCCTGACCGGGCTTTTCATCCGCAAAGGCCCGGTGGTGCAGACGCGCGATCAAAGCGGCCGGGTGGAGGTTGGTGTCGACGACGATGGCCAGATCGCCTATGACGGGCCGCTGGTTCTGTTGACCAGCCGTATGAGCGCGTCCGCAACCGAGATCTTGGCGGGCGCGCTGCAGGACTATGGGCGGGCCGTGGTGGTCGGCGATTCGTCGACCTTCGGCAAGGGGACTGTGCAAAGCATCGTGGGCCTGGCCCCGTTGATGGATCGGGCCGGATTGGCGCACGGGTATGATCCCGGCGCGCTGAAGATCACCATCAGCAAATTTTATCGACCAAGCGGCGCGTCGACCCAGCTGCGCGGCGTGGTGTCCGACATCGTTCTGCCGTCGACCACCGACGTGCCGTCGATCAGCGAAGCGTCCCTCAAGGATCCGCTGCCGTGGGACGTGGTGCCGGCCGCCAGTTACCAGCTGGTGAATCGGGTGCAGCCTTATCTGGGCGTGCTGCGGGAAAACTCCGCCCGTCGCGTGAAAACCGATCGAGCCTTTCTTTCCCTGGCTAAAGACATCGATCAGGAGGCCAAGAGCCTGGCCTCGAAAGCTGTCTCGCTGAACGAAGAGCAGCGGCGCCGCGAGCAGACCGAGGCCAAGGCTCGACAGGTGGAGCGCGATCGGCAGGCGCAGGGCCCGGAGGCCGACAAACCAATCGTTCACGAAATCACTCTCGCCAACGTCGATTTGCCTGGCTTGCCGCCACCGGTGATCGCCAAGAGCCCCAAGGCAGCCGCCGAAAAGGCCGCCGCCGCTTCGGAGACGGGATCGGTGAGCGCCAGCGATCAGGCCATCCTGGCCGAGAGCCTGCGCATTCTGTCCGACTATGTCGATCTCTGGCGCCTGACTGGGGTTTGATAAGGCCGATGGGAAACATCGGCGCTCGCTCCGATGGCGCATCCGATCCGGAGCGGCGGCGTCTGGCCGAGGATGCCGCCCGAAAGAAGAACTGGAAACTGTGGGGGCCTTATCTCGCCGAGCGACAGTGGGGCACGGTGCGGGAGGATTATTCGGCAGACGGCAACTGCTGGGCGTATTTGCCTCACGATCAAGCCCGCAGCCGCGCCTACCGCTGGGGAGAGGACGGTCTTCTGGGGATCACGGATCGGGAAGGCCGCCTGTGCTTCGCGCTGGCCTTGTGGAACGGCCACGATCCCATCTTGAAAGAACGGCTGTTCGGTCTGTCGGGACCGGAAGGCAATCACGGTGAGGACGTCAAGGAGCTTTACTATTATCTGGAAGCGACGCCGACCTCTTCCTATTTGAAAGCGCTGTATAAGTATCCACAACGGCGATTCCCCTACGATCAGCTGGTGAGTGAGAATCGCCATCGCACAAAGGGCGAGCCAGAGTTCGAGATCGAGGACAGCGGCGTCTTTGATCAGGGGCGATACTTCGACGTCTTCATCGAATACGCGAAGGCGGGTCCTGAAGACATCCTGATTCAAATCACCTGCGCCAACCGCGGCCCGGACAGCGCGGCCTTGCACGTCTTGCCAACGCTGTGGTTTCGAAACACCTGGTCGTGGGGGCGTGAAGGCGAGGGCTACTGGCCCAAGGGTCGGATCGACCGCGTCGGAGCGGGACCGATTCGCGCGGCGCACGCCACGCTGGGGCGCATGCTCTTCGCCTGCGACGCGTTCGGCGGCACCGCTCCCGAGTTTCTATTCACCGACAACGAGACGAACGCCGAGCGTTTGTTTGGGGGACGGAATCGCTCGGCCTGGGTGAAGGATGCCTTTCATCGTCGGGTGGTCGCCGCCGATCCGGCCGCGACCAATCCCGACCAGGTGGGAACGAAGGCGGCGGCCTGGTATTCGTTGACTGTCCCGGGCGGTCAGCAGCAGGTCATTCGCTGTCGCCTTGCTGCCGAGGCCGCCATGCCCGGCGAACCTTTTGGACCCGGCTTCGGCCAGGTCTTCGATCAGCGCCGTTCGGAAGCCGCGCACTTCAGCCGGTCGCAACGGAACGCCGACTTGACGGTCGAAGAGCGGTCGATCGTCCAGCAATGTGACGCCGGCCTTTTGTGGTCCAAGCAGTTCTACAACTATGTCGTCGAGCACTGGCTGGCAGGCGATCCCGATCAGCCGGCGCCGCCGCCAGAGCGCGGCCAGGGGCGCAATCACGAATGGGCCAGTCTCTACGCGCGCGACGTCATGTCGATGCCAGACAAGTGGGAGTACCCCTGGTTCGCCTCATGGGATCTGGCGTTTCACTGTGTGGCCATGGCGCGCATCGATCCGGCCTTCGCGAAGCAGCAGGTGGTGCTGCTGGGACGTGAGTGGTTCATGCACCCGAACGGGCAACTGCCGGCGTACGAATTCAACTTCAGCGACACAAATCCACCGCTGCACGCGTGGGCAGCGTGGCGCGTGTATCAATTGTCCGCCCAAAGCGGCTTCGGGCGCGACGTGGCGTTTCTGGAGGCGGCCTTTCAAAAGTGCCTGGTGAACTTCACCTGGTGGGTCAATCAGGAGGACGCGGACGGCGACAATTTGTTCGCCGGTGGTTTTCTGGGTCTGGACAACATCGGGATATTTGATCGATCGAAACCGGTCCCGGGAGGCGGTCGCCTGGAACAGGCCGACGCGACCGCGTGGATGGCGTTTTACTGCACGACCATGCTGGCGATGGCGCTGGAACTGGCGCACGGCGAAGGCGGGAAGGTGCGGCCCGCGTACGAGGACATGGCGTCGAAATTCCTGGAACATTTTGTGCAAATTGCCGACGCAATGAATTCGCTCGGCGGCACGGGACTCTGGGACGAAACCGACGGCTTCTATTATGACCAGGTCAAGGTGGACGGCCATATCATCCCGCTGAAGTCGCGGTCAATGGTCGGTTTGCTGCCGT
>DASXQB010000329.1:0-1554 GCA_036493295.1 Polyangia bacterium | reverse complement strand
GGCGGGGACGCCCGCTTCGTCCCGGCCACTGCGCGCCACCGACGTGAGCATGCCGAAGCCCTAGTCCCTTCCCGCCTGTGTTGCGGTTGGTAAAGCCGCTGGCGCCTTCGAGTTGGGACCTTCCGGGGGGCGCGGCCGGTGGCTCTGAAGCACGGGCGGGCCCGCCCCCGGGGCCGCGGGGCAGCGGTTGGCAAGGGGCATCTACCCGGTGTGAGCCGGGCCTTCGCGCGGCCGGCTAGCGGCAGTTTATCAGCCCAGCGCTTTTGCTACCAATTTTCGCAGGGGGCCTTGCAGCGCAGCCGCGGCGCCACCGTCACTCGGTGGTTCCACTTTTGCAGTGGCGACATTGCGAAATCTTAATGTCGCGGTTGGGAGGCGGTAAGGGAGCGCAGTCCTACATTGAGAGTTGATAAACGGATCTCGACGGCGCCTTACCCTGCGAGACCAACAGACTTTGGAGACGGCTAATGAACTCAACAACATCCCCCGCACGCCGCAGGCTGTCCGCGCGGCGCGTGGCGCTGCTGGCGACCACCATCGCTGGTTTCGGGGCCGCGGCCTTTTTCGCGCCGCAGGCGCCGAATGCGGATTTCTTCTTGGCTCCGGCGCATGCCCAAAATCTGACCCAGGAGGCTCAGCAGCTTCCGCAGAAGCCGGTTGGCTTCGCGGACATCGTGGAGAAGGTCAAACCCGCGGTGATTGCGGTACGGGTCAAGATGGGAAGGGATGGCCGAGTTCGGCGCCAGCGATGACGAATTGCCAGTCCCGCCGGGCTCCCCTTTCGAGCGCTTTTTCAAACGGTTCGGCGCGCCCAAGAACGGCGAGGGCGACCGTCATGAGTTCGTCACCGGCCAAGGCTCAGGCTTCTTTATCACTGCCGACGGGTACGCCGTCACCAACAATCACGTTGTGCAGAACGCGGAAAATGTTCTCGTGACCGCGGACGACGGTAAGACCTATTCCGCCAAGGTCATCGGCACCGATCAGCGCACCGACCTCGCTTTGATCAAGGTCGACGGCAGCGACTTTCCTTATGTGAAGCTTGCTGATCACACGCCCCGCATCGGCGATTGGGTGCTTGCTGTTGGCAATCCCTTCGGTCTCGGCGGCACGGTGACGGCTGGTATCGTGTCCGCCCGTGGCCGCGACATCGGCGCCGGTCCCTATGACGACTTCATCCAGATCGACGCGCCGGTCAACAAGGGCAATTCCGGCGGCCCGACCTTCGACGTCGACGGCAATGTCATTGGTGTCAACACCGCGATCTTCTCCCCGTCAGGCGGCTCGGTCGGGATTGCTTTCGACATTCCCGCCGACACGGTGAAGAGCGTCGTTGCTCAGCTTCGCGACAAGGGCACCGTGACCCGCGGATGGATCGGCGTTCAGATTCAACCGGTGACGCCGGAGATCGCCGACAGTCTCGGTCTGAAGGAGGCAGCGGGTGCGCTCGTGTCCGAGCCGCAGGCGAACAGCCGGCGGCCAAGGCCACGAAAATATTTGGCGAGTGTTGCTTGGCCGAAATGCATTTGGAACGCACCTTGCGGATGGGTATGC
>DASXQB010000328.1:0-14449 GCA_036493295.1 Polyangia bacterium | reverse complement strand
GGAACCCTTTGAGGGTTCCGATTAAGATGACGGCGCCGACACGATTCCGATGATGCGGCCAGGCTTGTAGATGAACTTCTTGATCGCGCGGCCCTCCAGGTGCTTGGCCACGTTGGCCACGCCCAGCGCCGCCGCGCGGGCATCGGTTTCGCTGGCGTCGCGGGCGATCTCCACGCTGCCGCGCACCTTGCCGTCGACCTGCACGCCTAGCGTGACCAGCGCGTCCTGAGTCAGCGCCTCGTCGAACGTCGGCCAGGCCGCCTGGATCAAGAAACCGGCCTCGCCCAGTTTCTCCCACGCTTCGTCGCCGAGGTGAGGCGCGTACGGCCCGACCAGCTTGACCAGTGTCAGAAGATCCTCGCGCGTGGCGCCGTCGGCGGTCAGCGCGTTCACGTACTCCATCATCGCCGCCACCGCGGTGTTGAACTGCATGCGCTCGAGATCGGCGGTCACCCGCTTGATGGTCTTGTGGCGCAAATTGAGATGCCCGTCGTCCTTGGGCGCCGCCGCCGGATCCCACCCCTCGACCAATCGCCACACCCGTTTCAAGAAACGGTTCACCCCTTCGATGGCCCGCGGGTCCCACGGCTTGGGCAGCTCGAATTCGCCCATGAACATTTCGTACAGGCGCATGACGTCGGCGCCGTAGTCGCGGATGACGTCGTCGGGGTTGACGCCGTTCATCTTCGATTTGGCCATCTTCTCGACGGTGACCTTCAAGGGCTCGTTGCTCTCGCGAACGAAAGCCTGTTCACCGCGAAAGTCGATCTCCGCCGGTTCGTGATAACGGCCCAGGCTGTCCTGATACGAATAGGCCAGCACCGTGCCCTGGTGGCGCAGCTTCTGGAAGGGCTCCTTGGTGCTGACCAGGCCCATGTCGTAAAGCACCTTGTGCCAGAAGCGCGCATAGAGCAGGTGCAACACCGCGTGCTCCGCCCCGCCGACGTACAGATCGACGGCCATCCATTGCTTTTCTTTCGCCGGGTCGAAGAAGGCGGCGTCGTTGCGCGGATCGAGGTAGCGCAGGTAATACCAGCACGACCCCGCCCATTGCGGCATCGTGTTGGTCTCGCGCTTGGCCGGTCCGCCACAGGTCGGGCAGGTGGTGTTCACCCAGGCATCGATCGCGGCCAGCGGTGATTCGCCGGTCCCCGTCGGCGCGTACCGTTCGACGTCGGGCAAGCGCACCGGCAGCTGCGAATCCGGCACCGCCACCGCGCCGTGGATCGGGCAGTGTACGAGAGGGATCGGCTCGCCCCAGTAGCGCTGGCGCGAGAAGACCCAGTCGCGCAGGCGGTAGCTGACGGTGCCTTTGCCGATGCCGCGCGCTTCGAGCTCGGCGGTGATCTTCTTTTTCGCCTCGACGGTGCCGAGGCCGTCAAGCGGCCCAGAGTGTACAGCGATGCCTTCGCCGACGAACGCCTGCGCCGGATCGGGCGTCGAGCCATCGACGGGCCGCACCACGGGCACGATCGGCAGGCCGAACTTGCCGGCGAAGGCGAAGTCGCGCTCGTCGTGCGCCGGGACCGCCATGATGGCGCCGGTGCCATAACTGCCGAGCACATAGTCGGCGATCCAGATCGGGATCGCCTGGCCGTTCACGGGATTGGTGGCGGTGGCGCCGGTGAAAACGCCAGTCTTGTCCTTGCCGAGATCCGTGCGTTCGAGATCGCTTTTGAACCGCGCCTCTGTTTGATAGCGGGCGACGGCTTCCTTCTGAGCCGGCGTGGTCAGCTCGGCGACCAGCGGGTGCTCGGGCGACAGCACCATGTACGTGGCGCCGTACAACGTATCGGGACGGGTGGTGAACACGCGCAGCTCGCGGCCGGCCACCGGAGTGGCGGTGCGGAACACCACCTCGGCGCCTTCGCTGCGGCCGATCCAGTTGCGCTGCATGGCCAGCGTCGATTCGGGCCAGTCGACCTCGGCCAGATCCTGCAGCAAACGATCGGCATAGCGGGTGATGCGCAACATCCACTGCCGCATGTCCTTGCGCTCGACCGCCGATCCGCAGCGTTCACAGCGGCCCTGGCTGACCTCTTCGTTGGCCAGGCCCGTCTTGCACGACGGACACCAGTTGATGGGGATGACGCCTTCGAAGGCGAGATCACGCTTGAAGAGCTGGAGGAAGATCCACTGCGTCCAGCGCACGTACCCCGGATCGGTGGTGTTGATTTCGCGGTCCCAGTCATAGGCGAAGCCGACGGCGTCGATCTGGCGGCGAAAGTTGGCGATCGATTGCTCGGTGATGATGCGCGGGTGGGTGCCGTGCTTGATGGCGTAGTTTTCGGCTGGCAGCCCGAAGGCGTCCCAGCCCATCGGGTGCAGCACGTTCCAGCCCTGCATGCGCTTCCAGCGCGTGATGATGTCGGTGGCGGTGTAGCCCTCGCAGTGACCGACGTGCAGGCCGGCGCCGGACGGATAGGGGAACATGTCCAGCGCATAGAACTTCGGGCGCGTCGGATCGTTCGGCGTCTTGTGCAGGCCGGCGTCCTTCCAGCGCGCCTGCCATTTGGGTTCGACGGTGCGGTGTTCGTAAGGCATGAGCCGGATAGTTTACACCGGCGTGCAAGTGGCCGGCGCGCCCGCGCGCGCCCAATACAACAGCGAGGTCAGTGAACGGCGCCGCCGTCGGTGGTCGCGCCACCGTCGAGCGGCGGCGCGGGCGGCAGCGGCAGTGGCAGCCCCAGCATCTCGCGGCGCTGTCGGTAAAGCGGCTCGCCGTACAGCAACTCGGACAGACAGACATGATAGGGCAGGTAGAAAAGCTTTCGGTTGATGATCATCTCGGCGTCTTGTTCGGTGACCACCCGCCGCACGCCGGCCTTCTCGGTCCAGGAGACCTCGAGCTCGATCTTCTTGGCGGTGGCCACCTCCTCGGGCAGGCTCTTCCAGTTTTCGTTCAGCACCCGGCGCAGGTTCTTCAGCAGGAACTCACCGCTGAAAGCCATCAGCGCCTTGCCCCCGCGCACCGGGTGCGCGGCATCGTTTTCCAGCTCGACCGCGCTGACCAGCATCGGTGGCTTGGCCGCTTTTACTTCCAGCGCATCGAAGTACGCTTGCATTCCGCACAGATCGTCGAACCCGATCTGGCCGGGGGGGATGGCGCTCAGATCGCGCCGGATGCCGACCCCGCAGGCCACGATCGCTGTTCCTGAAATTAACGCACAGGCGGCTATCAAGCGTCCGACGCGACGATGGGCCATGTGCGTTTGGTAAATTACGGAAGGTTTTTACCCCTGTAAACAAATTGCCCTCTTTTCTGAGCCGTTTGCGCCCTCACACTTTATCTTGCAAATTCGGGCGTCCTCGCCCACGTTAACGCCTGTTCCAGCCCAGAACGCCTATCTCCTTGTCAGGACTGACGCCTTCGTAAATTCTGCCCCCTCACGATCGCGCCCAGGCCGTTCGCTAAGTTGCACGAATTTCTTAACCAAAAGGACCGAACGATGTTCAATAACATTTGCAATGCGCGCGAGGCGGCCTAAATTGTGGGCCGATTTGCGGGAATAAAGGAGCCATGAAAACGTTGCGCCACCCTCCATCTCGGGAGCTTTGGAAGTTTTGCATGGAGCGCCTGCGGGAGCTCCGGGGCATCGACACGCGCGAGCGCGATCTAGCCAACATTCTTGGCTTCGAACATTCGCGCGCGGTCAGGTGGAAAGAGGGCCAGATGTACGTCGATCGGGCGGAGTATCTGGTCCGCCTGGCCGACGCGTTGGACGTCGACACCATGATGTTGATTGCGTTGGCTTGCGGGACGCTGACGTCCGAGCAGGCGCATCGGCAACTGGGTCGCGCAGGCAAGACGGACGAGGTCTCGCGCAAGCGCGCCAAGGGTGGCGGGGGCGGCTTGCCCAAACTGGAAGCGGCCGACATCACCACTGACGCCGCGCAGTTTGCCGTTGATGCCGCCCGGCTGGAGAGCGCGAACCGCGGCCTGGTCCTGCTCATTTCGGCCGCCGGCGAGGGGCGGCCGGATCTGACCACGGTGCTGAGCCGCCACGCCGACCTGGGCGGCCTGGTGGCCACCAACGTCGCCACTGGCCTGATGCTGGCGGAGCGCTATCGCCCGGAGCTGATCTTCCTGGACCTCGGCGTGGCGGGGGCGAATGCCTTCGAGGCTTGCCGGGTTTTGTCGGGGCTGACCAGTCGTTCGCAGCGACGGTGCCGCGTGGTGGCCGGGACGTCGGTCATGACCGACACCATCGAAAAACCGGCGCTGATGGCTGGCGCCGCCAACGTGACCTTGTTCCCGTTCGCCGCCGGGCTGTACCAGAGCGAGCTCGATCGCCTGGAAGAACGCCTGGGCCCGCGCAAAGTCGCGCGTCGCTAGGGGTCGAACAGTCGCCTCCGCCGCAGTCACGCGGGCCTGTCGGCCACCAGCCGACTTGCCCGCGGCGGCTGGGCAGTGTTAGAGGCACGGAAGCGCATGGACATCAGCGTCGTCCTTCCGATCTACAACGAGCGGGAAAACATCCCGCCCTTGCTGGACGAGCTTGAGGGCGTGCTGCGTGGCCTGGGCAAGGCGTACGAGATCATCGCTGTCGACGACGGCAGCCGCGATGGCAGCGGCGCCTTGCTGCGCACCGAGGCCGAGCGTCGCCCGGCCCTGCGCGTGATCCTGTTCCGCGGCAACGCCGGGCAGACCGCCGCCTTCGACGCCGGATTTCGCGCGGCCAGCGGCAGCGTGGTCGTCACCATGGACGCCGATCTGCAAAACGATCCGCGCGACATCCCGGCGCTGATCGCCAAGCTGGACGAAGGCTATGACTTCGTCACCGGCTGGCGAAAGAATCGCCAGGACGGAATGTTCCTGCGCAAGGTGCCCTCGCGCATCGCCAACTGGATCATCCGCAGCGTCACCGGCACCCCCATTCACGATCTCGGTTGTTCGCTGAAGGTCTATCGCAAGCACCTGACCGACGAGATGCGCCTTTACGGCGAGATGCACCGGTTCATCTCGGTCATCGCCAGCAGCATGGGCGCGCGGGTGGGTGAGGTGGTGGTGAACCATCGTCCGCGCCGCGCCGGCAAATCCAAGTACGGCCTGCGGCGCACGGTGAAGGTGATGCTGGATCTGATCACGGTGTGGTTCATGCGCCGCTACCTGACCAAGCCGATCTATCTGTTCGGCGGCCTGGGCGCGAGCATGCTGCTGGCGGGATCAGCCGTCTCAGGCTACGTGCTGTGGGAAAAGCTGGATCAGGGCATCTGGGTGCACCGCAACCCGCTGTTCATGATCGGCATTACCTGCTTTTTGATGGGCTTTCAGTTTCTGGCCACCGGCATCCTGGCCGAGATGATCACGCGGACGTACTTTGAATCGCAGGACAAGACCGCCTACTCGATCGCCGCTCGCATCGGATTTCCCGTCGAGAAAAGGCCGTAAGTCATGTGCGGCATCGCCGGCTTCGTCCAGCGCGATCCGGACGCGCGCTGCCTCGGCACCATGCTGGCGCGCATCGCTCACCGCGGGCCCGACGGCGACGGGCAGTGGGTGCGGGCGGCGCCAGGCACGGGCGGGCCGTGGACGACGGCGCTGGGCCACCGGCGGCTGGCCATCATTGATCTCGCCACCGGGGCCCAGCCGATGGGCAACGAAGACGGCGGCGTGGTCATCACCTTCAACGGCGAGATCTACAACTTTCAGGCCCTGCGCGCGCCACTGGAATCCGCCGGCCATCGCTTCGCCACCCGCAGCGACACCGAGACCATCATCCACCACTTTGAACAGCATGGCCCGGACGGCGTCGTCTCGCTGAACGGGATGTTCGCCTTCGCCATCTGGGAGGCGCCGGCCCGGCGGCTGACGCTGGCGCGGGATCGCATGGGCATCAAGCCGCTGTTTTATGCGGGGCTGCCCGACGATGGCCTGGTGTTCGGGTCCGAGTTGACGGCGGTGCTGGCCCACCCGGCGGTGGCGCGCCGGCCCGACGTGAATGGTCTGGTCTCCTATTTCTTCTCCGACTATTTACATCCGCCTTACACGATGGCCCGCGACGTCCGCCAGCTTGAACCCGGGCATGTGCTGGTCTGGGAAGATGGCCGTCTGTCGCCGCCGCGGCGTTTTTGGCAAGTGCCGGCGCCCGGGAGGGCGGCGCCACAAGACGAAGCGTCGCTGGCGGCGGCGCTGTGGACCAAGCTGGACGAGGCCGTCCACCGACAGTTGATCGCCGACGTTCCGGTGGGGATTTTCCTCAGCGGCGGCCTTGATTCGTCGACGGTGGCCACGCTGGCCAGCGCCCACGCGCCCGGGCGGATGAAGGCGTTTTCGATCGGTTTTGAATCCGCCGACTTCGACGAGAGCGAATACGCCCGGCTGGTCGCCGACCGCCTGGGCGTCGAGCACGTGGTCGAGACGTTGCACGAACGCAACCTGCTGGACGTGGTCGACGAAGCATTGGGTTTTCTGGATCAGCCGCTGGCCGATCCGTCGTTCTTGCCCACGTTCTTGCTGTCGCGGCTGGCGGCCCGGCACGTGAAGGTGGTGGTCGGTGGTGACGGCGGCGACGAGCTGTGGGGCGGCTATCCGACGTATTTCGCTCATCTGTACGCCGGCGTCTATCGTCACGTGCCGGCGTTCGTGCGCCAGCAAATCATCCGGCGGGCCGTCGGAATGCTGCCGATCAACGATCGTTACCAGAGCCTGGAGTGGAAGCTGAGGCGTTTCACCGGGCGCTGGGACGATGATCCGATGGTGCGCCACCTGCGCTGGATGTCGTCGGTGGATTTGCCTGATCTTCCACGCGCTGTGCGTGGCGCCGCCGGTGTGCATCCGGGGACGCTGGACGCGCCGCTGCCGGACACGGACGATCAGATGCACCGGACGCTGGCGCTGGATTTCACCACGTACATGTCCGGGTCGGTTTTGACCAAGGTCGATCGCGCGTCGATGGCGCACGGTCTGGAGGTGCGGCCGCCGATCCTGGACAACCAGATGGTGGACTGGGCGTTCTCGCTGCCGTCGCGGTTCAAGGTCCGCCCCGGGCAAAGTAAGTACCTGTTCAAGAGCGCCGCCCGGGGCCACCTCCCCGACGTGATCATCGACCGCAAGAAAAAAGGGTTCGGCATCCCCCTGGCCGCGTGGCTGCGCGGTCCGCTGCGCGAACGGCTGGAGAGCTTGCTGGCCTCGTCGCCGGCGTGGGACGCGGGCCTGCTGGATCAAGACGTGTTCGGTGACTGGAACCGCCAGCACCAGGCGCGCAAAGCCGATCACGCCAAGCCGCTGTGGGCGTTGCTGGTGCTGGACCACTGGCTGCGGCGCGCTTTCCAACCGTCAGAAGTTCGGTAGGAACGACACCAGCACGACAAAGCGCGGGCGAACCACATCGGTCGGCGCACCGAAGCAGTTGCGCGGCTGCGCGGGGCGGTTCAGCGGCACGGCAAAGTCGATCGACAGCAGCTGCTGGTAGATCCCGAAGGCGTCGTGCAAGACGCGAAAGCTGTAGCCGGCGTCGGCGAACAGGCCTTGCCGTGACGGCGCGTATCCATCGCAGGTGCTGACGGCGGCGCCGTCGGCGAACAGCGTGCCGGCCAGGCCGCGCACGGTGGTGAGGGAAAATAAATTCCAATCCAGGTCGGTCAGGTAATCGTCGCGCAGTTGCACCCGGGCGGTCAGCTGCGCGCGGCCGAGCAGCTCGTCGGCGGCGAACCCGCGCAGGCCGGTGGGCCCGCTGGCGCTGACCAGCTGGCTGCGCAGCCGCAGATCGCCGAAGGTGACATCGGCGTCGGCTTCCAGGCCAAGCACGTGACCGGGAAGAAGCTCGAACAAGCGCAAGGCATCGACGGACACCGTCGCCTGCGAAAAAAGTTCTCCGTTGTCCAGCGCGGTCAGAGTGTAACTGGCGATGGCGTCGACGCCGACGGCGCGCCACGGATCGAAAAGGTAGTCGCGATCGTCGTGTTCCAGGCCGGTGCGCGCCGAGAACCGCCACCCCGGTTGGGGCGCTTGCCCTTGGGTCAGGCCGAACGATGGGTTCATGCGGCCGGCGGACAGTCCCCCGAGCAGGGCGCTGGTCAGCGAGTTGCGCGTCGCCTGCGGGCCGAAGAAATGAAAATAACTGGCGCCCACGCCGATCTCCGTCGCTTCGGAGTGAAACGCCTGCAGCGTGACGGCGTGGCGCAGATCGTGCGCCGGCTTCAAAAGAAAGATGGCGGCGAAGTTGGCCGACAGCTGCGTGACGTTCAAAAGCCCGCCAAAACCGCTGTAGATGAGGCGCCAGCGCTGTGGGTCGCGGTCGTCGGCGCGGGGATCGTCCGATGGCGAGAGCTCGCCCACGGCGGTTTGTGCCAATCGTCCGCGCGGATCGATCTCCACCGAGGCGAGACGCGCCGGCAGGTCAGCCTCGAAGCGGTGCGTGGGCCCGTCGGCCATCCAGGTCAGCGTCTGCGTGCCGCCGTCGCGATCGCGGACCGCCACTTCGACTGGTTCGCGCACCGGATCGCCTTGGCGGGCGATGTCGATGATGACGTGCGCGTCTCGGACGCCGCCGCGCTCAACGGCGCGCACCGACGACAGTCGATAGTTCACCCGCGGCGGCGGCCCCAGCCACTGGCGCCAGAACCAATCGAGCTCGGCGCCGAAGACTTCCGTCGCGGCGGTTCGAAACGGCTGCCGATCGCCCAGCGTGCGCCGGCTGAGCAGGGCCAGGCGTGCCGGACCCAGCAGATCGAGCAGTTTGCCGTAGATCAAACCGCCCGCCGGGCGCTGGTGCGAAAATCGTCGGACGTCGTCGCGCAGACGGTCGTCGCCGTCGACATCGCCGAAGTAAGTGGCCGCCGACGCGACCAGCGGCGCGTACATCAATTGATCAACGGCTGGAATGAAGTCCACCGGCCGCAGCAGCTCACGGGCGTACTCGATGCGCTGGAATTCTTGCAGCGTTAAGGCGTCGGTGAGGTGTGCCGCCAGCGCCGCCGCCGCCAGGTCAATGTCGTCGAGCGATTCAAACGCGCGCAGCCGCTGATCCAGCACGGCGGTGAAGACCGCCCGGGTGAGAGCGATGCGGTGGTATTTGCGCAGGCGTTCCAGCGGGAAGATCTCGAACAGGCGATCCGACACCAGGATCACCTGGCCGTGGACCTGGACCAGTTCGTGGCGCAGCGGCGATTCGATCAGCCACACCGCGCGGTGGTCCAGCGCGCTGGGATCCAGCAGTCCTTGCCGCTGCAGGAATTCCAGGGCCCGGCGAGCGGTGTCCAGCACCAGCCACGAGGGACGGCGGGCTTCGTGCAGGAAATGGATCGACATGCCCGCCACATCGACGTTCGACTGGTAAAAGCCGCGGCGGCTGGCGATCACCGTCGCCTCGGGTGCATTCGATTGGGCGGCGATGATGGATGCTGCGCCGCCGCGCGCACGCACGCCGCCCGCCAGCACGTCGACGCCCAATGGGGCGCGCACCGACAGAGTGACGTCGCCGCGATCGGGGGGCGCGTCTGCTTGCCAGCCGCGCGGCGCCAGGTGCAGCGGCGTCGGATAAAAACCGCCCATCAAGCGGCAGTGACCGCCGACGCAACCGAAGGCGCCGAAGCGTTGGGGAATCACCGTGGCGAAGTCGGCGTCGATGGCGACCACGCCGCCTGGCGGCAGCGGCGCCGGCAAGCTCACGCGCGCCAGGGTTCGCGCGCCGGCGCTGGTGTCTTCGATGCGCACGCCGGCCAGCTTGCCGTCGACGCGCACGCCGCTCACGTCCATGCGCGCGGGAGAAAACAGCCGCGGGTACACCCAGTGGAAGCTCACGTCGCCAAGTTCGCTTGGCCGCGCGCCGAGGTGGTTCGGGTACAGCCACAGGGAAACGTCGGTCAGCGCCACCGCGGCCCGGTTCGTGATTGTCAGGCGCACGTGGCCGCTCACGGTGCGCGCGGTCGGATCCAGCGAGGCGTCGATAGCGACGGCAAGCGGCGCGGCGGCACGCGCGTTTGCCCCGCCCACGGTCGCCAGCCCGAGCGCCGCCGCGCAAGCCCAGCGCAATCGCGCGCGGCGCGCGGCGCTGCTAAGGACCAATGTCTGGCGCGCTCTCCGACGGGGGAGCGGATTCGGATTCCGTCGGTCGCGGCGGCGTCATCGAGGTGGCGGCGTCGCTGCTGGACGGCGAGCCATAGTCGACGCCGGGCTTACGCACGTAGCTGGCGACCGGCTTTGTCACCGCGCCCATGATGCGACCTTCGGTAACCATCACCGGCACCGGCGGTTGCAGTTCGTAGTAATAGCCGCGGGTTTTTAGCTGAAAAGCGTACGGCTCGCCGTCGACGACGAAGCGCCGTCGCACGTCGATGGGGTAATTGCCCTGGCGAACGAACCGCCGGTGGCGCAGCACGAAGTCGAACATCCGCACCGCCCGGTTGTTCACCAGTCGGTGGCAGCCGTGCGAAAAGCGCTGGGCGATCGAGGTGTAATCGACCGACCCGTGCGTGCGCACCTGGTTGTCGAAACCGCCGCGCTTGGGATCGATGTGGATGGCCATCACCATGCCGTAAGCCGACTGAAACCCGGGACCCATGACGTCGGTGTTCACCACCGTCACCGGACCGACGGCGCGATCGAGGACCTTGCGCGCCAGCAGATCCTTCGCCGGGGTGGTCTCGGGCGGGATCCACACCGGGCTGGCCACGATGTTCTTCCACAGCCGCGGCCCCACGTCCGAGTTCTTGTACTTCATGTAAACGCGCCCGTCGGCTTGCACCTCGCTGCGCCACGAACCGATGGTGGTCCGCCACCGGCAAAGCGGGATGCGCTGGCGGTTCCAGTCCACGAACAACGTCAGGTGGGGAAAGTGTTCGCGCCGTTGCACCACCGGTTTGCCGCGCGCATCGAAGGGAAAATCGTACCAGACGTCGCCCCGGTCGATCTCGACCGACAGATCCATCTCGGCGGCATAGTACGGCGGCAGCGGCGGCGCCGGATAGCGCACCACCTGCGTGGCCGCGTCGGCCGACCGCACGCGCAGCCAGCGCCCCAGCTCGGCCGGCGTCGCCACGCCCAGCGCCGTCGCCAGCGCTTCGACGTGAGCGGCGATCAAATTCGGCAGCGGGCGCACCATCCCGCCGTCGTCGGTGAACGTCGCCGGTTCTTTCGCGCGGGCGGCCGAGCCGTCCTCGACGATGCCGGCAGCGTCGGCCGCTCGTTCGGCCAGGATGCGCTTGAACGTCTGGAGGTGCAGGTCGTCGGGCGCGCGCAGAAGACCGACCGCGGTCTCGCCTCCCAGAAATCCCCAGCCGAAGATGTCGTTCTTGCGCTCCCAGTCGGCCAGCGCCTCGTGCGTGGGCAGATCGAACATGCCGCCGATGAAACGCGTGCGTCCATAAGGCCCGCGTGGTCCCAGCAGGCCCTCGCACACCAGGCGGGCCTGCGCGGCCCGCACCGCGCGCAGCCGTGCCTGGCCACGCAAGGTGCGATCGGCGCGGGCGCGCGTCTTCGGTTCTTCGCGCAGCAACGCGACGGTGCCCTCGCGGCTGAAGGGGATGTGCGCCCCTAGCTCGCGTTCGAGCCAGTCGGCATCGCGCAAAGCCTCCTGGTATTCGCGCTTGGCGCGCTCGCGATCCAGGAACGCCACCGTGTCGCGCAAGGCGCGCAACCCGTCGCCGTCGACGGCGCGGTAGCAAGCTTGTTGCTCGGGTGCTTCGTCTTCGTCCAGGCGCGCCCGCAGCACACTCAGCGTGGGCGGGATGCCGAACACCTCCAGGTAATTGTGCTCGCCGCGCCGAGGAGCGCCACCGTCGACGGTGGCCCGTTCGTTGGCCAGGGCGACAAACGTCGTGCGGTACGCGTTTGGTTTGGGCCCGTCACCGGGGCCAGCGCCGCCGTCCTGCAAAATGAACGGCGCCCAGTCGTCGCCCAGATCGACGTCCTGGGGCGGGCCTGCCGGCATCGGCGGCGCAGCGGGCGCCGGCGCCACCGCGGGCGCGGCCGGCGCGGGCGGTTTCACCGGCGTCGTCGCCACGGTCGCTTTGCGCCGCCCGCATCCCAGCGCCAGCGCCGCCGCCGCAACCACGATCCAGACTCGGTGCTTTCTCGGCCGACGCAATCAACCGTCTCAGTCGCGGAAGTTCACGTACTGCAGGTCGATCCCGAAGTCTTCCTTGCGCAGAACCGCGATCGCCTCTTGCAGTTCATCGCGGCTTTTGCCGGTGACGCGCAGCTGATCGTCTTGAATCTGCGCCTGCACGCGCAGCTTCTTGTCTTTCAAAGCCCGCACGATCTTCTTGCCGGTCTCCTGCTCGATGCCTTGTTTGATCAACACCAACTGGCGCATGGTCTGCCCGCCAGCCGGTTCGACAGCCTTGACGTCCAGGCAGCGCTGCGAAACGTTGCGTTTGGCCATCCGTTCGCGCAGCACCGACAGGGCGGCGTTGACGTGCGGTTCGTCCGACGACCGGATGACAATGCCTTCCGGCCCGCGCTCGATCTCGGTGTGGGTGCCGCGAAAGTCATAACGCTGGCCGAGCTCTTTGCGCGCGGTGTTGAGCGCGTTGTCCAGCTCCATCAGATCGACCTTGGAGACCGCGTCGAAAGAAGGCATGGCGGCAAGACTAGCAAATGCGGTCCGGGCGCGCGCGATGCAGGCCGCCCTGGAAAATTTCGGCCATAATTGAACGATGAGCGCTCGATCAACACGGGCCACCCCCGATGAGACGTTCATGAGGGCCGCGAACGTCCCGGCCGGTTATTCGCCGGCCAAGCACATCGCCACCACGCTGGCCATCGCCGCGGCGATCCTGGTTTTGGCGATCGCGCTGGCCACGCGCGCCCGACCGATCGATTGGGTCTTGCTGCCGACGTTCTGGCTGGTGGCCAACGGCATCGAGTGGGCGTTTCACCGTTACCCGATGCACCGCCCGCTGCCGCCGCGGTTGCTTTACAAGAACCACGCTCAGCTGCACCACCTGGCCTTCACCGAGGAGACCATGCCCGTCGCCGAGCCGCGCGAGCTGAACCTGGTGATGATGCCCTGGTACACGATGATCGGCTTGTTCGTGATTGCTTCGCCGGTGTTCGTGGGGGCGGGGCTTTTGCGCGGGCCCGGGCTGACCGGGGTGTTCTTGATCGCCGCGGTGATGTACTTCCTGGCCTATGAAACGCTGCACGCGCTTTACCACCTGCCGATCGCCACGCTGGCGCGGGTGGGGTTGCGGCCGGGCGGCTTGTTCTTTCGCCTGCGCGCGCACCACGCGCGCCACCACATCCTGCGGCGGATGGCCCACGCGAACTTCAACGTCACCGTGCCGCTGATGGACTGGCTGCTGCACACCCGCGAATAGCGCCGCGGCGGCGCGCCGTTCGTTCGGCGCTATTTCATGCTGCTGGCCAGCCGAGCCGCTTCCGGTTTGGTGCAGACCTTCGTCGAGGCGTTCACGCTGACGAAGTACCCCGCGCCCGGCAACCACAACCCGGTCGAGTTGGCCATCATCGGAGCCGCCTTGGGAGACTTTGCCTTGCTGGTCACGTACACCTTGCCGACCTTCTTCCAGTCGAAGAACGGATCGTTCGGGTATTCTGGGACGTCCTTTTGCGCCGGCGCGTAGACCTGGACGAAGGTCTCGTCTTCTTTCTGGCCTTCGACGTGAAAGACGTATTTGCAGGTGTCCTTCGATCCTTGTTCGCCCAAGAAGGTGGCGTCGGATTCGCCGCAGGCTTTGTAGACCGCGGCGCGCGGCAAATGGGCGGCGATCGCCGGATCGCAGCACTGGCCCTTGGCGCCCCAGGTTTTGCACGATGTCGCGGCGGGCGCTGCGGCGGCCGGTTTGTCGGTCGGCTTGTCGGCGCGCGCGCTGCGCATCGGCGCGTAGGCGGCGCAGAGCACCAGGGCGACGCCCGCGCCGACGGCGGACGCGGTGACGACGCGGTTGCGGGAACGACGAGAGTGAGCAGCAGCGTGGGTCATGGCCCACGACCGTATCACAAGCCGGCGTTGGTCGACGCGATCGCCGGGATGACCGGATCCGGCGCCATCGTCCGCAGGCGCGCGCACTGAACGCGATCGATGCCGCCCTGCAGGCGCGAGCGCACCACCGGGTACGTGCCCGACCACAGCGTCGCTCCGGCGTCGTCGGTCTCGGGCAGTGGGCAATCATCGATGTCGAGGACGTGCGACAGATTCATCGCCCGCATCGTCGCCAGCGACGGTCGATTTTCGAAGAAGGAGGCCGGGCGATCCAGGTAATAAAGATTGTTGGCGGTCAGGCCCACCACCGCCACGCGGGCGTTGGCGGGCAGCAGGCGATTGGTGTTTTCGAACGCGACGTAGTGCCAGCTGGTTCGCCGCAGGAACGTCGCCGCCGATTCCCGGCCGATCGCCGCCGGTGCGTTCACCGCCGCCGTCACCAGCGCCACCGCCAGACCGACCGCCGCCGCCAGCCCCAGCGTGCCGGCCGCCGCCCAGCGAACAGAGCGCGCCGTGGCGGTCAGCGCCCACCCGGCACCAACGGCCGCCAGCGCCGCCGCGAT
>DASXQB010000327.1:0-8395 GCA_036493295.1 Polyangia bacterium | reverse complement strand
AAGAGCGTTCCTCGAAGAGGAACGCAAACGCGCGAAAGCCGCCCCTCAATCGAGGTGCCACCGTTGCACCGCGCGTAACGGGATCTGGTTGGGCTGAAATAGCGGTGCTGGAATATTCAGCGGCTAGCGGAAACTGTCGTGGTACCCGAGGTCTTCGATGGCCAGCGCCGCGGGCGTCGCTTCCAGCGGGCGGTAGGTGTCCAGCATGACCGCCAGCTCATCGGTGGCGCGGGCGCCGATGCTGCCTTCGTAGGCGCCGGGGTGTGGGCCGTGCATGATGCCGGCGGGGTGGTGCGAGATGCTGCCCGGGCCGACGCCGCGCCGTGAAGTGAAGTTGCCACGACAATAGAAGATGAACTCGTCGCAGCTGACCGAGGCGTGCGGGTACGGGCAGGGAATGGCCTGCGGATGAAAATCCAGCGGGCGCGGGACAAAGCTGCACACCAGCGCGCCGCGCGCGGCGAACGTGCCGTGGACGGTGGGCGGCAGATGAATCATCCCGACCCGCGGCTGAAAATTCAGGATGGGAAAGGCCCACGGATAGACCGTGCCGTCCCACCCGACCACATCCAGCGGCGCGTGCTGATACCGAAAACCGTGAAAGGCGCCTTGTCGTTTCACCACCAGATCGCGCACGCCGTCGTCGTCGGGGCCGCGGAAAATCGGGCGGCGAAAATCGCGGTGACTGTACGGCGCGTCCATGCGCAGCTGGCCGACGTCGTTGCGCCATTGCCTGGGTAACCCGAAACCGGCGGCGCACTCGATGCTCAGCCAAGATTGCGCGATGGGTGGTGTGGCCAGGACGAATCGATGCGGCACGCCCTTCGGCACCAGGACGTAGTCACCCGCCGCGAAGGCCAGCTCGCCGAAAGGCGAGCGCAGCGTTCCGCCGCCTTCGAAGATGAAGAACAGATCGTCGCCGTCGCCGTTGCTGACGTAGATCGGATCGTCGGCGTCGGGGTGGATCACGGACAGCACCACATCTTCGTTGAACAGCAGCGGCAGGCGCGCGTCGACGGGCGCGCCGCCTTCTTGCGGTAGATCTTGCGACCGGTAGTGCCGTCGCGACAGCGGTCGCCCGACGTCGGCGTCGGCGACGCGCGGTAACGGCCAACCGTGTTCGGCGCGCGTCACCGACTGGGTGTGGGGGCGCTCGCGGTGATAAAGGATGGTGAAGGGGCCGTCGAAACCGTCGCGGGTCAGGCACTCCTCGTGGCGCAGGTTACCGGCGCCGTCGCGCAGGGCGGTGTGCGGTTTGGCCGGGACGTCGCCGGCGACCATGCGATCCAACACGCCGGGCTCCCTACATCACCGTCGAGCGCTGGGACAGTTGGTCGCGCTCGATGGCTTCGAACAGGGCGCGAAAGTTTCCGGCGCCAAACCCCTGGTCGCCCTTGCGTTGGATGATCTCGAAGAAGAACGGCCCGGCCTCCGGATCGTGGTGCAGGCCGGCCGCCTCTTTCAAAAAGATCTGCAGCAGGTATTGATGATCGCGCTCGCCGTCGACCAGGATCTCCAGCTGGCGCAAGGTTTCGATCTCCTCGTCGATGCTGCCGACGCCGATGGTCTTGAGGCGCGCCGGCAACATGTCGAAGTAGCTGCCGGGCGTGGACATGAACGCCACGTCGCGGGCCCGCAGCGCGCGTACGGCGCCCACGATGTCGGCCACCGCCAGCGCTGAATGCTGGACGCCGTCGCCGCGGTTGTCCTCGGCGAAGATGTTGATCTGCGAATCCTTGAAGAAGGGCCGGAATGGTTCGTTGTTGGCGAACTTCACCCCCGAGCGCGGATCCCACATCACCACCGACTTCAGGCCCGAGCCGTGCGTGGCCTTGTGTTGACCGGCTTGCACCGCTGCAACGTCGTTGGTGTGGAAGGCGATCTCCCATAGTTGCTGCAAGCCCAGGACGTGCTCCATCCACAACAGCGCGGGCTTCATGGTCTGGAAGTTCGACGTCACGTGATCGATCTGGGAGAAACCAAAACGGTTGCCGCCCGCTCGCGGTCCACCGTCGGCGGCGATCATGCCGGGGAACAACGATCGATAGCCTTTGCGCTCGGTGAATCGAAAGGTGGTGTCGCCGAAGGGCGTGGTGATGGAGAACATCGCCAGCGTCCCGCCGTCGTCGGCAAAGCGCTGCACGTCGGTGATGAAGGTGCCGCCGCGTTCGTCCAGCAAGCGAAAGGCGCGGTCGATGTCTTCCACCTGAAACACCAGCGTGCCCACGCCCTCCGGGTGCTTGCGCAGATACCGCCAGGCCCGGCCGCCTTCTCCGATCGGCTGATGGATGACGAACACGGCGTCGCCGGCTTGAAAAGCGGCGGCGTGCTGGCGGCCTTCACGATCCATCTCCGGATTGCTGTGGCCAAGCTCGGCGAAGTCCAGCTGGTCGACGAAGAACCGGCGCGTGCGCTCCAGATCGCGCACGTAGTAGTGCAAGGCTTCCAGCTTGACGATGCCGATGGGCTCTTTCTTCGTCACCGCGGCCATGCGGGTATTTTACCCCGTCGCTGGCTTGTCCGCCTGCTGGTCGGGGTGGGCGGCGTGGAACGCCGGCAGCGCGGCGCAGGCTGTCTCTACACGCAACAGCGTCGGGAACCCGGTCACGTCGACGGAGAACCGGCGCGCGCTGTACATCTGCGGTACGAGATAGACGTCGGCGAACGTCGGGGCGTCGCCGACCAGAAACTTACCGGCGGTCTCTCTTGCCAAGGTCTCCAGCGCCGTGAGCCCGCGGTGGTTGAAAAGGCGGGCCGCCGCCAGCTCGTCGCCGCCGAGGACGTCCTTCACGTAATTGAGCAGCGGCATGTTCTGGTACGGCTGAATGCCGGAGTTCACCACCTCGGCCAGCTGCCGCGCCCGGGCCCGCAGCCAGGGATCGGCGGGCAACAGCGGCGGCGTGGGGAAATGTTCTTCGAGAAACTCCAGGATGGCCATCGACTGGGTGATCCGGCGCGGCGACGCCTCGCCGGGTCGGGCGTCCAGCTCCAGCACGGGGACCTGGGCCTGCGGGTTCTTGGCGGTGAACGGCGCCTGGTTTTGCTGACCGCCTTCGCGGGCCAGGTGCACGGCTTCGTAGTCGTGCTTGATTCCTTTCAACCCAAGGGCGATGCGCACCCGCCAAGCCGACGAGCTGCGCCAGTATCCATAGAGTTTCATCGCTGTCTCACCGTCCTTTGATCACCTTCTGCATGATGCGGCCAAAAATGCTGCGGTCGTCGTCGTCCCGCACCTCGATCGAGACGGTGTCGCCGGCCTTCATGAACGGCGTCTGCGGCGCGCCGGTCTCGATGGTCTCGATGGCCCGCCGTTCGGCCAGGCACGAGACGCCGCGTGCCCGCTCGGCGTTCGACACCGTGCCGCTGCCGACGATGGTGCCGGCGGTCAAGGCGCGGGTGCGGGCGATGTGAGCGATGAGCTCGAAGAAAGAAAAGTGCATCTCGGGTCCGGCGTCGACGTCGCCCACCAGTTGCCCGTTGTAAGTTGTTCGTAAATGGCGGTAAAGGCGGCCGTCGCGCCAGGCCGGCCTCAGCTCGTCCGGAGTGACGGCGAAGGGAGAAAACGCCGTCGCTGGCTTGGCATTGAAGAAGCCGAACCCCTTGGCCAGCTCGGCCGGAACCAGATTGCGCAGGGTGATGTCGTTGGCCAGCAGCACCAGACGCACGGTGGCCTCGGCAGCGGCCGCGCTGGTGCCTTGCGGGACGTCGCCCAGGATCACGGCAACCTCGCTCTCGAAATCCAGGCCCCAGGCTTCGTCGCCAAGCGGGATGTCGTCGGAGGGGCCGAGCAGCACGCCCGAGCCGCCTTGATACACCAGTGGATCGGTCTTCAACGTGGCGGGCGGCTCGGCGTTGCGCGCCTTGCGGACAAGGATGACGTGGTTCAAATACGCCGACCCGTCGACCCATTCGAAGGCGCGGGGCAGGGGACTGGACATGCGCGGCGGGTCCACCGGCTCGGCGGGGGCGCGCCCGTTGTTCAGCGCGTGGGCCAGCGCGCGCAGTGGTGGTTCAACGTGGCGCCAGTCGTCCAGCGCCACCTGCAGCGACGGGGCGATGGCGCCGGCGCGGGTGAACGTCCGTCCGTCGGCCGCCACCACCACCAACGCACCGTCGCGACTCCCGTCGCGCACCGTCCCCAGCTTCATACGTCTAGCGCCTCGTCTCGGTGATTTTGAAGGGTTGAATGGTTGAATGGTTGCGTGAGAGGAGCCGATCGTCCGGCAAGGTCGGACCGCAGCCCGAGGCCCAATGAAACTTCGATTGAATCGTGACGCGGAAGGGCCTCGGGCGAGGACCGAATGGCCCGGCACCAACGCGCAATTGGAAAGCGCAGCGCGACCCGCGCCACGCTGGAGCGGGCGTCCTGACAGGGGCAGAAAGTAGCATGATCGGTGATAGTCGCGGTTCCATCGTCCGGGTTCCTTGACCACTGGTGGACCGCGCCTTTCGGTCCTCGCGCCGTGCCGCAAGCGGCGTCGCAACAGTGTGAGGGTCAAGAGAGCGCGGCACGGCGCTGCGGTCCGATCTCTTTCCGGAACGGACGAGCCGATTGCCGATTCTGGAAAACCAAACGTTCAAAATCACGTGGCGAGGTACTAGTTGATCGCGTCCAACCGAAATGTCAATTGGATGGCCGTTTCTTCCGGCGGAGGCGATGAGGGCTGCGGAAGCGACGCGGGGGACGATTCGTCGCTTCCCGACCCCGCGACGAAGCCGCGACGAAATCGCGACGAAGCCGCCGTGTAGTAAGCTGCGGCGCCATGGCCAAGGAGCAACCGCCGTCCGATCAAAATGCCGAGCTGGCGAAGATGCGTGCGCAGATCGACGGTACCGACGATGAGATCTTGCGCCTTCTCAACCAGCGCGCGGCGTTCGTGGCCAAGGTGGCGACGCTGAAAGAGCAGTTGCAGGTGCCGTTCTATGTTCCCTCGCGCGAGCGCCAGATCGCCGAGCGTTTGTCAGCCACCAATCCCGGGCCGTTTCCCACCGAGGCCATCCGTCTTGTCTTTCAGGAGATCTTCAGCGCCTGTCTGTCGCTGGAGAAAACCGTGCGCGTGGCGTACCTGGGGCCGGAAGGCAGCTTCTCGTACATGGCGGTCAAGCGGCAGTTCGGCCAGTCGGCGCGCGCGCTGCCGGTGGGCGCCATCGGCGCCGTCTTCGAAGAGGTCGAGCGCGGCACCGTCGACTATGGCGTGGTTCCGGTCGAGAACTCCACCGAAGGCGGCATCAACCACACGCTGGACAGCTTCGTCGAGAGTGATCTCAAGATCAGCGCGGAGATCGCCCTCGAGATTGTGCTGTGCCTGCTGGTGCGGCCCGGCGTCGAGCTGGCGGAGATCGAACGCATCTATTCGATCCCGGTGGCGGCGGGACAGTGCCGGCGCTGGCTGGCTGGCAACCTACCGCGCGCGACCATCGTCGAATCGCGGTCGACGACGGACGCCGCGCAGCGGGCGCTGGACGACGCCAAAGGGGCGGCGGTGGCGTCGGAGGTGGCGGCGAAGATCTATGGATTGCAGGTCCTGCGCCGAAAGATCGAGGACCTGTCGCACAACATGACGCGTTTCTTCGTGCTGGGCCGCCAGCAGGCCGAGCCGACCGGTCGGGACAAGACGTCGGTCCTTCTGATCACCCGCGACGAACCCGGGATCTTGTACCGCGTGCTGGGCACATTCGCCGAGCGCGGGCTGAACATGAGCAAGATCGAAAGCCGCCCTTCGCGACGCCGGCCATGGGAGTACGTCTTCTTCGTCGACGTCGACGGGCACGAGCGCGAGCCGCAGGTGGCGGCGGCGCTGGCGGCGGTGAAGGAGATCTGCGACGTGGTGAAGGTGCTGGGTTCGTACCCGCGCGCCGAGGCGGTCTAGCGGGCAAACGCTGGAAGTTTTCTCGCCCGTGTCGTGGGTGGGATACGCCAACGCGTCGATTCGCGCCGCCTTGGACCTCACGCTGCGCGCGGCCCTGGGGCGCACGGGATGAACGTCGCCGGCCGTCGGTAACAGCGCCCGCCTCGTGGTCTGCCCCGGAATTGGGCTGTTTTATGGGTTTTCTTGAACACTGTTGCGAACTTGGCAACAGCAAGAATGCTCAAGAGGCGGTGCCCCCAGCCGATGAATCAAGTTGGCAAATGGGTAAGAAGATTCTCCTCGTTGAAAACGACCCCTCGATCCACGCGGGACTGGTGCGCCTCATCAAGACGCTGGGCCACGACGCGGCGGTGCTACCGACGGGGCGCGAGGCGATCGCCCGCCTGGCCCTTGAGCGCTTTGATCTGTGCATCACCGATCTGCAATTGCCCGACGGACAAGAGTTGCTGCAGTCGCTGCGCAATTCGTTTCCGCCGGTGGCGGTGGTGGCGTTGACATCGGCCGGAACGGTGACGGAAGCGGTGGCGGCGTTGCGCGCCGGCGCGGCTGACGTGCTGGTGAAACCATTTCACGTCTCGGTGCTGGAACAGTCGCTGGTGCGGCTGCTGAACGCCCAATCGACCACCACCAGCCGCGCCCGCCAGACGCCCGGCGCGGCGATGATCGGTGATCACCCGGCGATGAAATTGGTCCTGGATCGCGTCGACCAGGTGGCCGACACCGACGCCAGCGTGCTGATTCGCGGCGAGACCGGCACCGGCAAGGAAGTGATCGCCCGCTTGATTCACGGCGCCAGCCACCGTCGGGCAGCGCCCTTCGTGGCCGTGAACATGGCGGCCATTCCTGACTCGCTGGCCGAATCCGAACTGTTCGGGCACGTGCGCGGCGCCTTCACCGGCGCGGATCGCGCGCGCACCGGCCGGTTTCTCTCTGCCCAGCGCGGCACGTTGTTCTTCGACGAGATCGGCGACATGCCACGCAACCTGCAAGCGAAGTTGTTGCGGGCCCTGCAAGAGCGCGAGGTGACGCCGGTCGGTGGCAGCGAATCGTTCCCCATCGACGTGCGGGTGGTGGCCGCCACCCACCGCAACCTGGAAGCGATGATCCACGACGGCAGCTTCCGGGAAGATCTGTTTTATCGCCTGGACGTCATTCCCATCGAGATCCCGCCGCTGCGCGATCGGCGCCAGGACATTCCTCCGCTGGCCGAACACTTTCGCAGCGAGGTGAACTCTCGCGAAGGACGGACGGTGCCGGGGTTCGCGCTGGACGTCATGCAGCGCCTGTGCGCGTACGACTGGCCAGGCAACGTGCGCGAGCTCGAGAACCTGGTCGATCGCCTGGTGGTCATCGCCAGCAACCGCATGGTGCAGATGGAGGATCTCCCGGCGCAGCTGCGCACCAGCGTCATCGATCTGGACGGCGGGACGTTGGACTTGCCGACGGGCGGCGTTGATCTGCGCGTGTTGCTGACGCAGCTGGAAGAGAAGCTGATCGGGCAAGCGCTGGAACGCACCGGAGGCAACAAGAACCGCGCCGCTGAACTACTGGGTATGAACCGCACCACCTTGGTGGAAAAACTTCGTCGCCGGAACGTGGCCTGACGGCGCACAGCTGACACAGCAAACGCACATTCTCCGTCGGGCGCCGCGCCAATCTCCGACGGTGAATCGTCGCTGGGACCGTCATCCGGTTGACGGCTGTCAATTCGACTGACCGCCAAGGCGATGACGGTTTGACGATCGCCGCGATCAGCAACCGGCGAGATTTCGGCTCCGCTGACACGCCAGGAACGTGGCACGGCAAGTGCTGTAGATCCAGGGCATGGCAGCCAAGAAGCGTAAGAAGGCGAACAAAGCGCGCAAGCCGAGTCAGAAAGAACTGATCGCGCGCCGCAACGATTACGCGGCGAAGTTCTTTCCCTACATCGAGAAGGTCGCCCGTCGCCTGGCGCGCCGTCTGCCGGCGCACGTCGAGATCGACGACCTGATCTCGTCGGGCGTCATCGGTTTGATGGAGGCTGCCGAGCGTTTCGATCCGAAGCGCGTCGACCGGTTCGAGGCCTTCGCCGAGTTCCGTATCCGCGGCGCGATGCTGGATGACCTTCGCTCGCGCGATACGCTGTCACGCGATATGCGCCGGCTGTCGAACGAGCTGCGCGACGCCACCCGGCGCCTGGAAGCGCAGCTGGGCCGCACGCCCGACCAGGAAGAGATCGCCCGCCGCCTGGGCGTCGGTGTCGACGAGCTGTACGCGCGCCAGCAGAAGCTGTCTGGCTCATCGGTGGTGGGCATCGACGACGCCGGCCCCGATTTGCTGGAGCGCACCGGTGATCAACAGGCCGCTGATCCGTTCGAGCAGGCCTCGCGCCGCGAGATGCTGTCGCAGCTGGTGAACGGCATCGAGGATCTGCCCGAAAAGATGCAGCAGGTCCTCTCGCTGTATTACTGCGAGAATTTGAACCTGAAAGAGATCGGCGCCGTCCTGGGCGTCACCGAATCGCGTGTCTGTCAGATTCACGGCGA
>DASXQB010000326.1:0-11350 GCA_036493295.1 Polyangia bacterium | reverse complement strand
ATGTTCGGGACGCTGGGGACCGTGTTCGCGCTGCTCGGGCGTGCCTTCGGGACCTACCTGGCCAGCCCGTGGGTGGTGGTGCCGCTGGCGCTGTTCTTTTTCGCCATGGCCCTGTCGATGTTCGGCGCGTTCGAGCTAACGCTGCCGTCGGGGTTGCAACAACGGCTGTCGCGCGTGGGCGGGCGCGGCGCGGGGGGCGTGTTTCTGATGGGCCTCGTCGGCGGCTTGATCGCCGCGCCTTGCACCGGACCGCCGCTGGCCGGCATCCTGGCCTTCGTCGCCACCACGCGCGACGCGGTGGGCGGATTTTTTTTGCTGGCCACGTACGCGGTGGGCATCGGCGTGCCGTTTTGGGCGATCGCCGGGTTTTCCATGCAGATGCCGCGCTCGGGGCCGTGGATGGAGGCGGTCAAGAGCGTGTTCGGAATCGCGCTGGTGGTGGCGGCGCTCTATTACCTGAAAAATGTGCTGCCCGCGTTGGGGCGGCTGACCGGACACACACCGCTGTTCGTGGGGCTGGCGGCCACCATCGTCGTCGCCGGCGTTTTGGCTGGCGCCGTTCATCTGTCATTCCACGACACCGTCGGGCGGCGGTTGCGCAAAGGGTTGGGCGTGGCCTTGTCAGCGTTGGGCCTGTTCGCGCTGACCAACTATGTGCTGACACCGAAGGTCCAGCTCGCCTGGCTGCACGCCGAGCCCGAGGCACTGCGGGTGGCGCGTGCCGAGCAACGCCCGGTGGTGATCGACTTCATGGCCGACTGGTGTTTGCCCTGCAAGGAGATGGACGTCCAGGTCTTCTCCCATCCCGACGTCGGCGCGCAGCTTCGCGACTTCACGTTGCTGCGGGTTGACCTCACTCGCGAGGACGAGGACGAAACCTTGGGCGCAGTGAAGGCCAAGTACGGCGTCAGCACGCTGCCCGCGGTGCGCATCGTCTCGCCCGACGGTCAGATCGTCAGGCGTTTCGACACCGTCATCGACGTTCCCACGTTCTTGAATGGACTGGCCGAGGGTCGGCATCGCTCGGCTGCGGTGGCGAACTGATCGCGGCTGCGTTCCTTGACTCGTTCATTGGCTCACCGTCGGAGGTTTTCATGTCCCAAATTCAGCGGTCGTTCGTCGTGTCGATGCTGGCGATGGTCGTGACAGTGGCGACGGGTTGCGCCGGCGCGCCCGCCGCACGCAGCGATGAGCCAGTCGGTGAAGACGGCGGTGCCACCGTCGGCGCGCCGGTGCCGGCGTTCGCCGTACGCACCGTCGACGGAAAGCGGACCGTCGATCTGGCCGCGCTCAAGGGCAAGGTGGTGTTGCTGGATATCTGGGCCTCGTGGTGCGGGCCGTGTCGTGAGGAGCTGCCGCTGCTGGACGAGATGGCCGCGCGCCTGAAGAGCAAGGGCGTGGTGGTGGTGGCGGTGTCGATCGACGAGGAGCAAGACGCCGCGCGCGCCTTTCTGGCCGCCCGCGACAAATGGACGCTGACCGTGGCGCACGACCCCAAAGGAAAAATCCCCGCCCTGATGCAGCCGCCGAAGATGCCCACGTCGTACTTGATCGACGCGCGCGGCGTTCTCCGTTACGTCAACGCCGGGTTCGATCGCGCCGATGCCCGGAAGATCGAGGACCGCCTGGTGGCCCTGGCCGCCGAAAGCCGGTGACCGCGACTCACGAATCCCGTCGACGCCAGACGGAGGCCAACCAGGGTTGCTGCTCGGACGGGAGCCCCGGCGGCCTGAAATAGTGAAGAAGCTCGTCGAAGCCAGCGGCGTCCAGGAAGCGCCGCCAACCCGCCAGATCGTGGTACGCGCCATAGCGATCGCCGCCTGACCATCCCTCCCGGTTGTCGCCTCGCGGGTTGGAGCTGAACAGCACACCCCTCGGCGCCAGCGCCGCGTGAAGCTGACGCAGGACCCGCGGCAGCTCCTGGATCGGCACGTGAAACAGCGACGCGTTGGCAAAGATGCCGTCGAACTTTGCGCCCGGCAGCTCCAGGCGCAGGAAATCCTGGTGCAGCACCTCGCAGCCGGTCAACTGGCGGGCCATCTCCACAAAACGCGCCGAGCCCTCCAGCCCGACCGCTCGATGTCCCAGCCGCTGAAAAGTCTGCAGATCGCGCCCCGGCCCACAGCCGAAATCCAGGATCGCGAACGGAGGCGTGCCTTCAATGTGGTCGAGAAACGCCGTGATGTTTTGCGAGACGTCGTGGTCGCGCGTGCCCTCCCAGAAGGACGTGGCGGAGACGTCGTAGTGGGTGACGGTGCGGGCGGTGATTGCGGCAAGGTCAGCGGGGGTCAGCGTGGGATGGGAGTCCGGCATGTTGGCGGGAGGTTACTCTCTTCAGGCGCAGCTACCCTTTGTATCGCCCGGCCCCTCGCGCCAGCTCGCCGGCGATTTTTGCCCGCAATGCGCGCGGCGCGACCACCACCGCCGCCGCGCCGAACCCCAGCACCCAGCTTTCGAGTTCGACCGTCGCCGCCACCTTCATCGTCATCTCCAGCCCCGCCGTTGTCCGACGGAACTTCTGCGTCGGGTGCCACAGCACGCGCTCGACGTACCGGGCCACCTTCGCATCGAACAGGATCCGCACCCGCGTGGGCTCGCCGCGGATCAACCCGAACGCGCCCTCGGTGACCTGCTCGGGGCGGTAGTCCGCCGGGTACGCGAACTTGTCCCCGCGCAGCCAGTCGACTTTACGGAAGGCGTCCAGCGCGAAGGTTCGGATCTCGCCGTGCTGGTGGCTGAGGCCAACCAGATACAGTCCCTTCTTGTAGACCATCAGCGTGTACGGCTCGAGGACGAAGGTCTTCTTGCCGCTTGAGACGCCCTGGTGCGTGACCCGCAGGCGCTCCTCGCGCAGCAACGCGGTGACGATGTCGTTCACGTCTTCGATGCGGCCGTCGTAGATGTGGCGGGCTTCGCTGACGTCGAAGACTTTGCGGCCGAGGTTGCGGGCGGCGGCGAAGTCCTTGCGCTTGAGCTGGGCTTCGAGCTTGGCGAAGACCTCGTCGAGATCCTCCTTGAAGCCGGTGCCAGCCAGGAAGTCGAACACGCGCCGTGAAAGAAAAAGGGCGACCATCTGGGCGGTGGTCAGGGTGACGGTCTGCTGGCGGGCGCTGGCCATCAGGCGCCAGACCTTGCGGCGGACGGTCACCTCTTCGTACAACGGCTCGTCAGCGATCTGCAGGGCGCGGATGTACCGATTGGCCGTGCGGACGCTGACGTCGAACCGCTCGGCGAGGTCATAGACGCTGGCCCCGTCGCCGGTGTTGAGGACGGCGCGCACGTCGGCGAGGCGGCGCGCCGGGGCATAACGCTCGGCGCGGCGGGGGACTTTCTTCCGGATAGTAGCCATGGTGTGTCTGGTCTGAACCATTTTGTCATAGGTCGGCCTTAGGGTGGGGACATCAAGAAGGAGACAGCGATGACGACCACCCAGAACCCGACCGCGACCGGCGACACAACCAAGACCCTATCCCCCCAACAGCTCGAGCGCACCCGGTCCCTCACCGCCGCGGTGGCCGACATCGAAAAGCAATTCGGCAAGAGCGCGTTGATGCGCCTCGGGGAGGGCGCCGGCCAGGCCGAGGTGCCGGTCATCTCGACGGGCTCGATCGGGCTCGACATCGCGCTAGGGACGGGCGGACTGCCGCGCGGGCGGATGGTCGAAGTCTACGGGCCCGAGTCATCGGGCAAGACCACGCTGGCTCTGCACGTGGTGGCCGAGGCTCAACGCCTCGGCGGCGTGTGCGCGTTCATCGATGCGGAACACGCATTGGACATCGGCTATGCCAAGAAGCTCGGAGTCAAGGCGGAGGACATCCTGCTGTCGCAACCGGACTGCGGCGAGCAGGCGCTGGAGATCACCGAGATGCTGATCAAGTCGGGCGCCGTCGACGTGGTGGTGATTGATTCGGTGGCGGCGCTGGTGCCGAAGGCCGAGCTGGAAGGCGAGATGGGCGATTCGCACATGGGTCTGCAGGCGCGGCTGATGAGCCAGGCCCTGCGCAAGCTGACGGCGGTGGTCGCGCACAGCAACACGCTGGTCATCTTCATCAACCAGCTGCGCATGAAGATCGGCGTGATGTTCGGCAACCCCGAGACGACCACGGGCGGCAACGCGCTGAAGTTCTACGCCTCGGTGCGCCTGGACATCCGGCGCATCGGGGCGCTGAAGGACGGCGAGCAGGTGGTGGGTAACCGGACGCGCGTGAAGGTGGTGAAGAACAAGCTGGCGGCGCCTTTCCGCGAGACCGAGTTCGACATGGGGTACGGCCAGGGCATCTCGCGCGCCGGCGAGCTCATCGACCTGGGTGTCGAGGCAGGACTGCTGGAGAAGAGCGGCGCCTGGATCGCCCACGGCGGCGAGCGCCTGGGCAACGGGCGCGAGGCGGCCAAGCAGTACCTGCTCGACCATCCAGAGCTGCTGCGCGATCTACGGACCAAGCTGCTTGAACGCAACGGAATCGGCGCCGCCGCCAAGGCGCCACCGCCGCCCGAGAAGGCGGACGGGCGTCCGACTGCCGCAAAGAAGGCGGCCTGACGTCATGAAGGCGGGCGCGATCGATCTCAAACAACTGCTGGTGCCCAGCGCGAACGACAACGCCCGGACCACCGACGGGCCGCCTGCGGTACGAACGCCGAAAGGTCGGCCCGCGTTCGTCTACGCTCAGCAAGGAAATCTACTCTTGCCGCTGCGCTTCGCTCGCCGGATGGCGGGATGGAATCGCCAGGACCCCAGCTGACGCCCGCCGCCGGCGATGAATCAATGATCGGACGCGCAATCCAGGACCACTTTGCCGAAGGTGGTGTTCTCTTCCAGCAAGCGATGAGCGGCCGGCGCCTGGGCCAGCGGGAAGACGCGATCGACGATCGCCTTGACCCGACCGCTGGCCAGCAGCGGCACCACATGGCGGCGGAAGGCCTGCATGGCGGCCAACTTTTCTTCCAGCGGTCGCGCCCGCAGCACGGTGCCGCGCACGATCGCTCGTCGGTGCAACAGCACCCGGAGATCGATCGATGTCTTCGCTCCGGCCAGAAGGCCGACGACGACGATCCGTCCCTTGGGTGACAGGCAGGCCAGATCTTCGGCGACGTAGTCCCCGCCGACCAGCTCCAGCACCACATCGACGCCGCGCCCGTCGGTGGCGGCCTTGACCGCCCCGGCGAAGGCAGCGTCGTTGGCGACGATGCCTTCGTCCAGGCCCAACGCCCGCGCGCGGATGAGCTTGTCTGCGGTGCGGGCGGTTCCGATCACCTGCGCCCCGCCGGCGCGCGCCAGTTGCACCGCGGCCGTGCCGACGCCGCTGCCTACTGCCGAGATCAACACCGATTCCCCCGCGCGCAGCTCGGCCTGGGTCACCATCGCGTCGAAGGCGGTGATGAACGCCTCGGGCGCAGCGACCGCCTCGACGTACGACAGTCCGGCCGGGATGGGCGCCAGCGCTCGCTCGCTGGTGACCAGCGCCTCGGCGTAGGCGCCACCGCCGACAAGGCCGAACACGCGATCCCCGATCGCCCAGTCCGTCACGCCCGAGCCCACCGCGGCGACATCGCCGGCGAAATCCATCCCCGGAATGTCGGTCGGAACATCGGGCGGTGCGGGATAAAGCCCGCGCCGCTGCAGCAAGTCCGCCCGGTTCAGCGCTGCCGCCCGCACGGCCACCACCACCTCGCCGCGCCCCGCTTGCGGTTGCGGCCGGTCGACGACACGCAAGACCTCTGGCTCTCCGAACTGACTGATCACCACCGCGCGCATGCGCCCCATGATGAGGCTTTTCGCAGGCGCGAAGGGTTTTGAATGCGTGGTGCCGGCAAACCAAAAACCGTGAGTGTCGACGAACGATCTTTAGTCGAATTGGGGACGTGAACCAGTGTGTGCGGCCACCCATAACCAGAGATGACACGACCAAGGGTCCTCGCGGTCGTCGCTTTGGTCCTGCTGACGGCGTCCTGCACCGACGGATCCGGCGGCGGAGGTGCGTCAGGGGGTGCCGGCGGAACAGGGACCAGCGTGGGAACCGGCGGAACGGCAGCAACGACCAGCGGCAGCGGCGGCAGCGGCGCTACCTGAAATCGACGCCGGCGCGGGAGGATCAGGCGGCGCTGGCGGAGCGACCGTTGCTCTCCCGGCAAAGGGGACCTTGAAGTTCCAGCGGAAAACGCTGCACATGTTCAACTACGCCGAAGGGATCGGCACCGGCGATTTCAACCGAGACGGCAAAGTCGACGTTCTGTCTGGGCCGTTCCGGTGGGAGGGGCCCACTTTCGACAAGAGACATCAGATCTTTCCGCCGCCGCCCAACAGTCCTTACGACGCCGGGACGGAGCAGGATTGGGCGGACTATCCCACTGACGTCGACGGAGACGGTTGGGTGGACAGCATCAACATCATGCGGCCCGGCACGCCCAGCTACTGGTACAAAAACCCAGGGATGCCCGCGGTCGCTGCCGACGTCGCCACCTGGGAGAAACATCTGATCGGACCTCTCATCATGGAGCAGTCGGCGCTGGCCGACCTGGCGGGCGATGGCAAGTTGGGTCTTGTCTGTGCGATCACCTCACGCCTGGGCTGGTTCACCGTCGGTGCCAATTCACCGTGGACCTTCAACGACGTCACGCCCATGGGCCCGTGGGGCGCAAACGATTGGCCGTGGTGGCACGGCATCGGCGTGGCGGATGTCGACGGCGACGGGAAGCCTGACCTGCTGGAAGCCAATGATTGGTGGAGCCGCAAAGGAGCGCCCGACGGGGGATTCTGGATCAAGCACCCCCAATCCTTCAAAGGAGACGGCGTGGCCGAAGATCACGGCCCAAGCAGATGGCCGGCTACGACGTCGATGGCGATGGCGAGACGGACGTGGTCGCGTCGCTGGACGCTCATGGCTGGGGTCTTGGCTGGTGGGAGCAGAACAGCGGTGCTTTCACTCGCCATATCATCGTCGGTCCGCCTGGCACCGCGAACGCCGGCGGAATTCCGTCCTTCTCGCAGGCCCACGCCTTATTTGCCACCGACGTTGACGGCGACGGGATCGAAGACGTCATCACTGGCAAGACGTTCTATGCGCACGCGCCTGGCGTTGGCGACGATCCCGACGTGATGGGCACGCCGGTTTTCTACGTCTTCAAACTGATCCGCGGCGCGCAAGGCGTGGTCTGGGAGCCGCATCTGGTAGACGCGGAGGTCGGCCTGGGCCGGCAATTCACCGCCGCGGATCTCAATGGCGACGGAAAGGTCGACATCGCCGTCGCCAGCAAGCACGGCGTCTTCCTTTTCTTCCAGCAATAAAGTTAAGGCGCCGGTTCTTGCGCCACTGAGCCGTCAGGGGGCGCCGTCGGCCGGGGCGATCGCCGCAAAGGGCTCCAGAGACGAAGCAACAACGGCTCTGGCAAGAACGAGGCGACCAAGATCGTCGCCATCAGGAGGGCGAACCAGACCACCGGTCCAAACATGAGCCCGATCATCGCGTGCATTCCCAGCCCCACCACCAATGCGGGCCGTCGGGTCCAGGGGACCGCGAACCAAATTGGGGCGCCGGCCTCGAACGTCAGCACCAGGCCTTGCAGCGCCCACCAGCTCCAGCCGGGTAACAGATGCGTGACCAGCGAAGCGACGCGGGTTTGATATTGGTCGTGCAGGTGCGTCCATAGCACTTGCTGCGTGAGCCAATCGCCGCGGGCCTTGGCGATCCCGGAGGCTGAGTACATGGTCACCAGGAAGATCTGAAAGAAACGAATCGTTCCGCCGGCGACGTGAGTGGGAATCGGGGCGCTGGGATTGCGGCGCCGGCGCCACCAGCCGTCGACAGAATAGCGCGCACCGCACGGCGCGAAGAACAAGGCCAGTGTCAGGATCGGCGCCAGTTTGGTCACTGTGAAAGCCTCCAGCCGATCCGCCAGCGTCACATACGCCACACAAAGCGCGAAGATCGCCGCCGCCGGCTGCGAGGCCAATCCGGCCGCCAGGCAAAGCCCAGAGATTGTAATCACCGCCGCCAGCGTCCAGGCCGCCCAGACCGGCGCCGGCGGTAAATAAAGCGGCTGGCGCCAATCGCCGCCCAGGTCGGGGACCTGAAAGCCAACGGCGGTGAGCCAATAGTCGGCGTGCACCAGCCGGGAGGAGAGAAACCCGAGGATGGCCAGGGGAAGGAAAATTCGAAGCAAGGCCAATCGCTCGATCGGCTGGGGTGCGGCCAGCCAACCGCGAATCCAGGGAATCAGCGTTGAAAACGAGGGAGACGAGGGAGACTTCGGAGATCTCTCCGCGGCCGCCATGGCCCGTTTTCGGCGCCGGCTCACGGCGCCTCCGCGCAGCGGCGCGTGCGCGTTGTTGTGTCCGTGATGTACCAGTCCAGGCGCGACACGGACGGCGGGTAGCTTTCGATCGGCAATCGCTGGTAACGCGGACCGGGCGTCCCCAGCGGCGGTATCGGCACGCGGAGGCTCAGCATCAGGACCCCGCCAATGCGAGCCTCGGGGTGAAGGCGGTTCTGGGCGTCGGTCAAATACTGGTCCATCGCCTCCATCACCCGGCGGTGGCGGTGATAGAAGAACATCGCTCGATCGAACCGACTTTCTTTGTCGTCAGAGCGGATGGGAAAGAAAGGGCGTACGTCGATCTCTTCGTAACGGCCGCGGGCGCAAGAAAAACCGCGGACCCGCCATTCGATTGAATCCTTGGCGGCATTCGGAAAAAGTTCGGTGACCTGGACGAAGAAGCGCAGCGGCAGCGGGAGAACGTGGGTGGGCAACATCGTGCCGGCCCCGTCGAGCCAGATCGCCAGCAGGTACGCCGCGCCGGCGACCATCGCCGCCCGCCGAAGCCAGAACGGCGCCCACGGAGGCACAATTTGAAGCCGCTTTGGTCCGCCGCGATCCGGGGGCGTCGCCCCCCCTGAAGCGGTTGTCGAGATGGCCTGCGGCATGAACGCTTTCTACCGCCTTATGCACCCGTCGCGGCTCGGCGTCATGCACGAAAGCTGGCCGTCAGTCCGTCAGCCAGTGTTCGATCAGCCAGTTCAGCGCGTCCGGTGACTGGCGCAGGGTGGTGTCCAGCGCGCGCACGGCCTGGTCACTGGCCGGCGAGGTGACCGCGTAGGCCCGCGCGTACAGGATCCAGTTCGAAAGCTGAAAATGGTGCAGCAGCGGTTCGAACCGGTGGCCGGAGAATCCTTCCAGAACCGCCACTGCTTCACCGGCGCTGCCGCACGGTAACAGCGCGGTGAGAGCATCAAGCAGCAGGCCCCGCAGATCTTCGAAGCTTTGCTCCGGTTGCCGGACGACCTCCTCGATCAGCGCCGCGAAACCGGCGGCGGGCAACCCGGCCTGCTCGGCGGCCTCGGCCATGATGGGCAGCTGGGTGGCGATGAAGTCGCAGTCGGGCGTGACCGGCAGCAGGCGAGCGATGAGGTAAAGGTCGAACGCGCTGGCGATCGATTCAGAAAAGAAAAGCGCCGCCGCGCCCATCTGGCAAGGCCCGCCGAGGCCGGTGATCGCGCGTCCCACCACGTGGTGCCAGGCGACGTGCGCGACGACGTCGGCCGGGATGTGTTCGTCGCACAGAACGTCGGCGCCGTCGGCCGCATTCCAGAACGTCAGGTTCAAAAACAGCGCCCGATCCCAGCTGACCGTGCCGGCGTCGCCCGTGGCGGGAACCAAGAAGCGCTGGTTCGAGCGGCGCAAGGCGGTCTTGAGCAAGCGATACGCTTCGATGCCGCTGACCGCCGCTTCGTCGTCGATGATCAGCTGATCCAGCGTGCGGCTTTGCAGCGGCATCGCGCCACCCTACGCGACCTGGCCGGCCGACGCGAGCCGCGGCCGGAGGTCAGTTGAAAAGCGGCGCACCCCTCAGCGGGGCTGACGCCGATTCAAGGGACGCGGTCGTCCCGGCGCGCTGCTGGCAGCGATCGCGGACCTCCTTATCGATGGCGGCGCGCAGCCTCAGCCTCGCTTCTTCCAGTTCGACGCAAGCGCGTTCGGCGTGCATCAACATCTCTGCGAAGGTTGGCCGGCGATACTGATTCGGCATTCATGGTCTTCGACACAAAACCGGGTTCGTTCATGGGCAATCGCACCCGCATGGGATGATTGCGACCTCTCGCTCTGGCCGGTCAGTCAGTCCGCGCCACGTTTCTGGCGGTGTCAGAGATGCGGCGGGTGCCGGGGCCCAAAAAACGGCCGGGGATGATGGCGTGCCATTTGCTGTTAGCTGCGACATATGTCGATCGTTCCCGGCTCCGACAGCAGGGTGGCGCCACCACAGCTGGCCATGGCCGCCATGGAATCCTTTGCGTGTCTTGCCGAACGCTGCGAAGACAGCTGCTGCCGCGACTGGACCATCCCGATCGATCGCGAGAGCTTCGAGCGCATGCGGCAGGCGATGACCGCCACCCCCGAAGGCCGCGAGCGCCTGGTGCGCTTGGTGGTCGTCGGACAGTCGCCACGGCACCCGGGCGGCATGGCCGCGCTGAAGGTCAGCGACCAGGGGGCCTGCACCATGCTGGGAACCGACCAGCACTGCGGGGTGCAGACTGATTTCGGCGAGGCCGCGTTGCCAACCCCGTGCTCGATTTTTCCTCGAACGGCGTTGGCGGTTGCCGGACGGCTGGAGGTCGGCGGCGATCTCGCATGCCCGGAGGTCAGCCGACTGGTTCTGCTTGCGAAGAACGGCCCTGACCTGGGTGACAGCCAACGCTCCTTGATGCCACGTGCGTACGTCGGCAAGGTTATCAATCCCGACGCCAGTGACGCCTACGCTCATCACCTGCCTGCCGTGCGAGAGCTTCTGTTGGGTCTTTTCGGCCGGGAAAATCACCCCTTGGGCGCGCGCCTGGTTTTCGCCGCCGACTTTGCCGAAGCTGTCGGACCTTTCTACTATTCCAATAACGAGGAATTCGCCGGCGCCCAGAAACAGTTCGCTGAAAATCGCCTGAAAGAGGCGATCCGAACCGCGGTGACGGGCGAGCACCAGCGGTCACTACAGCGTGACTTCAGTGCTCTTCAATCGACGGGCGAGGGGACCGTGGCAATGATTGTCACCTTGCTGTCCGAGCGTCAGCGACTGCCCCACAGCCAACGCTTCAGTGACCTCGTACGGGCGGTCATGAACGCGAGCCGAGACGAGGTTTCCGGAGCGCCGCCCGACGTCGCTGCCGCCGCCGAGCCGGCATTGTTGTGGCAAGCGTACCTGCGGCGGAGGGACGCGCTGACCATCCGCGCCGGCGCGCGCAGCGATCGCATCGCGTCGATCGCGACCTCGACGCCCTTGATCGGGACCAGCCGCGCGAACACGGCGATCGTGCGGCCGTCGCCGGCGCGGCGCGCGCGGATCGCGGCGAACGCGGCCGCGTCGATCCCC
>DASXQB010000325.1:0-2354 GCA_036493295.1 Polyangia bacterium | reverse complement strand
GCCGCTGCATCCGGGCGCCTCCTAACCACCGCGCGTCTGGCGAGTCTTTGCTAGGATACGCACGCGCGCCTGCCAAAATGTCACGCCCTGCCCTTGCTTCGAGCCATGTCGACAAATGAGCCCTCAGAAGCGACGCCCTTCCGGGACATCGCTGGGGCACCACGTTTGCAGAAGGCTGGGGCCGTGAGAGCTCAGCGGGCCAGAACGGCGGCCATCTTTCTTTTCGCTGCGGGTTTGTTCCTGGCGGCCGGGCCGGCGCGCGCCCAGGTCGGTGGCACCGGTGGCACCATCGGCACCACGATCACGACGCTGGGCGCGGACGACTTCTTCATTGGTGTCCAGGGCACCCAGAACGTCAACCTGACCACCTATGACCTTCTGACCTATTTCAACCAGGCCAACTGCGAGTGCGAACGGCCGACGTATGTCTTCGCCGCGCTCAGCACCAGCGGCGTGGCCAAACGCCCGTTCATCACCACCGGCTCGTACCAGGTCTGGGTGGGGGTCTCGTGCGATCAGCAGCCGCCGTTTCGGGAAAGTCAGTGCGACCTTCTGGGATCGGGAACGCTGCCGGCGTTCGCCGCCGCCGGAGGCCAGACATTTCCCACCACCGCCAAGGTCCTGAGCCAGATCCACGGGAACGGCACCGTGCCGACCATCGACGCGGACGGCGGCATCATCACGGTCGGAACCGGTGGCGCTGGCGGCACCACCGTCAGCAACGATCCGTGCGTGCAATCGGAGCAACTGACCGTACAGACGATTTTCTTGCTGGTTGATCAGACCGGTACGGGCACGTTCACCCTGGGGACCAGCCTGCAGATCCCTCTGGACCTGTCGCCGCCGCCGGCGCCCGATCCGGTCAGCGCCCGCGGCGGCAACGAGGCCGTGGTGGTCAACTGGACGTCGGTCCCCGGCACTTCGGACGCCAGCGGCATCCTCGGCTATCAGATCCTGTGTGACCGCGCCGGCCAATTTCAGGTTTTCGACACCGGCGACTACAAACCCAACTTCGAGTCGCCCACCACCAATTGCCCGGACAAGTTTCCCCCCGGCCAAAGCGTGGCCAGCGGGGACCCAGCTTTTCTCTGCTCCGATCTTCTGTCAGCGGCGGCGACCTCGGCCCGGGTGAAGATTCTGCAGAACGACATCTGGTACGGCGTCAGCGTGCTCACCATCGACAAACACAAGAACGCCAGCCTGCCGGAGACCAATGTCTTCGGGAAACCGCTGGAAAGCGACGACTTCTACAGCAAGTACCGCAACGCTGATCCGTCGATGCCAGGCGGGAACATGCAGCCGGGCAGCGATGCGGGCGGATACTGCGCGGTGCCGCCGGGGTCGTCGTCCGGGCGCGGCTGGATGGCCTTCCCCGCGCTGGGCGTGGCGGCGGCCGCCGTGCTCCTGGCCGCCCGTCGGCGGCGAAGGCGGCCATGACTGCGAGACGTCTGCGCGCGCCGGCGCTGGCGATCGCGCTCCTGACCGCCGCCCTGACCATCCCGACGGCGACAGCGCTGGCCGACCCGATGTTGCCCGACGAGGCCAAGCAATACCGTAGTCCGCAAAATTTCGCCTTCGAGCTGCGCTTCGGTCCCTACACGCCGAACATCGATTCGGAGTTCAGCGCGCCCGGCCGCACGCCTTACAAGACTTTTTTCGGCGGCGGCAGCCGGCTGATGTCGCAGGTCGAATTCGACTGGCAGATCCTCCACCGTGTTGGCTCGCTGGCGCTGGGCGCGGGCGTCGGCTACTTCTCCGCCACCGGTAACAGTCCGGCGGCGAACGGCTCGGGGCTGACCGCCGATACATCAAATTTACAAATCATTCCCTTCTCGCTGACGGCGGTCTATCGGTTCGATTATCTGTTCCAGCAGCGCCAGATCCCGGTGGTGCCGTACGGCAAGTTCGGGTTTGACTATGACCTGTGGCGCATCGATGACGCCAACGGGGAGGTCGCCACCGACGCCCGCGGCGGCCGCGCCCGGGGCGGTGTGTTCGGCTGGCACACGGCGGTCGGCCTGGCGCTGGTGCTGGACTTCATCGACCCGGACTCGGCCCGATCCTTCGACGACGAGCTAGGCGTGAACCACACCAGCATCTTCGTCGAGCTCAGCCACGCGGACATCTCGGGCCTGGGCGAGCCGAACAAGATCCACCTCGGCGACACCACCTGGTCGGCGGGCATACTGTTCGAGTTTTGAGCCGCAACCTCCGCTTCCTGATCGAATACGAGGGCACCGACTTCGCCGGCTGGCAGCGGCAACCCGGCCAGCGCACGGTGCAGGGCGCGATCGAGGACGCCATTGCCGCGATGACCGGCGAGACC
Source organism: Polyangia bacterium (assembly GCA_036493295.1). Classification (GTDB taxonomy): domain Bacteria; phylum Myxococcota_A; class Polyangia; order Fen-1088; family Fen-1088; genus DATKEU01. Next base: position 28 of record DASXQB010000325.1, on the reverse strand, counting down.
GTGCTGGTGCGGGGCGCCGGCCGCACCG
>DASXQB010000324.1:0-1973 GCA_036493295.1 Polyangia bacterium | reverse complement strand
AACGACTTCCTCGAACAGATCGGCGTGCTGAAAAAGATGGGCTCGCTGTCCGAGATGGTCGAGAAGATCCCGGGCGTCGCCGACGCCATGCCCGAAGGCGCCAAGATCGACGACCGCGAGCTGGTGCGCATCGGATCGATGATCTCGTCGATGACCGACGACGAACGCCGGCACCCGGAGCGATTCGTCGTCACCAGCTGGGAAGAGGTGGTCGACGGCGGCAAGCGCAAGAAGAAGCGCAGCGCCTTTTACGACCAGGGCCGCCTCAAGCGTGTCGCCCGCGGCTGCGGCCACAAGGAAAACGAGGTCGCCGATCTTCTGAACCGCTTCGCGATGATGCGGCAGATGATGATGCAGATCGGAATGTCGAGCGGCCTGCTGGGAAAGATCCCCGGGTTCAAACAGCTGGCCCAGATGAAAAAATTCGCCGGCCTGGACGTCAACCAGCTGGCCAACATGATGAATACGCCGTCGGCCGAACGCGGGCACTTTCAGGCCCCCAAACGCAACGTCGACAAGGGCAAGGAAAAGCGCAAACGCAAAGACGCCCGCAAGGCCCGCAAAAAGGGGCGCCAGCGCCGTTAAGGCAGAAACGCCAGGAACACCAGAAGACCGATCGCCGTGAACACCACCATCCCGGCGATGGCCAGGATGAAGCGCGCGCGGTGGGACAACGGGCGATGCGCGTCGGCCATCGCCGATGCCGACGGGGCGATCTCCATCGGCATGGGCAGGCGCGACAGATCCGGATGGGAAAGGTTCACCCCCGACACCCCGGCCGGCAGCGGCAGCTTCGGCGGCGCGGGCGGCGGCGCGTCCATCTGGCGCAGGTAACGGTCTTCGGGATCCTCGAAAGAAAATTCCACCGCGCCCATCCGCAAGCGATCGCCGTCGTGCAAGCGTCGCTCGCCTTCGACCGGTTCGTCGCCGACGACAACGCCGTTCTTCGACGCCAGATCGCGCACGAACACGCCTTCCCAGCGCCGGGTCAGCGACGCGTGGGCGCGCGACAGCTCGCCGGTGGTGAGCACCAGATCGCCACCCGGATCGCGTCCCACCGCGTACGGATGATCGGCGCGGTCCAGGTGCAGCGCGCGGCCCGCGTCAGGGCCGCTGGTGACGATCAGACGCGCCACCTCGCCACCACCGGGGCGGTGGGCGAACAGATCGCTCACCAGGCGGCGGGCCAGCGTGCCCGTGCCCTCCGCCGCGCCGGCGCCCGCCGGGACCGGCCCTTCGAAGACCAGCCAGAGGTTGGCCAGCCGAAAACGCTGGCCCGGCGTCAGCGGCACCCGGCCGTGCGCGGTGAGCACGCGATCCTCGACGGCGGTGCCGTTGCGACTGCCGAGATCCTCCAGGACCAAGCCGCCCGGCGTCCGGAGCAACCGCGCGTGCAGACCCGACAGCGCGGCGAACGGCAGCACGATTTCCAGATCGTCGCGCCGCCCGAGGCGGATCTCCGCTTCGCCGTCCGGAACATCCACCTGCCGCTCGACGGCCGGACCGGGATCCGGCGCGTCAGCAGCGACGGCCAGGATGCGAAAACGCAGCGGCATGAACGGCGGCGGCGCGCGGCCTATTGACCGCCGGCGGTCATCAGCGTCGGATTGACCGGCTTTTGCCGATAGGAAACGAACGGACAGGTCACGGTCAGATCGGTTTTCTTGAAGGCGGTGACGTCCAGCTCGGCTTCCAGTTCGTCCTGGCTGAAGAACCACACCGGGCATTCGGTCAAGGTCTTGAAGCTGGCGAAACACTCGGCGTGGGTGGTGACGCGTCCGACGAAGGGACGCAGATCGTCCGCCGTCAGCGTCGGTCCGTGGGTTGGATCGTCGCCGTCGTAGACCAACGACGTCAAGTCGCCGATCGGCACATTGTCGGTCATCAACGCGTCGTGGAACGTCTTGAAAAACATTTCCGGGACGAAGATGCGCGCGGTGGCGGGCAGCTCGACGTTGTAAAGACGCCAGTAG
>DASXQB010000323.1:0-9433 GCA_036493295.1 Polyangia bacterium | reverse complement strand
CTGGCGCCAGCGCTACGTCAGCAGCGAACCCGGCGCCGGCCAGGGCAACCTTGGAATGAACAGCCGCCTCGATGAGCTGCAGGCGGCCATGCTGAACGTGAAGCTGCCTTTCTTGTCGGCGGACAACGCCCGGCGCGCCGCCATCGCCGCGCAGTACGATCGCGGCCTTGCAGAAACGCGCGTGGCCACGCCGCGCTGCCGTCCCGACGCCGGCCACGTCTATCATCAATACGTCATCCGAGCGTCGCAGCGCGATGAACTGCGGCAGACACTGCAGGCGCAAGGCATCGGGAGCTTGGTTCATTACCCGGTGCCGGTTCATCTGCAGCCCGCCTATCACCGGCGCCTGCCCGTCGCCGGCACGCTGGAGCACACCGAGACGGCGTGCCGCCAGATCCTGAGCCTGCCGATGTTCCCCGAGCTGTCCGATGGTGAAGTCGCGCGGGTCATCGCTGCCGTCGCCGACGCCAGCACTGCCCGGCGCGCCAGCTTTGCTTCCGCCAGTGAGGCCTCCGGGCCGGTGAAGCCGACATTGTCGTCGGTGCCTCTGTCGACGGCGGCGCCGGTGCCCACGCCGGTGCCGCAGCGACGGCCTTCGTGCGTCTTCATCAACACGTGCTACCCGGCGTTTCTGGAAGCGCACTATAAGCAGCACCCGCCGCTTTTGACCGCGCCTTACGCCGTCCAGAAAACCCGACTGCAGAAGACCTGCTTCGGCGACGCCGATTTTTACTCTGCGGGGCTTTTGCAAGCGGGCTGGGTGGCGGACGATCTCATCGCCAACTGCGGCCCTTTGCAGCGGGCCTGGGCTAACGAGGCCGGCGTGAAGTCGGCCGACTATCTGGATGTGTTGATCGAACAGATCAAGCAACTGCGGCCCGACGTCATCTATCTGCAAGATCTCAGCATGGCGACAGCCGAGATCCTGGCCCGGCTGCGCCCGCTGGCGGAGCTGATCGTCGGGCAGATCGCTTCGCCGGTGCCGCCGCAGGCGCAAGTCGCCGGGCTGGACATCATCTTCACGTCGTTCCCGCATTTCGCCGAACGGTTTCGCCGGTCCGGGATCGCGTCGTACTACCAGCCGCTGGCCTTCGATCCGCGCGTCTTGGATTTGGCGCCGACGGAGACCGAGCGCCATTCCCTGACCTTCGTGGGTGGCATCTCGCCGGCGCACCCCGCCGGCACCGAGCTTCTGACCGCGCTGGCGGCGGCGCTGCCGATCGAGATCTATGGCTACGGCGCCGAGACGTTGCCACCCGAATCGCGCGTGCGGGCCCGCCACCGCGGCGAGGTGTGGGGCGAAAAAATGTTTGGTCTCCTGCGCGCGTCTGCCATCACGGTCAACCGGCACATCGCCGTCGCGGAGAGCAACGCCAACAACATGCGCCTCTTTGAAGCGACCGGCTGCGGCGCCCTGCTGATCACCGACTACAAGACCAACCTGGGCGAGCTGTTCGAGATCGGCAAGGAGGTCGTCGCCTATCGTTCGCCCGAGGAGTGTGTGGCCCTTTGCCAGTATTACCTGGGCCATCCCGACGAAGCGGCGGCCATCGCCCGCGCCGGCCAGCAACGGACCCTGCGCGACCACAGCTATGCGAGACGGATGCTCGACACCGGCGAGATTCTGTCGCGGCACCTGCGCCTCACCCGAGAGGCGGCGCGCGGCGCGGTGGTTGATCTGGGCGCGATCTCGACCGGGCAGACGCCCATCGCCGCCGATGCCGTGACAGCGGCGATGGCCGAGGCCTGGAAGGACGAGAGCATCCCCGCCAAGCAACGCGCGCTGGTTCGACGCGAGCTGGGTGCGATGTACAAGGGCACCCCGGTCACGCCCTTTCAAGTGATGGCCGATGCGCTGCGCCCGATCCTCACTCGGCATCCAGCGGCCGCCGTCCTGGAGATCGGCTGCGCCAGCGGTTACTACCGCGAGGTTCTGCGTTATCTCCTCGGCCGACCGATCGACTACACCGGCGTCGACTACTCGCCGGCGATGATCGACCTGGCCCGCGACTATTACCCGAACGGCCACTTCGTGGTCGCCGACGGCGCCCAGCTTCCTTTCGATGACCAAAGTTTTCCGATCGTCATTTCGTCTTGCGTCCTGCTGCACGTGTCCAACTACGAACAACACATTCGGGAAACCGCCCGCGTCGCCGGCCGGGTAGTGGTCGCGCACCGCACGCCGGTCTGCCGCGCGCAAAAAACCCACCACCTGCGCAAGAAAGGCTACGGCGTGGACATGGTCGAGCTTTGCTTCAACGAGGACGAGCTGCTGTCGCTGCTTGCCGCCGCCGGCTTCACCGTCAGCGCGCGCCACGAATTCCACGCCGATCCCCAGCGCGACGAATTCGGCGTCACCTATGTGTTTCAGCGCGCCGGCAAGGAGATGTTCTGATGGCCCGCCCGCGACGTTTCTTCTGCACGCTGGCCGACCGCAACTACCTGGTGCGCGGGCTGGCCCTGATCGAATCGCTGCGTCTGCACGAGACCAGCGACTATACGCTGTACTTTCTTTGCCTCGACGAACTGACCCGCACCATCTTGAACACGCTTCGCCTGCCGAACGTGGTGCCCATCCCTTTGCACGCCGTCGAGGCGGGCGACGAACCGCTGCTGAAGGCGCGCCAGGACCGCACGCCCGTCGAGTACTACTGGACGCTGACGCCGACGATGATCCGTTGGATCATCCAGCAACATCCCGAGATCGACGTCCTCACCTACCTGGACGCCGACCTTTTCTTCTACGCGCCGTCGGACCCCATCTACGCCGAGCTGGGAGCGCAGTCGATCCTCATCCACGAGCACCGCTTCACGCCCGCTCTGGCGTACATGATGGCCCAGAGCGGCCGCTTCAACGTCGGCCTGGTTTCATTCCGGCGCGACGCCGCCGGCATGACCGCCCTGGAGTGGTGGCGCGATCGCTGCCTGGAATGGTGTTACCAGCGCACCGAGGGCGGAAAATTCGGCGATCAGATGTACCTGGACGACTGGCCGACGCGCTTTGCCGGCCTGGTGATCTTGCAGAATGTCGGCGCTGCCTTGGCGCCCTGGAACGTCGGCAACTACACCATCGACGCGCAGGCGGGAAAATCGCCCACGGTCGACGGCGGTCCGGTGATCTTCTTCCACTTTCATTCGCTGATCGTTCCCCGTCCCGACGTCGTCCTGGTGACCAAGCACAGCGGCTTTCCGCTGACCAACGAGCTGCTGGGCGGCTGCTATGCGCCCTACGCCGAGACGCTGTACCACCAAGGAATGCTGGTGAAAGAAATCATGCCGGCCTTCGCCTTCGGAATGAGCGAGCGCGTCACCATCACGCCCCGCCACACCTTGATGGTGCGGCAGAGCGCGCAGGAGGCCGATCTCGGGATCGGGCCGTGTCGGCGTTTCTCGCTTCTGGGCGGTTGGGAAGCGCGGCAGATGGCACCGGCCGCGTGATCGTCGAACAAACGGAGAACTCATGAGCATCGGAGCAACCGCAGCACCAGCGTTTCGCGCGGATCCGTCGCGTCCCTTTGGCCGGCGCCCGCGCTACCTCGCGCCCCCCGGCAACGACGCCAAAGCGATCCTTCAGCATGCCGTCGATTGCTATGTCCAGGGGCGCGCCTACGACGCGTTCGACGTCTGCGAGCAGGCGATGGGCCGCTTCCCGATGTTGTCGCGCAACATTTTGCTGTTGGTTTACGAAATGTACCAGCCGATCTGGGACACCGATCGTCACACGCTGTACCAGGCGCGCTATTTCGACTTTGGCATCCGCCCGGGCGACAAGGTGCTGGACATCGGCAGCGGCAACATCCCGCTGTCGTTCGCCACCCACCTGGCCGATCTGGCCGTCGACGACGACAGCTACGGACGCGCCGGCAGTCCGTTCAAGCACATCGCCGGCAAGCCGGTCTTCAATTGCCCGGTCGAGCGCATGCCGTTCGCCGACAAGGAATTCGATTTCGTCTACTGCTCGCACGTCCTTGAACACGTCGACGATCCGGACCAAGCCTGCCGCGAGCTGATGCGGGTCGGCAAGCGCGGCTATCTGGAGACGCCGACGCTGGGCAAGGACGTGTGGCTGAACGTGGGCAAGATCAGCAACCACCGCTGGCACGTCACCCAGTTCGCCGGCGTGCTGGAATTCACCGAGTACGCGCCGCGAGATCTCGCCGGCGTCGAGACCGATCTGCTGCTGGACATGCACATGCACCCGCAGACCGATCGCGAGAAGGCCTTCGCCGCCATGGTGCTGCTGAAATCGGACCTCATCAACACGATGATGTTGTGGGACGGTCAGTTCACCACGTCGGCGCGCCGTCAGCCGACCCGGATCTGATCCGCCGCCCGCGACACCGCCGGCGCTTGCCGGCGGGCCATCCCGAGATCGATCGCCTCGCGGGCCAGGGCACAGACCTCGCGCGCGAATTCCCGGGCCAGCGCCTCTGCTTCTTGCCGCGCTCGTCGTTCACCCTCCAGTGTCGGGCCCGGCGGCAGCGACGACGACAGAGTGACCATCCGTTCCGCGCAGTGGTCCACGTCGCCGGGCGAAAAAAATTCCGCGCCGGTCGGCATCTGCGCCAGGTGCGCGTGAATGCCGTTCAGAATCATCGCCTTGCCCAGGGCGCGCGCCTCTTCCACCACCAGGCTCCATCCTTCGTACAGCGATGGCTGGATGATCGCCTGGCTGGCCCGCATCAACGCCAATTGTTCTTCGCGCGGGAGAAGCCCCAGGACGCGGAAACTATCGCCGACACCCAGCTTGGCGGTCAGCTGCTGAACCGCCGCGCCCACGCCGGGCGTCACGCGATCTTCGGTCCTGCCGGTGCTGACGATCAGCGGCCGTTGTCCTGGCCGCAGCTTGGCCAGCGCGTTCAGCAGATCGCCGTGGCCCTTGTGCAGATCGAATTGATTGCTGCAGATCAGGAATGGCCTGGTGATGCCATGCCGGGCGGCAACGGCGGATGGATCCAGCGCGTACCACGCGGGCTGCGGCATCGCCCGCCACGGCAGGACCCGGACACGGGGCCGCGCTTCCGGGCACAGAAGTTCCCAGTCATGACGGACGGCGTGGCTGCTTAGCACCAACAGATCGGCGGTGCGAGCGACGATGCGCGACGCCCGCTTGCGCCGAGCGATCTCATCGTCGGTGAATCGTCCCATCAGGTGGTGATGCGGAAAGCCGTCAATCCACGAGGCGGCCGGGCGCCCCGCCAGCGCCTGCTCGTGCAGCGGGAAAAGAAAATCGACGTGGGCAAAGACGTCGTCCAGGCCGCGCACCGATAGACGGCGCTGGTGGCGCCAATCGTCCTGGCTGAACCCGATCTGGATGATCTCGTCGACCAACGGAAACGTCGGGGCGTACAACGCAGCGCTGGCGGCGTGCGCGGGATCCACCAGCAGCGACAAGCGCGGCCGTTCTTCGGCGGGCAGGCCGGCCAGCGCCGCCACCAGGTGATTGATGCGGGCCGCGCCGCCCGGCCAGCGCCCGTCGGCGATGGTCGCGATCCCCAGACGCAGACCAGCGCCGCCGCGAACGCGCGGCGGCCGGTAGGTTTTCTTCGTCGGCGTCGTTCCGTCTCTCAACAACTGCATCATTGCCTTGGCGAACAGCATGAAAGCCTCTTCGGTGTTCTTGCCGCCGGCCGGAACCTTGCCGGCGGTCAGGCGCGCCGTCGTCTGCAGAGCCAGGTCCATGCCGCTTTCGTGCAGCAGATCGTCTTTGCCCGCCAGCAACGGCGCCAGCAGCCGCTGGGTTTCGAACGCCAGCGGGCTCCAGTGCTGGGCAACGTCGTAAAAGTTCTTGTGGGTCAGGTGAAAAGCGATCGGCTCCTTGATCTCGACCGTCGGGTGGCCGGCCAGCAACGGATAGGCGGTGAAGAAGTAATCCCACCACGGCAAGCCCAGGAAGTACGGCGTCGACGGGTAATCGGCCAGCAGCTTGCGGCCGAAGAAGAAGGCGTCGATACCGTCATCGTAGCGAAGGCCGGGATCGCTCTCGCTCTCTTGATCCAGGCGTTTGTTGAAGGCGAATCCATCGACGGCGATCTCTTTCACCGCGTCCGCCAGCCGCCGACCGCCCAGCGGCCCGAGCACGATGTCAGAGTTGACGATCGCTGACAGTGACCGGTTCGCGGCCCGGAGACCGGCCAGCACGTCGTCCAGCGACACCAGCGGCTTGCCGGCCATCGCGCGCGCGTCGCGTGCCGCGGGCCAGAACCTCACCGACGGAAACTGCGGGGCCAATAACGTGATCTCGTCGGCGCTGTTGATCGACAAGACGTCGAACCCTTGCTCGATCCAGCTTTGCACCGCCTCCCGCTGGCGATCGATCCGCACCGGCGCCAGCGACGTGGCGATGAGCGGCCGATCCGCCGCCGCGATCGGCGCGGCCACCGCAGCCGGTCGCGTGAGCGCGGACAGCAGCGTCTGCACGCCGTCGTCGCTGGCCACCACGTCGAACGCCAGCCTCGACCACACCGCGAAGTCATCCGGGTCGGGGGTGAACGCGGTGGCCACATGGTTTTCTGCGTCGGCCTGGCGGACGACGATCGCGCCCGCGCGAAAAGCCCAGCGACACACCGGTACGCCGGCGACACGCGCGGCCTCGACGAGGCGCGCGCCGGAGCCGCCGCCAGCGTCGGGCACCACCACCCGATCAAAGGCGCGCGACGCGTTCAACACCTGCGCCAGCTCCGGCGCCGACCGACCTGCCCCCAGGCGGATGACCTCCAGCCACGGCAAGTGCTTGGCAAGCGCGCCGATCAAAGTCGTTTGGGTGGCGAAGTCTGGCGAGTCGCCGGCGCTCTCCTGATCGATCCACAGCAGGCTGACCGCGTGACCGTTCCGGCGCAACAACGACGCCGCCGCCAGCACGAACCACGGCAGCGCCGGCTGTTCGCCCGCCGCCAGCACCAGCCCCACCCGGCCGCCCGTCACGACCGCCGCCGACAGTGACCCCGGCACCCGTTCCACGAACGCCGCGAACATCCGTGCCGCCTCCCCCAAAGAAGGCCCCTCTATAAAAGAAGGCCCGTCTATAGATGATGTCGACGGCATGCGCTGCCACCGGGTTTTGCACACCCCGCGCCAGCCCAACCCCAGTTTTTCAGCTCAATTTCCCCCCATCCCCGCCACTTCATTGACGCTCCCCCAACCCCACCGTCAATTCCCTGACGCGACCGCCACACATCGCGAAGGTCGGCCACCTCTCAGCGACCCCGCTTCACCGAGCCCAAAACCCCCGCTCGTTCCCCAAACGCCTCAACGACAGCGCGAAGGTCGGCTACGCCGACCGAGAGCGCGCTCGACGGAGGCTTGGAACCCTTTCAGGGTTCCAAATCGGAGGAGAGACAGGGATTCGAACCCTGGGTACCTTGCGGTACACATGATTTCCAATCATGCACCTTCGGCCACTCGGTCATCTCTCCGGGTGTTTCGTTTTATCGTTTCAGAGGAGAGAGTGGGAGTCGAACCCACGTTGGACTTGCGCCCAAACCTGATTTCGAATCAGGCGCTTTCGGCCACTCAGCCATCTCTCCGATTTCATCTCGTGCCGCGGTTTCCAGCGGGCGATATGTCTAGCACCACCGCCCGCCGAGGTCGATAGGCGCCTTTCGCCGCCATCTTTTTCAGGTATTGTCGCGCGCCAGGCACGGTCCCACGGTCCGACCGTTTTCGCCGCCGGTGCCGCCCCGCCGCTCGCGGGCCCGATCAATCTCGACGCAACAAGGAGACTCGAATGTCAGGTAGCTTGAACATCCGCCCCGACGGAGCGCTGGATTTCTTGGCTTTGGGCGCCGTCGTTCACCGACTGGACCCGGGCGTGATCCCGTTTCGCAAGGCGACTGAGTGTCAGATCCACGTCAGCGGTGGCGAGTTCAACGTGGCCGCCAACCTGGCCGACTGTTTCCGCCTGCAGACCGGCGTCGCCACCGCGATGGTGGATTACCCGATCGGCGATCTGGTCTCCGAACGCGTGCGCGCAATGGGTGTGCGGCCGTTCTTCAAACGCTTCGCCCACGACGGCGTCACCGGCCCGAACATCGCCACCGTGTACAGCGATCGCGGCGCCGGTGTGCGCGCGCCGGTGGTGTTCTACAACCGTTCGAACGAAGCGGCGGCGCGCTTGAAAGCCGGCGACTTCGAGTGGAGCAAGATCTTCGCCGGCGGCCTGCGCTGGTTTCACAGCGGCGGCATCTTCGCCGCGCTGTCACCCACCACGCCCGATTTGATCATCGAAGGAATGAAGGCGGCCAAGGCGGCCGGCGCGGTGGTGTCGTTCGATCTCAACTTCCGCGAGAAGCTGTGGAAGATCTTCGGCGGACTCGACCGCGCGCAGGAGACCTTGCGCAAGATCGTCGACCACGTCGACATCGTCGTCGGCAACGAAGAGGATCTACAAAAAGGATTGGGCGTGGCCGGTCCCGAGGTGACCACCGCCAAGTCCAAGCTCGATCCCAGCACCTTCTTCGGGATGATGGACCGCGTGTTGAAGCAGCACCCGCACATCAAAGGCGTCGCCACCACCCTGCGCGAGGTGCACAGCACCAACCGCCATACCTGGGGCGCGGTGGCCTGGCTGGAAGGCAAGACGTACGTCTCGCCGACCTGCGAGCTGGACGTCGTCGATCGCGTCGGCGGCGGCGACGGCTTCGCCGCCGGGTTGATCTATGGCCTGCTCAGCGGCGAAAGCCACGAGCAAGCCACCCGCCTTGGCTGGGCCCACGGCGCCCTCCTGACCACGTACCCCGGCGACACCACCATGGCCACTGTCGAGCAAGTGAAAGACTTCGCCAAAGGCGGCTCGGCGCGCATTCAGCGCTGAACAAGGCTTTCGAAACTCTTCGGCAGACGGTGCTGACCGTCAGCTACTTCCCGGTTGCCATCAGCGGCCAGCCGGTTATGTGATATGGCGGGGAATGGTCCCGGACCGCCTTCGCGCTGTGCTGGTGTTGTTGGCGGCGGTTCCGATCTGCGTGTTGTCCACCGGGGCTTTTGCCGCCGATGCTGTGGCCGTGCCGCAACCCGCGGAAGTCGACCTGGATCGTCTCGGCAAAGAGCTCGACCTTTTCTTCGCCCAGGAACGTCGAACCCGGGTGGCGACGGCGGTCACGGGACTCAGCATCGGCTCGGCCGTCGTTCCGGCCGGCGTCATCTTGCTCGGGCGAACCGACGGCGTGTCTCAAGCGCTGGTCATAGGAATGATCATCGGAGGCTCCGCGCAATTGCTGGGCGTGCCGTTGAGCCTTATCCCGACGCACATGGATGAGGTTCGCCAGAAACTTCGACAGCGCATCGCGATCCAGTCACCCACGCGGGACACCGTGCACACGATCGAGGTCGAATGGCGCGACGCCGCGGTCTCGGCGCGGACCAAACGATTTCGCGTGGGCGGGACACTGCTCAGTGCGGGGATCGTCAGCCTGGCGACCGGCCTGAGCTTTCT
>DASXQB010000322.1:0-5075 GCA_036493295.1 Polyangia bacterium | reverse complement strand
AGACGCCGCGCCCGCGACGGCGCAAAACGCCGAGAATCACGTCGGTCAGGCAACAGCACCCGCGGCGATCGGTTACCCGCCAGTGACAGCGCTACCAGCCGGCAACCGGGCGCAGGCGCCGGAAGTACCGACCGCGTTACGCGCCCAACTTGCCGTGGCCCCTGGGCGGCGTGAGCAGAGCCTGGTCGACGGCTGGCGGCTGCTTGGGCAATCGCACCGTGAAGCAGGTGCCCTCGCCGCGCACCGACCGGACCTGGATCGTCCCGCTGTGCGCATCGACGATGCGGCGAACGATGTAAAGGCCCAGACCCAAGCTGTGCCGTCCCCCGCCCGGGCCGCGGCGATAGGCCTCAAAGACGTGGGGCAAAAACTCGGGCGCGATGGCCTCGCCTTGATTCTCCACCGACAGATCAATGGCCGCGGCGTCGGGCGCCTCGGCACAGCCCACGGTGACCGCGCTGCCCGCGACGCTGTACTTCACGGCGTTTCCAAGCAGGTTTTGCAGCACCTGGTGCAATCGATCGGGATCCCACGTGCCGTGCAGGTCGCCTTGCTTGCGCAACAAGAATTCGCGCCCGGCGTGAGCGGCGCGCGCTTCGTTGACCGCGTCGTCGGCGATGGCGCCCAGATCGCACGCCCGCTGGCGCACCGGAATGCCCTTGCCCAGCGCCGCCGCCGTGTAGTCGAACAGATCTTCGATCATCCGCCCCATGCGGCTGGCGCTTGAAGAGATGCGCACGGCGGTCTTCACCCGGCGGTCGTCGGGCAGGCTGTCGCCGCGAGCCAAAATGGCGGCGTTCATGGCTATTGCCGACAGCGGATTTCGCAGATCGTGGCTGGCGATGGCCATGACCTGGCGTTGATAGGCCTCGGTGCCGCGCAGCTCGGTCAGATCATCGAATTGGATCAACGTCGCCACCTTGGCCCCGTCATCGCCGATGACGTCCAGACGGCGCAGGCGCACCACCGCGCTGCCCCGCGCGCCGGCCACGTTGAAGTCCTGCTCCGCCACTGCGCTGTCGCCGCCCAGCGCGGCGGCCAGGGCCTGCCGGCCCTGCGGTACGTCGGGTAAACGCGCCGAGCCGGCCACCAGCTCGGCCAGGGTTACGGCGTCGGCCAGATCGGCGCCCAGCATTTCCAACGAACGGGCGTTGCGCAGCAAGATACGGCCTTGTGGGTCGGCGATGATCAGGCCGGCCGGGAGCTGTTCGATCACGGCGTTCAGCAGGCGCTGCTGGCTTTGCACGCGCGCCTCGGCCGACTGGCGCTCGCGTTCGGCCAGGCTGGCGCGGCTGGCCCGACGCACCACCTGGTCCAGGCGGTCGCGCGACAGGGCCCGCTTGGGCAAATAGTCGGCGGCGCCCGCGTTCAGCAGGCGCACCACCACATCGGCGTCGTCGAGGCCGGTCAACATGACCACCGGAACAGCGACCTTGGCCACGCCGAAAGCTGCCAGCGCCGAGAACCCGTCGCCGTCCGGCAGCGAATAATCCAGCAGCACGCAGTCCACCGCCCCCGGGTTTTCGCGCAGGCGAGCCATCGCCTGCCCGAGAGATCCCGCCTCGTCCACCTGAAAGCCCAGCCCCTCGCCCAGCCGGCGCACCGCCATGCGATCCACCTCGTCGTCGTCGACGACCAGGACGTTCAAGACCTGGGGGGCGTTCACGGGAGCTCGACCAGTGTCCAATACTTGTTCAAGGTGCTCATCAATTCGGAGAAGCCAAGGAACGAGACCGGCTTCAGCAGATAGCCGGCCACGTTCAGATGATACGCATCGACCTTATCGCGTTCGTCGTTCGACGTGGTCAACACCACCACCGGAATTGACGACAGGGCGGGGTCGCCGCGGAGGGCGTGCAAGAACTCGAGGCCGTTCATGCGCGGCATGTTCAGATCCAGCAGCACCAGGCGGCGCGCCTCTGGCACCACCCCAGCGCGCAACATTTGCAGCGCCTCGATGCCGTCCCCCGCTGTAAACAGAGGGTTGGTGATGTTGTTCTTGCGAAAGGCACGGCGGACGTTTTCAACGTCCAGCTCGTCGTCTTCGACCAGCAAGATATTGAGAGCATGCCCCGTCGAGGCGGCGTTTTTTTCCGGTGAGCTGTCGCGATCGGTGTCGTTCATGCGCGCTCCTGTGGTTGGTCGTAGTGTTCGATGAACTGCTTGGGCCAGGCGACGTGGAAGGTGGCCCCCTGGCCGGTCGACGATTCCACCCAGGTCGTCCCCCCGCGGCTCTCGACGATCTTTCGCACCGTGGCCAGCCCGATGCCGGTGCCGCCGGTCTTGTCGCGCGACTCCAGGGTCTGGAACACGCCCCAGATGCGTTCGTGAAACTCCTTGGCGATCCCGGGGCCGTTGTCCTTGACCATGAAGTCCCAGAACATCCCGCTGTCCGCCACGTCGACCTGAACGCGCGGGTGTTCGGTCTGCCCGTGCTTGAGGGCATTGTCGATCAGGTTCTGGAAGACCTGCTGCATGGGCACCGGCTCGGCCGTCAGCTGCGGCAGGCGGGCGCTGATCTCCACCGTGGCCTTGGCGCCAGGTGACAGCATCTCGACGATATTGCGCACAAGCTTGCCCACGTCGACCCGCTCGGGCGCGGACCGCTTCTGCCCGGCGCGCGAGTAAGAAAGAATCCCTTCGACCAGCGCCTCCAGCCGCCCCACCCGCCCGCGCAGCTGCTGCAGGTGCTTGCGGCTGGCGTCGTTCAGGTGGTCGCCCATGTCTTCTTCCACCCAGGTCGACAGGTTGGCGATCCCGCGCAGCGGGGCCTTCAGATCGTGCGAGGCGGCGTAGGCGAATCGATCAAGATCGCGGTTGCTGCGCTCGAGATCGCGGATCAGCCGCTCGCGCTCGCGCTTTTCTGTCACCAGGCGTGCCTCCAGTTTTTCGCGGCGATCAAGATCGCGCTGGATGCGCACCAGGCCCACGCCCATCCCCGCCAGAATGCCGCTGGCGCTGAGAATGATGGCGATGGCGATGCGATCAAAACGCGCCTTCACTTGCCGGCGCCGGTCCAACAGACGTTCCTCCTCGGCCTTCATCTCGTTCATGAGGCCGCGCACCTGATCGGTCAGGAACTGGCCGCGTTCCAGGCGGGCGCGCAGTGGCGGGCCGTAGCTTGATTCGCTCTGGGCGCGGCGGTCGTCGATGATGGTGTCAAGCAGGCGCAGCCGATCCATGCCGCTGCCGCGCAACGCCCGCGCGCGGGTCTTCTGGTCCGGGTTGTCCGAGACCAGCCCTTCCAGGCGAGCGGCCAAGACCGCAAAGCGATCGGCGAACGGCGTGCGCACCGCCTGCAAATAGCGCGCGTCGTCGGTCAACAGATAGCCGCGCTCCAAGTTCTCGGCGTCCGTCAGCAGCAGCAGCGACTGCTCAAGCGCCGCGCCCACTTCGTACGTGTGGCTGACCGAATCGTCGGCCGCTTGAGATTTTTTTTCGATGATGAACGCCAGGCCGGTCACCACCAGCAACAAGAGGCCGGCCGCCAGCGTGAAGACGATGGCCCGGGCTTTCGGATGTATTTCCGGCAAGGCTGGCATTCTGTCTACCGTCCCAACGCAGCGCGATCGCCGCGCAGGACCGGCCGTCAGATCTTCAGGCGCGCCCGAGCGGCGTCAATCCATTGCCCAAATCCCTCCGCCACCCGACGCGCCTCCAGCCGCGCCGAGGACGACGCCGCGTTCATCGCGCGCTGCGTATCCACCGGCGCGCTCATCCGGGCCCCGAGCAGCAGCACCAGCACGATCAGCGTCAACGTCACGCCGGCCAAGGCGCGCGGCGAGTAATAGCGCGCCGGCACCAGCAGTTCGTCGTCGAACGAATCGTCCACCAGCGCCGTCACGGGCGCCGGCACCAGCGATAGCGCCAAGTACGGCGACGAATTCGACGGTGACGAATTCGATGACGACGACGAATGCGACGGCGACGAGAGCGACGAAGACGACGTGGAAAACAAGGTCGACGGCGAGCTGGTCGCCGGCAGCTCCAGCGCGCCGCACTGCCGAAGCGCCGCTTCCAGCGCCTCCGCAAACTCGAGCACCGACGAAAAACGGTCGTCGCGCACGCGGGCCATCCCTTTGCGCAGCACCGCTTCGACGTCGGCGGCGGGCCAAGAAACCTGGTCGGCCAGGGATTCCGGCTGGCCGTGAACGATGGCGGACAAAGTGGCCAGCGGCGTGTCACCGCGAAAAGGCGGCTGTCCCGCCAGCAGCGTGTGCGCCACCGCGGCCAGCGCGAACTGGTCGCTACGAGCGTCGATCTCCTCGCGCCGGCCCAGCGCCTGCTCGGGCGACATGTACTCGGGCGTGCCCATCACCCGGCTGTCGGTGGTGATGCGCGGGCCGACGCCCGAGATCGAGATGCCAAAGTCGATCACCTTCACCACCGGCGCCTGTCCGGACACCGTGATGAGCACGATGTTCTCTGGCTTGAGATCGCGATGGATGACGCCCACCGCGTGCGCCGCCGCCAGCGCGCTGGCCACCTGACGAACGATCGACATCACCTCGATCGGCGCCAGCATGCGCCCGTCGCGCAGGTCGGTGGCCAGGTCAGGACCGTCGATGAACTCCAGCACCAGATAAGGAACGCCATTCTGCGAGATGTTGAAGTCCACCACCTGCACCACGTTCGGGTGGCGCACGCCGGCCAAGATCTCGGCCTCGCGACGAAACCGCGCCAGTGATTCAGGATGAAGAGCCAGTTCCGCTTGCAGCGCCTTCACCGCGAAATATCCCGGCAGACGTTCGTGAGCGGCCAGGTACACCTCCCCCATCCCACCCGAGGCGATGCGCTGGACGATGCGATAGGTGTTGTCCAGCACCGTGTCCGGTCCGAAGACCGCGATCCCGGGCGTGGAGAAAACCGGCATCGCTTGAGGGGAACCACTGATCGATTCGGAAGCGGCTATTGCATTTTCCATTGGGTGTTCCTTGGTAGGGCGCGCTGATGTTCATCAAGATGTGTGCCATATCGCGACAGCCTTCGAAGGCCGTGGCGGCGCCTTCGGTGGCGGCGCTGTCCTGCGAATCGGTTTCGCCGCGGTAGCAGCGTCACCTCCAGGAAACACCAGC
>DASXQB010000321.1:0-5765 GCA_036493295.1 Polyangia bacterium | reverse complement strand
CGTACCGCCATCGTCAGGCATCGTGCCGCCATGTCAGGCGTCATGCCTCCTCCGTCAGGGCGCATACGGCCGTCGCGCATGCCGCCTTCAGGGCGCATGAATCCGCCGTCAGGGCGCACGCCTCCGCCATCGCGGCGCATACCGCCCCCGTCAGAGCGCATGCCGGGAGCGCCGCCACTGCCATCGACGGGCGAGCCGCCCGTTCCCTGCGCTCCGCCGCTGCCGCCTCCGAATATGCCGCCGGAGCCGCCCCCGGTTGTGCCGCCGGTGCCGCTCAGGGTGTTCCTGCCCGTCGCTGGCGATGCTGCGGCATGAAACAATTGGTCAGGGAGAACGTCATTGATTTCTTGTCGCGAATCTGTCGCTCCCCGTCGACTGGCTCACGTTCACATCGCGGGCCGCAATGACGTCGCATTTATCACGACCACAGTCGGGAAATAACTCCGCCTTCCGACGTTTGGTTTCTGACGGCACTGTTATGCGGACGGCGACTGTCGTTCGATTTCGGCAATCCAATTAGTCAGCCGTCTTTTCGCGGGCACGACAGTCAATTTGATCATCGATTGCCCCTTGCAAAGGCGCAATCGCTACGGCACAAGAACTCATGAAAGCTGTTAGTCCTGCGGGGCCACATTTTGATTTCCTGATTATCCTGATACTCGTATCGGCGCTGGGTGGTGTCTTGCTTGTCGGAATTCCCGGGTGCCAGAAGAACGAGGGTCAGAACCTGATTGTAGACGCCGGAAATGTCGCCGACATGAATACGGCCGTCCTGACCCCCGACGATGCCGCCACGGACACCGCCGTTCCGTTGATTGACGCCGCCGCGGACACGGACGCTGACATTTCTTCCGACGCCAACATCGACGACGACAACCCGATGCTCGACTCAGACCGGCTGGACGCCGACGGAGGAGCCGCTGTCTCCGACGCTCCGTTGACCACGGATGCCCCCGCTGATCAACCGATGGAAAAGCCGCCCGTCAATCTGCCCAACGGGCAAGCGTGCGCCACGGCAAGCTGGTGCCACAGTGACTTCTGCGTCGACGGCGCCTGTTGCGAAACGGACTGTAACGACACCGATCCGATGCGCTGCACCGGCTGCAGTCAAGACAAGACCGGTCAGCGGGACGGCGTCTGCGGCGCCGACCGCACGCGTGAGCAAAAGACCTGCGGCTCGGCCTGCGGGCAGATTTCGACCGATGTTCCGGCGGTGTTGGCGATGGTCTGCGCGCAAGGCTCGTGTGTGGTGCCGGCGACTGCGGCGCTGATCGAGACCTGTCTCAAGCCGCTCGATAAATGCATGTCCAGTTTTTGCGATCAAGCGACCGCCCGATCCGCCCGTTGCGTGACCCTTCTGTGTCCGACCAGCGGAACCTGCTGTTGTGAAGCGCCCGGTGGCGATGCCCAGCGGACATGCGTGACGACCGCGGCATGCAACAACGGCCTTGCCTGCGTCTCTCTCTGACGGGCGATCGCCGCACCCGCAAATCCGCCAAGCGCAGGGGTTCTCTCTGGTCGGTCACGGCGCTTCGAACGCCAGCGGGACCGTCAAACGGCGCCAGGCTGGATCGGGAGATCTCGTCGGCGCGGTGGCCGGATCGATCTGGCTCAGCGCCGCCGGCCGGCCAATCAGCACCACGAGATTCCATTGACCGGTTCGATGGCCAAAGACCTCGGCGACCGGCGCCCGAATCTCCACCTCTCCCGATGGCTCGATGTGAACCTGCGGCCACACTTCGTCCGCCCTGGCCGCCTGCAACACAAACACCCGGACCGCGACCGGTCCCTGGGCCGGTGCTGCCGGGTGCGCAACGACGATCAGCCGCGATTCAGGGCGCAATCGTTGGTTCGGAGCGATCGCTTGCACCGGGGCGTCGGGCGCAGGATCGGCGCCCCGCATCTCTTTGATGCCTCCACGGGCGGTGATTCCGTACTCCGGCATCGCCCCCGATCGTTCGCTTGAAAGCGGACGCACCACCAGCACCAGGGCCGCGGCCGCCGCCACGGTTCCCGCCAGGAGCGTAAACAAACGGCCGGTTCGCCGCCGCCGTTCCATCGACAGCACACTGCCCATCGACGGCCCAAGCTTTTCCGGCACGGCCTCGGGCGCCGCGGTTTGCAGGATGGCGTCTGCGATCGCCGCGCGGCGATCGGCGGACAGCGGTGCATACGCCCCGACGGGCAGGCGCGCCAGCGCCCGCTCATCCTCGTCGGCCTCTCTTTTCAAAGCGGCGAGCAATTTTCCCATTTCGTCTTCAGCGCGCGCCTCAGAGTCGTCGTCATGTCCGCTGCCACTCATGGTTTGGAAGACCCACCTGCCGCCCGCACCCCGGCGCCGGTCTCGGACGGTGGCGACGCGTCCGCTTGGCTGCCGAGTTCCCTCACCTGGCGCAGCAGCCGACTTCGCCACTGGTACAGCGCCTCGCGCGTCATGCCCGTCGTTGTGCACAGTCCATCGATGGGCTCCTCGTCGACGATCAATCGCTGAAACAGTTCCAGACCGCGCGGAGACAGCGTGGCGCGCAGACCGTCCAGCAAGGCCCGTAGCTGCTCGCGCGATCCGACGATGGCGTCGACGTTGCCTGCGGCGCCGACCAGGCGACCGATCTGATCTGCGTCGGTCGGATCATCGCGCCAGGGCGAGGTGCGGCCGTTGCGGAGGATCGACGCCACCTGATGCTGGGCCAGCACACCGACGAATTTCTCCAGCGACAGACCGCGCGCCGGATCCCAGGCACGCAACGCCTTTCCGTCGGCGGCGAACAGGGAAAGAAAAACCTCCTGAGTCATGTCGGCCAGCTCTTGTCGAACGTCGCGGGTCGACGATCGGCGCCACAGCGCCGCCGCCACCCGGCGTTCAATGATCGGCGAGAGCCGGTCGACCAAGGCGCGCACCGCGCTGGGCTCGCGGGCCAACGCTTGTCGAAGCTGCTGGTGCTCGTCAGCGTCAGCGCCGTCCGGCACGTGTCTTCACCCCTCGCGCCATCTGGCCGCGTTTCTATCACCGATGGTGGGGGCCCGAAAGTTGGCGCCGGCGTGTTCATGGCCGCAGACCTCAGCGGTACATTGCCGGGCGCCGCGAGGATCGGTCGGCGGGGCTCCAAAGACCGGCGGCCAGCGCTCGGTTCGGTGCCGGCCAGCCGCGCCGCCAGCGACCGGCGCTCGATGGCTCCGATGGTTTCGATGGCCGTGACGGCGGGGGCAAGTGTTGCTCCAACGTCGCGGCGACGGGCTGCGCGTCGCGGAGCAGCGCCACGCGCAGCGCCGAGGCAAACTCCTGGATCGAGGGAAAGCGCATCATCTCGTTCTTCGCCAGCGCGCGGCGCAGGGCCGCCGCCAGCAGCGGGCCGCAAGCGGCGCGCAAAGGTGGCGGATCCTCGTGGATGATTCGATAGACGACCGTCTCCACGCGATCGCCGTCGAACGCTTTCCGTCCCGTCAGCATCTCGTACGCCACCGCCGCCAGCGCGAACTGATCGGCTGCCGGTCCGACGTCGCCGCTGGAGCGCGCTTGCTCGGGCGCCATGTAGTGGGGCGTTCCCAGGATCGCTCTGTCACCGGTCAGCGACAGCGACGCCAGCTGGACCTTCGAGATCCCGAAGTCCACCAGCTTGACCTGCTCCGGGTTCTGCGGCTGCGCCGGCAGCACCAGGATGTTCTGCGGTTTGAGATCGCGATGGACGATTCCGTGCCGGTGCAGCAGCGACAGCGCGGAGGCGATCTGATCGACGATGTTCAGCACGCGATCGATCGGCATCGGTCCGTCATCGGCGATGATCTGGGTCAGCTCGTGCCCGGCGACGTGCTCCATCACCAGGTAGGGCACGCCGGTGTCCGTGTTGTCGAAGCTGACGATCCCGACAATGTTCGCGTGCTGCATGGTCGAGGCGATCTGCGCCTCGCGCCGAAAGCGCGCGATGGCCCGCGTGTCGGTGCGATGCGGGTGCAGGATCTTGATCGCGAAGCGTCCGCCGAACCGGGTGTGCACCGCTTCGTAGACCTGCCCCATGCTGCCGCTGCCGATGAAACGCACGATTCGGTAGGCCCCGCCCAGCGTGTCACCCGGCATCAGCGCCGACGACCGCCGCGCTTCCGCTCCCTGGGCCATGGCCGCCTCCCCTGAATACTCTCGCGTGACCAGCGGTGACTTCATCACCTACTGTACGCGGCGAGCACGAGAGATCTGACAGACCAGCTCCAGCCAGGCGCAAAAACCCGGGACCGGCCGGCGATTGCGGCCGATCCCGCCCGGGTTCGCCTACGTCGAGGTGGGCCCGTAGTCCGAGCTACCAGGATCTCCCGGCAGGATGGGCGGCGGCCACGGATCGGAGTCGAGGTAGTACTCGGGCCACTGCCAATAGGACGGCCAGCTGTTGACCGATCCCATCGCCAGCTCGGGGCGTCCGAACTCGTTTATCGGGACGCCTCTTATCCGCACGTACCAGAAGCCGGCGTCCAGCCGGAAGCCGTTTTCGCCCTCGGGCATGGCTCTCTTCCACGGCAGGGAATCTCTGCCGAACCCTTTTTTGTATTCCTGTCCCGCCAAGACCGAGACCTCGTATCGCCGGTTGCCCGGAAACCGCAGCGTCGTTGCCTTGCGAACCAAAATTCTCGTTGTCCTGTACTCGTTGTCCATTGTTTGAGCTCCTTTTTGGCGTGGGCGGTCCCAAGATCAGTTGCTGGCGCATTCATCGTTCAACATCGAGACGGCGAAGGTCTCCCAGTGCGAACCCGGCAGGTCCTGGGCCGCGGTCCGCTGGGCGCGCGCCAGGGCACCGATCGGATCGGTCGCACCTCCCTGGCGATAGAAACGCTGGGCCAGGGAAAACGCGGCCTCGTCGCGCACCGAAGACAGCGTGGAGATCACGTGCCGGGCGCCGGCCACCAGGAAAGCGGCGGTCAGCGAGCCCCACATCTCCTGGTGGCGCGAAGCGTTCGACGCGCAGCTGGCCAAAAATACCGCGTTGACCGGAAGTGGTCGCTCTAGAATCTCCGCCACGGTCAGCGGCCCGTCGGCCATTCGCAGGCGCACGCCGCCCACGTCTCGCTCCGCGTGGCCGGCCAGGTGCAACAGGCTCTTGGTTCCCGAATAGATCGCCGCGCGGGTGGCACCATCGCCGATCACCGGTTTCACCCCCAAATAAGACGCCACCCACTGCGCCTCCTGGCGGGCATAGGGCAGATCGCCTTCCGGATCTCCCAGCGCCACCGCGGGGCCGGCGTCGGTCTTGGGGCGGCAACTTTTCATCGAGGCGAGACTGGGAACGAACACCAGCGCGCGATCCTGGACCAGATAACGTTCGCCGCGTCGTAAGGCCGCGTATGGCACCCGTCGGTACTCGCCGGTTGCCACGATGAAAAGCGGATGGTCGTCGCGCTTGATGACATCGGCGGGAGCGAGCAGGCCCCCCAACGCCCGGGCGGTCTGTCGATCGTTCGGATCGGCGATGAACGCGCTTCGCAGCCGCGAGACATCGTCGCGTGAGCCGAGATCGCGAACGGTGATCCGTTGGCCCTGCGCGCGCAGCAGCCAGGCGTGTTGCTGCCCGTCGACGTTGATCAACACTTCGCCCGGCGCGCCGGCTGTCGCCGCCTGGGCAACGACGTTCGGCTGCCGCCACTGGGTGAAAGCACCGGTCAGCGCGCCGCCGACTTGCAGCGCGTCCTCGAGGGCGCGACTGGCCAGGCGATCGATCATCTCCAGCGCCTCGGTGGTGGCCGACCGCGCGAGCAGATCGTCGACCAAGGCCTGATAGGGCTCG
>DASXQB010000320.1:0-9074 GCA_036493295.1 Polyangia bacterium | reverse complement strand
CGATCGCGCCAGGCCGAGGCGGCGTCAATTCCGAATCGCTCCATCCACTGGCCGCGCGTCGCTAAATCGTGGCCGGCGGCCTATTCTCCTGGTCGATGGCGGTCTTCAATCAGGACATCCGCTTTACCCACTCGGCCGATGGGACGCGGCTGGCGTACGCGGTTTCCGGCGAAGGGTATCCGCTGGTGCGGGCGGCGCACTGGCTGACCAACATCGGCCAGGATTGGCAGACGCCCGCCTGGCGGCCGTGGTTCGATGCGCTGGGCGCGCGGTTTCGGCTTCATCGCTATGACTCGCGCGGTTGTGGTCTGTCGGATCGGGAGGCGACGGGCGCTTCCCTGGCTGTGTTGCTGGCTGATCTGGAAGCCGTTGTCGACGCCGCAAAGCTGGACCGGTTCGCGCTGCTCGGAACCTCGCAGGGAGGCGCGCTGTCGATCGCGTACGCGGTGAAGCATCCCCAGCGGGTCAGCCACCTGGTGCTGCTGGGCGCGTTCGCGCGCGGGCCGCTGCGCCGCAACCCGACGCCCGAGCGGCTGGCCAGCTTGGAGGCCGAGATCAAAATGATCGAAGTGGGCTGGGGCCAGGACAACCCGGCCTACCGACAGCTTTTCACGAACCTGCTTTTCCCGGCCGCCACGCCCGAGCAGGCGCACGGGTTCAACGACCTGCAGCGCATGTCGTGCTCGCCACGCCAGGCGGCGCAGATCGTCTCGGCCTTCAGCGACATCGACGCCTCGCCCTATCTGGAGCACGTCGCCTGTCCGACGCTGGTGCTGCACACGCGCGGGGACATGTGCGTCACTTTCGACGAAGGGCTGTTCATGGCTTCGTCGATCCCCGGCGCGCGCCTGGTCCCGCTGGAGACGCGCAACCACGTGCCGATGCCGGGAGAGCCGTCGTTCGATCGGGTCATCGAGGAGCTGGACAACTTCGTCGGTCAGGCGCGCGCGGGTGGGGCCGCCAGCGATGCCTTTCCGACGCTGACCCGCCGCGAACGGCAGATCCTGGAGCACATTGCGCGCGGCCACGACAATCTGCAGATCGCCGCGCACCTGGAACTGTCCGAGAAAACCGTGCGCAACCACATCACCGCCGTGTTCGCCAAGATCGGCGCCGAGAGTCGTGCCCAGGCCATCGTGCAGGCGCGCGAGGCCGGCCTGGTCGATGAGCCGCGCCGCTAGCTCAACTCAGCTCACCTTGATCGATCGGCTCGACTTGAAACGGTCCAGCGCCTCGGCGACGCCAGCCGGGACCACGGTCCTGGTTTTCCAGACCGGTGCCTTGCTTTTTCGGCGCGACCGGGACCGGCGCCTCATGGGCCGCGTTCGCGCGATGAACTAGATCTGCTGGTGACAGCGCCGCGCAAATTCGCCGGTGCGTTTCGGTCCCCAACAAGGAGCCATCATGCACATCGTCGCCATTCACAGCATCTCGAAGCCCGACAAGTTCTGGAGCGCGGGGAAAAGCGCGGTCATTCCGCCGCACCTGAAACTGCACACGATCTTCCCCAGCGCGGACGGAGCGAAGGGCGTCTGTCTGTGGGAAGGGGAGTCGCTGTCCACGGTCAAACAGTTCGTCGAAACCCTGACCAGCGGTCTTTCCAGCAACGAGTACATCGTCGTCGAATCGGCGAACGCGCTGGGCTTGCCGAAGTAACGGGAGAGGACAACATGGAAACCACCGTCGATCTTGCCGCCGTAAAAACCCGTCAACAGGCCGCCTGGTCCACCGGCGATTACGCCGTCGTGGGCACGACCCTTCAGATCGTGGGCGAATGCCTGTGCGAAGCCTTGGACCTCCGCGCCGGTGCCCGTGTTCTGGACGTGGCCGCCGGAAATGGCAACGCCTCCTTGGCGGCGGCGCGACGGTGGTGCGACGTGACCTCAACGGACTACGTTCCGGCGCTGCTTGAGGCCGGCCGCAAGCGCGCGCAGGCCGAAGGGCACATCATCACTTTTCAAGAGGCCGACGCCGAGAAGCTGCCGTTTGCCGACGCTTCATTCGACGTGGTGATGTCCACCTTCGGTGTCATGTTCACCGCCGACCAACAGGGCGCCGCCAGCGAACTTATGCGCGTCTGTCGGCCCGGTGGTCGCATTGGACTGGCCAACTGGACGCCAGACAGCTTTGTGGGTCAGCTTTTCAAATTGATCGGGCGATACCTTCCGCCCGCGGTGGGCGTGAAGTCGCCGGCCCTGTGGGGAACCAGCGAGCGCCTGGACCAACTCTTCGCCGGCAGCGCCAAGGAGATCCGGGTGACCGAGCGGGCGTTCGTCTTTCGCTATCGTTCGCCGTTGCACTGGATCGAGGTCTTCCGGACTTACTACGGTCCTTTGAACAAAGCCTTCGGCGCACTGGACAGTCAGAAACAGGCGACTTTCACCAATGACCTCTTGGAAATGATCGAGCAGGGCAATCGATCGAACGATCGTTCACTGATCCTGCCCAGCGCGTATCTGGAGGTGGTGATCGAACGGCGGTGAGGGCGTGTCAGTTGCTTACCACCGGCCCTGTCGGCGGCGTGCCTTTGTACAACTGGATCTCGTCGATCGAGTAATCCCAGTTTGAATCGAGCCCCAGGAAGGCCAACTCCTGGATACGGTTAGCCACTGTGACCGAGCCGCCGCTGGCTTCGGCGAAGGTCACCGTGTACTGGGCCCAATCGGCGGTCAGTGCCACCGTCGTTCGCGGGTGGTCGTAGCATTTCAGCGAGGCGTCCGGGCAGTCGCCGCCGACGCTGACCGCGTTGGTCTCGGGCAGCACAAAGTTGACGCTGACCTTGTTGCTGTTGCTCGGGCCGCCGACACGGTTGGCCTTCGCCCAGAAAGTCACGCCATCGAACGCCGAGATATCCACGCAATAAATGCCGCGGGCCTTGTCGATGGCCATGTTGTAAACCGCGCCCACGCCATAGCCGCCCATCGCCGGCGTGCGCGCGCCCATGCCGGCATAGTGGCCAGCGTGTGCCGTGCCGACGGCGCCTCCGGTCTGAATCGTCATTTTGGCCACGTCCGGCGTGGGTACGACGTCGCTGAACGTCGACCAGCCGGGATCCAGCGTCGCGCCCTCGAAGTTGTCGACCTTGGCCTTGTCGGCAATCAGGATGCGCGTTCCGGTGCCGTCGCAGACGCTGGGTCCCGTGTTGCCGCCGTCGGCGGTTGCAATGGTCCCGCCGGTGCCGCCGTCAGGGCTCGCAGCGGCGCCACCCGCGTCGCCGGTGCTGGCGGTGCCTCCCGTGCCGTCGATCGGCGGGGTGCCGTCCGCGCCGTTGGCGTTGTTCGCGTCGTCACCGCTCGGGTCGCCGGTGCCGGCGTCCGTGGTGTCGCCGGGGGCGGCGGCGCCGCCGCCCGTGCCGCCGCCAAAGGCGGTCATCTCGTTGATCTGGCAACCGGCCTCGCAGGTCAAGATCGCCAGGGCCGCTGCAATGATGAGGAACGCTTTCATCGAAACGATTGATCGACGGTGAATCGCGAGAATTGGTGATGTCAGTGCACGGTTACTTTAAGGCTGGCCATCCAAAGTTGACAAGCGTCGCCTTGGTTCAAAAACAAAGTGAACCAGCGCGGCGAGCTCTCCGAGATTCGGTGACGCTGTTCGAAATCCGAAGGCGTTCATGATGGCGCCTTGCTGGCCGGCGGATTCTTCGACGAGGCCACGCACGCGAGGTTGGTACCTGTGGGGCCGGAAGCCGAGTGTGCCGGCGGGCAGAAGGCGTTCTGCTGGAGCGACGACGATCAGCTAGCGCCCTTCGCCGCGGCAGCATTCCCTGCGGCAGCTTCTTCTAGCGGCGCCCAGCGGCGCGCCGGGTTAGCCCTTTTGGCTTTGGGCGCGGTTGCCGACCTTGCGGTCAGCGTTGACCTGGCTCCGGCGCGAGCCGCGCGTACCTTGCGCGGCCTTGCCCTCGGCAATGAAGGCGGCGATCACGTCGGGAACGTTCTCGTTGAACTTGACCCGGTTGGCGGCGATCTCGCGCAGCGCGGTCACGCAGGCCTTGTTGTGGCTGGCCACCAGCGGCCGCACGTTGCGGGCAAGCTGGCGCGCCCGTTCGGTCGCCAGCACGATCAGCGCGAACCGATTGGGAACATTCAACAGGCAATCTTCAACCGTTATGCGAGCCACTGGATCCTCCGCGCGGAATCACCAGTTCGTCATGCCGGTGGTGTCTTGCTGGAACACAGGCAAACCGCCTGTTGACCGGGTCACCCTATGCCGGAGGCCCGGTATATGCAAGGAACGTTTCTATGGGCGGCCGTCGCCGCCTATCCGTCGTAGGGTCGGCTCACAAATAAAGGCGTCCGTTCGGGTAGTCGAACGTCAGCCACTGATCGCCTTCGAACAGATTCAAGGCGACGAAACCGATGGCGTCAGGGCTGGCGAAAATTCCTGACGGCGGCTGGATCACCACGCTGGTCTCGCCAAAGTGCAGCGGCCCCAGATCAAAACGACCGACGCGCCCGACGTCCAGCTTGACCGGGCCACCGATGCCGTGGGCCTCCAGCTGGTGATGAACCCGGTACTCTGGATGTCGCGCGCACAGCGCCTGCCACATGGCCCGGGTGATGTTCAGGTAAGGACCGTCGATGGTCATGGTGGCGCTGCCGGTGTCGAAACGAAGCTCCGTCTCCATCCAGCCGTCCAAAGTCGCCTTCACGCGAATGATCGTGCTTCGGTCGAGCGAAAATGGAATGAATCGTTGCGGGTCAGTGCCCGGCGGGAAAAAACCGGTGGGACGGGTGATCTCCAGCAGCGGTGGATTGAACTGCATCTGCAGGATGAAGCTTTGCAGATAGTCGTTTCCCAGCAATCCCGCCTCGCCCACGTCGATGCCGGGGACGACGAACGGGCTGAGGTCCTGGACCGTCGGCGTCAGCCCATACCAGGCCAGTTCGTCGACACCGCGCCCACGCCGCAGCGGCTGCATACGACCGATGCGAACCTTGTCGACGTCAAATACCCCGCCCGTGCCCGCCAGCTCTGTGCGCCCGATGACGGGAAGCTGCAGCTTGACGGCCAGCGCGGCGTCGATGGCGCTGATGCCAGCCCCGGTGTCGAGGATGAAATGATGGGGCATCGACCCATTGAGACTGAGCGGGATAAAGAACTGCCCGCGGTCATAACAAGAATCGACAATGGGCATCGTATGCGGTGCTAGAAAGACGGCGTCAAACGATGGCGGGGACGGCGCTGCTGGCGTCGCTCAGGTCGGGCGACTGGCGCTTTTCCCACTCTTCCAATTCGCGGCGCGCCGCCCGAAATCCGTTGCGGACGGCGACAATCACGTCTTCGTGAGCGCCGTTGGCGGGATGATCGTGCGCCACTGTCACCACCGCGCCGTCCAGCGTAGACAGATTCATCCGCACGCGGTGCTCGCGGAGCTTGCGAGGCTCGTCGACCGCTTCGACAAAGACATGGGCACTTTTCACCTGACGCAGCTGCGGGCCCAGCCGCAAGAGCCAACCGTGGATCTCGGTCCGCACCGGCTCTGTGCCATCCATGCCAGCAAAAGTTATCTGGCAGCCAACTATATTTTCCATGGTGTCCTCCGAGGCGGGTCCACCAGGTCGCTAGGCTGGCAATCATCTGCAGGCCAATCCGCAACGGACTGCAGCGGTGAATTGCTACTCTACGTGACCTACCTTGGCAAGGAACGTTTCCTCCCGCGATCGGCATCTTGCAGCACGGATAGCGCCGCCGGCAGGCCAGATTTTGCCAACCTTCCTTGCGTAACCAGCACCCGCCGTGTAGGTATTACCTACCAGTCGTCGTTGCGGTGACGATTGAATGTTCGGACCAGCGTAGCGACCTGGTGGACCCGCCAACGGAGGACACCATGGAGATGAAAGGTCGGGAGCGCGGCGGGGCCGCGGAGGTCGCCGCCGCTCGCAAAAGTCTGGACGACGCGCGGAACGATCTTGACGCCGCGGTGGCGGCCCTCCCGGACATCGACGGCGACGAAGCGATGGCGTCGCCGGTTTTGGTGGCGCTCCTGGTTCGTGCGGTGAAAGCAAAGAAGCACCTCAAAGGGCTGGAGGTCCTCGCGCTGGCGCCGGCCTCGGCATGTTTTCCGTTTGTCTCCTTCAAAGATCACGAGATCGATCATGGGTAAAGGCGAAGACAAGCGGGCCGCCATCATCGCGCAGCAAGCGGCGCGCGAGCAGGCCACGCCGACCACCGGAAAAAGTTCCGCTCGCAAGCGGCGAACGGGTTGGAGCTCGACGGCGTTCAACCGCCCGAGTCAGCCTCGTCCACCCAGCAGCGGTCCGACGACCACCTCCGACAAGACCAGTCAGTAATTAACCGGATCGCCGGCTTTTCTGCTCTCCTGCCCGCTCTCCTGCCTTCCTTTCGCGCCGTTCGGCACTATTTCTTCGCCGGTGTCGGAACTCCGACAATGGCCAGGAGGCGAGCATGCGACTGTCAAGAGCGGTACAGGTGGGCGGGTTTGCGGCGACGGCGACAACTGCTTTCCTTGTTGTGTTCGCGGCTCCGAGTTGTGACAAATCCGACGACGCGCAAACAGCCGGCGGCGCGGTGACGGCCAAATATGACTGGCTTCAATTTGGCGGCGACGCGCGCCACTCCAGCAACAACACGCTGGAACAGCAGCTCACGCAGCAGAACGTCGGCGGCCTCAAGCAGCGATTCAAGGTCGGTCTGCCGGCCACGGTTCAAAGTTCGCCGGTGGTCTTGACCAACGTCAGCACGGCGTCGGGCCTCCGCGATCTGATCTTCGTCGACACCAAGAACGGCGACATCGCAGCCCTGGACGCCAGCACGGGCACCACCATCTGGTCGCACGCCAGCATGGGAACCGCGCCGACGGTGGCGGCGCCGGCCATTGATCCCTCGCGCGCCTTCGTTTACAGCTATGGCATCGACGGTCAGGTCCACAAATATGCGGTCGGCACCGGCGTCGAGACCACCGGCGGCGGCTGGCCGGCGATCACCACCCTGAAGCCCACCGTCGAGAAAAGCGGCTCCGCGCTGGCCATCGCTACCGTGGGCAGCAGCCGTTTCCTTTACGTGGGCAACGGCGGCTATATCGGCGACGGCGGCGACTATCAGGGCCACATCACGACCATCGATCTCGATACCGGGGCGCAAAAGGTCTTCAACATGATGTGCAGCGATCAGACTGTGCACTTTACCAGCGGCTCGCCGGATTGTTCCGGGCGTCAATCGGCGGTGTGGGCCAAGGCTGGCGTTGTCTTTGACTCTGACACTGGGAAAATTTATGCCGCTACTGGTAATGGTACGTTCAATCCGGGCAGCAAGTTTTGGGGCGATTCGATCGTGGCCCTGAATCCCGACGGAACCGGTTCCAACGGCGGCCCGGTCGACAGTTACACCCCCAGCAATTTCCAGAGCCTGCAGGATTCGGATCTGGATCTTGGCAGCGCGCAGCCAGCGACAATGGCGGTTGGAAGCAGCAAGTTCCCGCATATCGCCGTGCAAAGCGGAAAAGACGCGAAATTGCGCATCGTCAACCTCGACAACCTCAGCGGGCAGGGCGGCGCCGGCCACGTGGGCGGCGAGCTGTTTTCGATGAATCTGCCGCAGGGGGGCGCGGTGCAGAACGCCGTCGCCACCTGGACCAATCCGGCCGACAACAGTGGCTGGGTGTTCGTTGTGGCGCCCAGCAACGGCATTGCCGGGCTGCGGTTGGCTTTCGACAGCGGCGGCAATCCGTCTTTGGTGTCGCAATGGACTGTCGGCGGCGCCGCGGGTGCCGCGGTGGTGGCGAACAATGTGCTGTTCTATGCCAGGGGCAGCACGCTGGTGGCGCTAAACCCCATCAGCGGCAATCAACTGTGGAGCGGCGGAATTGGCGCCGTGCGCTTTCAAAGTCCGGTGGTGGCCAATGGCGTGGTTTATATCGCCGACAACAGCAACAACCTGACCGCGTTCAGTTTGGACAGTGGCGGCGGTGGCGACAGCGGCGGTGGCGGCAGCGGTGGTGGCGGCAGCGGTGGGAGCGCGGGCAGCGGTGGCGCTGGCGGCGCGACCGAAACGGTGCTTGCACGCAGCGCCTGGACCGTCACCGCGTCGCACATGGCCAGCTCAGCGCCAAGCGCCATCGACGGCAACACGGCAACCCGCTGGACCACCGGGACCGCCATGACCAACGGAATGTTTTTCCAGGTGGACCTGCACGCCACGCTGTCGTTCAACCAGGTGGTCCTGGACGCCGCCGGTAGCAGCAGCGACTTTCCCCGGGGGTATCAGCTGTTCGTTTCCAACGACGGCACCAACTTTGGCAGCGCCGTGGTCAGCGGAGCCGGCGCGGCGGCCCTGGTGACCATCACCTTTCCCACGCAGAGCGCGCGGTTCATCAAGGTGGTGCAGACAGGCGCTTCGTCGTTCTGGTGGTCGATCGCTGAGCTGAATGTCTTTGCGGCGGGTGGCGGCTCCGGCAGTGGCGGCAGCGGCGGCACGGACGCTGGCAGCGACAGCGGCGGCGGTGGGTCAACAACCAGCACGCCGATTAACTGTGGCGGGCCGTCGGCCGCGCCGTACGTCGCCGACGTCGATTTTTCCGGGGGCACGGTCATCAACCATGCGAACGCCATCGATACCAGCGCGGTGTCGGAGCCGGCGCCCGTCGCGGTGTATCAGTCGGCGCGAATCGGAAACTTTACCTATGCCGTTTCCGGCTTGATTGCCGGCAGCAATCACACCGTCCGTCTGCACTTTGCCGAGACGTTCTTCAACACGGCCGGCTCAAGGGTCTTCAACGTCAGCATCAACGGTGCCGCCGTGCTGACCAACTTCGATATTTTTGCCGCCGCCGGAGCGGAGAACAAGGCGATCGTCCGTTCTTTCACCGCGACCGCCAGCAGCGGCGGCAGCGCCACCATTCAATTCACGTCGGTGGTGAACAACAGCCTGATCTCGGGCATCGAGATTCAATAGGCGGCGCTTTCACCGCCGCGCTATCTTGGCGCCATGTCGTTCGTCCTTGGCCTGGTGCTGTTCGTGGTGGTGATCGGAATTCTGGACGCGCGTTTGCCCTGGCCCCGGCGATGATCGCCGGGCACTTTGGATTCGCCGCCGGCGTGAAGGCCCGGCAACAG
>DASXQB010000319.1:0-22733 GCA_036493295.1 Polyangia bacterium | reverse complement strand
CCTCGGCCACGATATCGACGGGCCGATCTCCGGGTTGCCTGAGCTCGTGAACAAGCTGAAGACAGGCCGGCGCGTCGCCGACTGCGCGGCGACCAACCTGGCGGAGTTCGTCCTGGGCCGCAGCGTCGTCGACGACAACTCCTGCGCTCTGCAGGACGCCAAGAACCAGTTCGCCGCCTCGGGATCCTTCACGGACTACTTCCGGGCGCTGCTGACGTCTCCAGGGTTTCTAACTCGCGACGGCGGAAAATGAGAGGTCCCCACATGAAACTGCGCGACTCTTTCCAGTACATTCCCCGGCGGACGTTGCTGGCGGGGATGGGGACCGCCGCGGCGGGTGTCATGCTGCGGCCGCTGTTCGCCGCCGCCGCCGGCGCGTCGCCGACGCGCCTTTTGGTCGTTCATCGACCATGCGGAACCTTCCTGGACGCGTTCTTCCCGGCGGGCGGCGACCAGACGACATTCACGCTCCCGTCCATCTTGGTGCCATTCACCGCCGTGAAAGACAACATGGTGATCGTGGATGGCGTGACCTGCCCGCGCGATCCGAACTGGCCGGGCGACAAGCACGGCGCCGGGATCATGTCGATGATGTCCGGCCTGCGGCCGGTCGAGATTCCGGGCACCGACAGCGGCGGCGATCCGAACGCCAAGAACCAGTGCGCCGCGGGACCGTCGTTCGATCAGTTGATGCTGCAGAAATCGGCGGCTCTGCAGGGGACCTCGACGGCATCGATCCAGGCCACCGCGTACCGACCTTCCAGCGTTGGCCTGCCGAACTTCAAGGTCCTGTCATACACCGGCCAGAATGGGCCGTTGTTTCCCGAGAGCCGCCCGGCGACGCTGTTCGACGGCCTGTTCGCGGCGGCCATGCCGAACCTGTCACCTGAGAGAGCGGCGCAGCTCCGCACGCGGCAGACGGGCATCCTGGACTTTGTGAACCAGGATCTCACGCGCCTGCGCGGCACTGTTCCAAAGTCGCAGCTGCCCAAACTGGACGCGCACCTGGCCGGCATCCAGTCATTGCAGGCTCGATTGAGCGCGCCTACGCCGGGCACCGGAACAATGCCCGCCTGCCAGCCGCCTGTTCAAGGGGCGCTGTCCGATCCGACCGGTGACGTGACAATTGACGAGGCTCAGCACGAGGTCGTCTCTCGCAATCAGATGGCCATCATTCTGTCGGCCTTTCAGTGTGACCTGACCCGGGTGGCCACGTTCAGCTTCGCCGCCGGCGCGTCGGCGCTGCGATTTTCGAAGATCATGCCGAATTTCACCAATCCAGCTGGACACCACGATCTCTCCCACCAGCCCGATCAACACGCGCAGCACGCCCAGGTCGATACTTTTTATTCGCAGATGCTGGCCGAGATGATTCAGAACATGAAGAACACGCCCGACGGAGACGGCACGCTGCTGGACCACACGTTGGTGGTCTATTTCAACGAGTGCGCCATCGGCGCCAATCACACCATCGAAAACATGCCGATCCTGATGTTCGGTGGAAAGAACCTCAATCTTCAGACTGGCCACCATTTGAACTTTGGCGGGAAATTCATGACCGACGTTTGGACCGCGATTGGCAATGCCCTGGGCGTGCCCATGACCACGTTCGGCGATCCAGCGTATAACAAGGGCACTGTCGCCGGCTTGTTTGCGTAGTGACCGCGTCGTCGATGAGAAAACACCGGTCGGCGTTAGCCGGGCTGGCGGCGTTGATCGGTGTTTCGGCCTGTGCTGCCTCTCAATCGAGCGGCGGCGGCGGAAAAGACGGCGCTCAAGGCGGATCGGGCGGCAGCGGCGGCGGCTCCGGCGGATCGAACAGCGCGGGCGGCGCGGGCGGGAATGCCGGCAGCCAGGGCGGAAACGCGACCGGTGGCGCAGGGCCTGGCGACAGCTCGGACGCGTCCGTCATGCCGTTGGACGCGGCCAGCGACGGGCCCGGCGACAGCAACAGCGACGCCGCCACGTTGGACGCGATCTCAGGAACGCCTGACGGCGGCCCGTACAGTCGAACAGGTTGGACGGCGCAATCAATGCCGCCGTACGCAACGGGCAGCAAAGCCCTGAACATGGATCTCAAATACGCAAACGCCTTCGACGGCAACTTCAACACGCGCTGGTCGATCGGCAGCACGAACGCACCGGCGCAGACGATCGGCGACCAGTTCACGTTCGACATGGTCGCGCCACATGCCTTCAAGAAGGTCCTCTTCTGGGCAGGCGGCGAAAACGGCGTCAACGGTCCCGATCCGCGCGACTATCCCGGCGCGCTGGATCTCGCCACATCGAACGATTGCGTGACGTTCGGACCTGCAATCGCCAGCGGAAACGAACCGCAACCCGGTTGCGGCGGCGCCACCGCTTGCAGCATGCCGTTCGTGATCACCTTGCCGGCGCCTGCCACCGCCCGCTGCGTCCGCTTGACCCTGACCAAGCGCCTGCAGGTCGGCGGCCCCATCTGGTGGGCGATCGCCGAGCTGTTCGTCTATCCCTAGACCGTCGGGAGCGCCAGGGACGATCACAATCGAAGCATCGTGGCACAATAGGCGGATCGCTCTCCGATCATCGAGGGACAATCCATGATGCGCTTCGACCTTTTGGCGTTCGCTCTTCTTTGTGCGTCTTCGGGCGCATGGCTGGCCGGCGGCTGCAGCTCCGCGGCGGGGGGCGCGGCGGACGCCACCGCGGATCAAGCCAGCGGGTACGACGCAGGCGGGACAGACGCGACCGGCGGAGCAGACGCGAGCGGCGCGACCGGCGGCGCTGGCGGAACGGATGCTGCAGACGTCGCCGGCAGCGGCGGCGCGCCCGCGGACGCAGCGCTCGACAGCGCCGTCGATCGTCCCGCGGACACCTGCACGCAGGCCTCGGATTGCCCCGACGGCACGTGCTGGCTGCAGTTGAACGGCGCCAAGAGCTGCATCAAACCTCCAGCCAGCCCCGCGCTGCTGATGTGTCCGCAGGGCGAGCCGACTTGCTGCAAGGGCGATGGCGACTGCGCCCTGCCGACTGACGGCGGGCAGACAGGCAATGGGCGGTGTCTTCCCCGGACCAGCCCGTGCGGGGGCGCCATCCCCATCGGGAACCTCTGTCAGTTCGACCAATGCGGCACCGACGCTGATTGCAGCGCCAAGACCCCGGCGGGCGCGACCGTGGCGATCTGCGCCCCCGCGGGCGCGCTGGACCACGACACCGCCGGTTGCGTGTATGGCGGTTGCCGCACCGACGCCGATTGTACCAAGTCTCCTGGCGGTCGCTGCTCGTACGCGCTGGCGGACACCGGCGGTGCCTGCTCTGTGCGTAACGTCCTGTTCTGCGCCTACCCGAACGATCCTTGTTCAATGACCAGTGGCTGCTCGCCCCCGGTGATGATCTGCGTACCCAACGACGACTATCAGGGACGCCGCTGCGGCAAGGGCCTGCCGATGTACCCGTGACCAGGGCGAAGGTGCCGGCCTACGGGATGATGATCGGCGGCACCACCGGCATGGTGTCCTTCTGGACGCACGCCGCGAGATCGAAGAACAAGAACGCCAGGGCCTCTTCGCCTTTGTTCAGCGTCGTGCCGCAATCTTGCGGGAACTTGAAGCCTGGCATTCCCGCATCGGCCCCGACGGTGGCTCTCAGCGCCGGCGCCGGCGAGATGTGCGCGTCCAGGTGAACGGCGCGCCCGCATTGCTGATCGCTCGGGACGTTGACAGGAGTGTTGACGCTGACGATGCGAGGCCCAAGGGTTGTCGATCCGGGGCTCGTCGATGTTGCCCACACCTGCGTC
This sequence comes from Polyangia bacterium, assembly GCA_036493295.1. Classification (GTDB taxonomy): domain Bacteria; phylum Myxococcota_A; class Polyangia; order Fen-1088; family Fen-1088; genus DATKEU01. Next base: position 18,958 of record DASXQB010000319.1, on the reverse strand, counting down.
GTCGCCGGCATGGCGCTGTTCAGATTGGAAAACACGGTGTCGCTGGTGATCTGACCGTACGTGAGACCGGGGTCGAGGAACTTCATCCAGTCGGCCAGGGCCTTTCCTTTCGGAAAGCTGGTGTCGATCACCATCGGACTGTTCGCTTGCCGCGCGCCGCCTGAGATGTCGAGCGTCGCGGCCAGCGCGCTGTCCGCGCTATAGCGATACCAGACGTACATATAGTCAGTGCCAAAGATTCGCCCGCCGCGCGCCAGGTAACTGGCCATGGCCGCGTAGGCCGCGGCGCCCTTGTTGCTGGTGTACTCGTCGCATTCGCATGACAGCAACGTCAGATCGTATTTTCCAAGCTCGCTGTCGTTGCGCCACAATGTCTCGGCGGGCGTCATGTCCGGGGGACCGAGCTCGGGAACGATCAGCGTGACCCCCGCCGGAATTCCCGGCGGAATATTCTTGGCCCCCTGGTAATACGTCACAGGCTTGTCATCACCGGCGACGCCGAATTCTGCGGTGTCGACGCCGATCTTCGACGGCAAGCAGCCGAGCATGTCGCAGCTCCCTGTGGTGATCGCGATCTTGGGCATGTCGCCCTCCTGCCGGTTGCGCGGCAGACGGGTGAGGTTCGGATCGGTGATGGCGTTTTCCTGACAGGCCACGACGTTGGGCAGAATCACTTTTCGCCGCCATTTTCCGACCTGGAACACCAGCGGGACGTCCTTGCCGGCGGGCACGTTGGTGATGCGGAACCGTCCCTGCTCGTCGCTCACCGCCGCGGCCAGCGCGTGCACGGTGGTGCCCCCGCAGCGATCGCAGCTCACGCCTGCCGCGAATGGCACGAGCGGCGTGCTGGGGACGTACACCGCCACGTTGAACAGCGGCAGTTTTCCATTCGGTGCGTAGGTCGTACCGGTCAGTGAGGTCGAGGTACCTCCGGGGCACTCCCCGGGCGGCCCGATCGATCCGTCAGCGGCGGGCGCCCCGGCGTCGCTGCTGGGAGTGGTTGCGTCTCCTGGGCCCAGCGGCGGATCCTGGGCGACGGCGTCTCGTGCGCCGGATGCGGGGGAAGCATCGACGCCGGGGGGAGAGCCACCGGAACCACTGACGCGGGCGCATCCCAACGTCAGACACAACAGCGCCGTTGTCGCCGGCGCCTTCAAGACGTTCCGCAGCGGCTTCGGCCGGGGCTTCCGCATGGGCAATACGTCGTTGCATGCGCGCTGGCCTTACAGAGTTTTTGTCGAGGCGAGGTTTTTTGTGAGGTTTTTGGGTTGGGCCGGTCCGAACCAGGTGGTCAAGGCGTCACGCAGGCCCTGGTCCGTGCCGTCCCCGACCCACGCGACGTGTCCGTCGGGCCGAATCAACACGGCAGTGGGAACAGCGACCGCGCCGAGCACCGGAAGCTCCCACCCACCAGCGTATCGAGCGTCGATCCGCTGAACGCGATCGGCCCAAGAAGACCAAGCGAGGTCGAAGGCGCCCGGCTCACCGAGATTGAGCAGCACCGGTCGGGCAGCGTGCAGCAGCGTGAACACCCGGCGTGCGTCGCTCTCCATGACCAAGTCGAGATCGGGCATGCGGCGCCCGAGCAGCGGGTGTCCCGGGCCGAGGTCATAGCGAATATCCAGGCCCGACATCATCCCGGCGTATCGCTTGCGAGGCTCGTCCATCGAAAGCAGCTCGGTCATGGACTCGCGCAAGGCCGTCGTCCGTTCGTCGCCTCGATTGATCGCCGTTTGCGCCATGGTGGTCTTCAGGACGCGCGCGGCGATCGGGTGCCGCTCGGCCTGGTAGGTATCAAGCAGGCTCTCCGGCGATGTACCATTGACCACCTGGGCCAGCTTCCATCCCAGGTTCACGGCGTCCTGAACGCCGATGTTCAGTCCTTGTCCGCCGGCCGGAGAATGCACGTGCGCCGCGTCGCCGGCCAGGATCACCCGCTGGGCTCGATAGGACGCCGCCTGCCGCGTCGTATCGGTGAAACGCGAGAGCCACGTGACGTCATGAACACCGAAGTCGGTCCCGTAGACGGCGACCAGCGCCTGGCGAAGGTCGTCCAGGGTCGGCTCGTCGCCTTGCCTGACGTGCGGCTCGTTCAACACCACCCGCACGCGCTTGCCATCCTCCAGTTTGCCCAGACCGTTGACGCCCCTTTCGTCACGGCGGATGCCCCACGCCGGCTCTTCGGTCATCGCGACCTCGGCGATCAAGTAGCTGAGGGACGGGTCCCATCCCGGAAAGTCGATGCCGGCCTTCTTGCGCACGACGCTCCGACCGCCGTCGCATCCGACCAGGTACTGCGCGCGAAGCGAACCGCCGTCAGACAGCTCGACGTCGACGCAGGTGTCGTCCTGGGTAAATCCTGTCATCTCGCGTCCGCGGTAGATCGGAACCGCCAGCTCGTCGACCCAGGCGGCCAGGATGCGCTCGATGCTTTCCTGCCGCAGCGCGAGCCCATAGTTGTGGCGAGTCGGAAAATCACTGATGTCGAGCGGGACCATCGCGAACCCAGCGACCTGCATGACCTTCCCTTGCGAGAGGAAGCGCTCGGCGATCCCGCGCTGATCGAGCACCTCGATGGTGCGGGAATGCAGACCGCCCGCCCGCGAGCCGGCGAGCTTCTGGCTTTCGCGCCGCTCGACGATGGCGACGTCGACCCGCGCCAGCGCCAGCTCGCCCGCCAACATCAGCCCCGTCGGCCCTGCTCCAGCGATCACCACCGCGTGCTTTTCCATGGTTGTCATCACCGACGACTGTGCGGCGTCACCCGGGACTTGCCGCCATCTCCTGGTAATCAGCCAGCTCGACGGCTCAGTGTTTGTCGGTGCCCACCAGCTGGATGCGCACCTGATCGATCGTCGACTGGCGCGCCTCCGGGCGGTCGGTGACATACAGCTCCAGCAGTTTCGCAAGCTGCTGGCGCTGTCCCGCGCTCATATGCGGGGCCAGGGTGCCCTGGCCTTTTGACGAAGGGTTTTTCGCGGCGTCCTGGTCCCGCGGCGCGCGCTCGTCGGAGTTCGCCGGCTGTTTCTTGTGCCCCTGGGATTCGGCTTTCTTTGTCTCGAGCTGGATTTCCTTGTCCAGTTGCTTGGCTCGTTTCTCCTCGCAGCCTTTCGGTTCACATTCACCGGGACAGCCGCATTTCGACTTGTGGTCGCAATAGCAGGTCCCGGCGGAGTCCTGACGGCATCCGCACGCGTTCTTGGTCTCCTCGTCGGCGGCGAACCCTCTTCCGCCCGACCAAAGGAGCGTTGCCGCGAAGCACACCAGGGCGACATCGCGAATCAGCGTCGTATTTGTCATCACCTAATTTGAGAACCTCGGACCATTACCGTCAAGATTTGGTTATCATTCACGCCAGTGGCCGAGCATCACCACCACGCCCCGATGGCCGACCATCACCACCACGCCCACAGTCATGTCGTCGGGCCGCGGTTCGCGATCGGCGCCGGCGTCAATTTCGCGTTCGTGGTGGCCGAGATCGGGTTCGGGGTGGCGGCCCACTCGGTCGCGCTGGTGGCCGATGCCGCGCACAACTTTGGGGACGTGCTGGGCCTGCTGCTGGCGTGGGGCGCGACGATCCTGGCGCGTAGGCTCCCCTCATCGACGCATACCTACGGTCTGCGAAAGACCACCCTGCTGGCCACGCTGGCCAACGCCGTCCTGCTGCTGGTGGCCGTCGGCGGCGTGGTGTGGGAGGCGATGCAGCGGCTTTCCAATCCCGAGCCTGTTCACGCCGGCATGATCGTCGTGGTCGCCACCGCCGGCGTGGTGGTGAATGGCGCCTCGGCGCTGCTGTTCATGAAGAATCGCCACGAAGACACGAACGTCAGAGCCGCCTTTGCCCACCTGGCCGCCGACGCCCTGATCGCCGTGTGCGTGGCAATCGCCGGTGGGCTGGTCTTTTTGACCGGCTGGCAGTGGCTGGATCCGGTGACCAGCCTGGGCGTGTCGGCGGCGGTCGTTGCCATGAGCTGGCGGCTGCTGAAAGACGCCGTCTCGTCGGTCATCGATGCCGTCCCTGACCACATCGACTACAGCGCCGTCCGCGCGTACCTGACCCAGTTGCCCAGCGTTTCAGAGGTGCACGATCTCCACATCTGGCGCCTCAGCTCGACCGAGACAGCCCTCACCGCTCATCTGGTTGTGCCGTGGTCGGCGTGTGAGCCGACCTTCCTTCAGGACGTCTGCCGGCAACTTCATGACCGCTTCGCGATCGAGCATTCGACGTTGCAACTCGACGCCCCCGGTCTTGAGCAGCCCTGCGCGCTGGCGCCTGACGACAAGGTCTGAACGCGCGAGGCGAAGGCCAGCAACCCGATTGGCAGGGCGGCTTTCGCGCGTTTGCGCTCCTCGCGGAGCGCCCTTTTTTGGATCCGTTAAAGAGCGCTCCTCGTCAGAGGAGCGCAAACGCGCGAAAATCGCCCGCAAATCGGTGGTCCACCTTCGCCCGCGCGTAACGGGCTTGCCGTTGATCGAGCCCGCTCAGCCGGGCGTTGCTTGACAGGTATCGGGCCACCCCGCATCCTGAATCTTATTCTCGCCCTGTCTCACAGCCTGCGCGCGCGGTTTCTGGCGGCGGCCCTGCTGCTGCCGCTGATCGCGCTGGCGACCGCGACCAGCGGCGCCGGGCTCCGTTGTCGAATCACCGGCCAGGTGCTGAGTGCCTGTTGCTGCGCCAGCGGCGACGACGCTGCAGCAACGTCGTCGTCTGTCGCAACGGTGGCGGAAGCCGACTGTTGCGATCGCGTTGTTCAGGACGCGTCGGCCGTTGCAGCCGAGTTGAGCGCGACACCGAATGCGCTCCCCGATCGCACCGAGCTTATCGCTCGCGTTGCCTTTGACGTTCCGGCGCTCGATCGCCTTGCTTCCGTCCTCGCGTCGCGCTCCGAGACCAGAGTCAGCATGGGACCTCCGACGGTCCGGTTGCGCCTGGTCGCCAAGAGTTCGTTCCTGATCTGAGCCGTCCCGTTTCGATCTGAGCGCGCCTCGGCGCGCCTTCCTTGGTCGATCGGTCGATGGCTTGCGCACCGCAAAGCGCGCGCACTTTTGAGGAGCGTCCGATGCGAGAAGAGAGATCCGGTAGGAAATTGATCCAGGCGATGGGCTTGACAGCCGCAATGGTGGCGGCGGCGACGGTGGCATCGCCGGCGCGCGCCGCGCCCGCCGACGACAAGGCCGAGACGCCCGCCGACCGTGAGCTCGCCACTCAAGCGAGGCTGCCCACGATTTTGCGGGTAATTGGCCAGCGCAGTCCCGACCTGCGCGAAGCGACCGAGCGCATGCGTGCGGCCGAGGCTCGAACCGGCGCAGCGGCGCGCCTGCCGGATCCCGAGCTCAAGACCGAAGTGTGGGGCGTGCCGCTCGCTCATCCCGTGAGCTTTGATCAGGCGAATACGATCATGATCGGGCTTCGGCAGTCGTTCCCGGCCTGGGGCAGTCTGGACGCCCGCCAGCGGGCCGCCCGCGAGGACGCCGCGATTGCTGGGGACGCCGCGGAGGCGCGCCGTCAGGACCTGGCGGCGCAGGCCCGTCGCGTATTTGCCGACTACGCCCGCGCCGACCGCGCGTACCGCATTCACCTCGAACACGTGGGACTGACGTCCCGGGTGGTGGAGCTCGCCCGGTCGCTGTACCAGGTCGGGCACGGGTCGCAACAGGACCTGCTGCGTGCCCAGGCCGAGCTGTCGCGCCTGCACGTGGACGTCGCGGGGATCGAGCAACAGCGCCGTTCGGCGCAAGCATTGCTGAACGCATTGATGGATCGCGATCCCGATGCGGCGCTGGGACCCGCGCCCGAGATGTCTTCGCCGGAGGCCTTCGCCTCGGCCGAGGATACCGCCGCCGCCGACCACAGCCTCGACCAGCGGCGGCCCGAGCTCAAGGCGGCCGCCCGCGCGGTGAAGCGCAGCGAAGCCGCACTGGATGTGGCGAAACGCGAGGCAAACCTGCCGTCATTGATGGTCGGCGCCGACTATTGGTACATGCCGACCCAACCCGCTCATCACGCCTACGGGGCGATGGTTTCGATGAGCCTCCCCTGGCTGAACCTGCGACACCGCGACGAAGTGAAGGCCGCCGAACACGCCAGCGCCGCCGAGAGAAGCGCCTTGCGGGCCCAGCAGGCAACGGCTCGGTTTCAGCTTCGAGATGCCGATGCCAAGCTGCGGGCCGCCCGCGAGACTCTCGCGCTCATTCACAATCAGGTGCTGGCCGACGCGCGTCGCAGCTTCGAATCGGCGCAGGCCCTGTTTCAAAGCGGCCACGGTGACGTGACGCCGGTGCTCGACGGGGCTCGAAACTACCTGCAGGTCCGGCTGGACGAGGTGCGGGCGATGGCCGAGCTGGAGTCGAGCGAAGCGGATTACGCCCGGGCTGCTGGCTGGCCCGTTGTGGGGATGACCAACGGCGCCGACCGGCAGGAGGATCAACGGCAATGACTAGTCCAAAAAATGAGAACGGGCATGACGAGCGGCCGAACGCCGAGGAGCGCATTCCAGCTGGAGTCGGCACCATGTCAGTGGTTCGGTGGGGCCTCGTCCTGGTGATGGGATTGATTGCTCTGCTTTCCATCGCGTACGCGACCGGAGCGTTGGCGAAGGTCTCGTTCGGCGGCACACACGCCGCACACAAAAGTCTCTACTACTGTCCGATGCACCCGTCGGTCGTGGAGGACCATCCCGGCGAATGCCCGATCTGCAGCATGACGCTGGTTCCGAAGCCTGAGGGTGGGTCCGACAAGAAGATGAAGCCGGGGACAACCACGGCAGCCAGCCAGGCTCCAGCGGCTGAGGCCAAACCGGTTCCCGGTCTCGCGGGTTTGGAGCTGCCGGCCGATCGCGTCCAACTCATCGGAATGCGGACGGCCAAGGTCGAGCGCACCGCACTGGGGGATTCTCTGCGCGCCGTCGGTGTCATCGCGGCGAACGAACGGGGTCTTTCCGAGATCTCGGTGCGGTTTTCAGGATGGGTGCAGCAGCTCATGGTGTCCGAGACCGGTCAGCGGGTCCGGCGGGGCGAGGTGCTGGCAAACGTCTACAGCCCCGAAGTGCTGCGCGCGGAGCAGGAGTATTTGACCGCTCGGGGATGGGATACGAAGGCAGGCGCGACCGGCGATTCCTTCGCTGTCGGGCACCACGGCGATTCCAGCCTTGGTGCGAGCATGCAAGGCGGACTGGCGGCGGACGCCCGCCATCGCCTGGAGCTGCTGGGTATTGCCGCGACTGAGATCGAGGCAATGGCGTCGCGAGGCAAGTCCAGCGACAGCGTGCCGATCCGCTCGCCCTGCGACGGATACGTCACGGCCCGGAACGTCGTCCCGGGCGCGGCGATCCAGGCGGGCGCGCCGCTGTTCGAGGTGGCGGACCTTTCGAAGGTTTGGTTCTTGGCTGACGTATTTGAGCAGGATGCCTCGCGCATCCGCATCGGACAAAAAGCAGTCCTCGAACTGGCCGCTTATGCCAACGAGCATTTCAACGGCCGCGTCCAGTTCATCTCTCCGACGCTCAACACCGCAACGCGAACGCTGCGCGTGCGGCTCGAATTCGCGAACAAGACCGGAGCAGGCGGCGTGAAGCTGCGGCCGGGCATGTACGGGAACGTCGCTCTGGAGCTGCCCTCGGCTTCAGGGTTGGCGATCCCCGCTGAGGCCCTCGTCGACACCGGCGAGAACCAGTACGTCTTCGTCGCCAAGGCCGAGGGGCATTTCGAGCCGCGCTTGGTGCAGGTTGGCGCGCGCACCGGTGAAAAGGTGCAGGTCACCAGCGGCGTCGCCGAAGGCGAGACGGTCGTGACGACCGGCAACTTCCTGCTCGATTCTGAGAGCCGCCTCCGCGCCGCCATCGACGGAGAGACGGCTGCGCCGTCGGCGGCCTCTGGCGGTGGCGTTGGCGAAGGTCCCAACTGCGCGAACGACTTCGACGCCACGCGCTTCCCCGACAAGGCCCGAGCCTGCCGAGCCTGCGAGCGCCAGCATCGCGGCATGGGCTCGATGGAGCAAGACTGCAAGGCCGCCATCGAAAAGCCCTGGAAGTAACGGGAGAAACGTCATGGTCGAGCGAATCATCGAATTCTGTGCGCGCAATCGGGCTCTGGTGCTCATCGCCGTCGCGTTCGCCGTCGTCGGATCGACGGTGGCCATGCGCCACGCAAAGCTGGACGCCATTCCCGATCTCTCCGATCCCCAGGTCATCGTCTTCTCCGAGTGGATGGGGCGCAGCCCGACCCTGGTCGAGGATCAGGTCACCTACCCCATCGTCTCGAAACTGATCGGCACCCCGCACGTCACCGACGTGCGCGGCTTTTCGATGTTCGGGATGTCGTTTTGCTACGTCATCTTCGAGGAAGGAACGGACATTTACTGGGCGCGCAGCCGCGTCCTCGAGTACCTGAACGGCCTGCGGGGAACGCTTCCCGAAGGCGTCGCGCCCACCCTCGGCCCAGACGCGACGGGGATCGGCTGGGTGTTCCAGTACGCCTTGGTCGACAAGAGCGGCAAGCACGGTCTGGACGACCTGCGAACCTTCCAGGATTTCACGCTCCGCTACGCCTTGGGCAGCGTGCCGGGCGTCGCGGAGGTGGCCAGCGTCGGTGGCTACCAGAAGCAGTATCAGGTCACCGTCGATCCGAATCGCCTGCGCGCGTTCGGCGTCTCGCTGAACGAAGTCACGGAGGCGATCCGCCAATCCAACAACGACGTGGGTGGCCGCATTCTGGAGATGTCGGGCCGCGAATACTACGTTCGGGGTCGCGGCTACATCACCAGCTTGTCGGCCATTGAGAACGTGGCCGTCCGATCCAGCGGGCCTGCCGGCACACCGATCTTGGTGAAAGACATCGGCAGCGTTCGATTCGGTCCGGACATCCGGCGCGGGCTGCTCGAATGGAACGGCGAAGGCGAAGCCGTCGGCGGCATCGTGGTCATGCGCTACGGCGAGAACGCCCTGGATGTCATTGAGCGGGTGAAGAAGAAGATCGCCGACCTCAAACCCAGCCTGCCCGAAGGCGTCGAGGTGGCGATCGCCTACGATCGCTCGGGGCTGATCGAACGGGCGATCGGTACGCTCAAGCACGCCCTCCTCGAAGAAGGGATCACCGTGAGCCTGGTGATCATCTTGTTCCTGCTGCACTTCCGCAGCTCGCTGCTCCCCATCCTCTCGCTGCCGATCAGCGTCGCGCTGTCGTTCATCCCGATGGTGCTGCTGGACATCCCGTCGACGATCATGAGCCTGGGCGGGATCGCCATCGCCATCGGCGCCACCGTCGACGCCGAGATCGTGATGATCGAGGCTGCCCACAAGAAATTGGAACACGCCGGCCCGGGCGCCGACCGCCACAAACTGCTGGCCGAAGCGGCCAAAGAGGTGACGCCGGCGATCTTCTTCTCGCTGCTGATCATCGCGGTCGCCTTCCTGCCGGTGTTCACGCTGACCGGCCAGGCCGGACGATTGTTCAAGCCGCTGGCCTACACCAAGACGTTCGTCATGTTGATCTCGGCGGTCCTTTCGCTCACCTTCGCGCCCGCGCTGCGGGATCTTCTGATTCGCGGCAAGCTCAGGCCCGAGAACCAACACCCGGTATCGCGGTTCTTGATCCGGGTCTACGAACCGTTCGTCTACATCGCCCTGCGCCGCCCAAAGTCGACCATCGCCATCGGCTTGTTCGCGCTGGCCTCCGCGGTGCCGCTGGGCATGAAGCTCGGCCACGAGTTCATGCCCCCGTTGAACGAGGGCGATCTGCTGTACATGCCGATCACCTTCCCGAACATCTCGATCGAAGAAGCCAAGAACCAGCTTCAGTATCAGGACCGAATTCTGAAGACCTTTCCCGAGGTCGAGACGGTGTTCGGAAAAGTCGGACGCTCGGAGACCGCGACCGACCCTGCCCCCATCACGATGGTGGAGACGACCGTCCGCCTGCGCCCGCAAGAGCAGTGGCGCAAGACGGTTCACGCGCGCTGGTACTCGTCCTGGGCGCCGCCGTGGCTGAAACCGCTGTTCCATCCGCTGTGGCCAGAAGAGCAGCGCCTCACCTGGGAGGAGCTCACCACCGAGATGAACAAAAAAATGCAGTTCCCAGGGTGGACCAACGCCTGGACGATGCCAATCAAGACCCGCGTCGACATGTTGACCACGGGCGTGCGCACGCCCATCGGGATCAAGGTCTTCGGCACCGATCTTGATCAAGTGGAGAAGATCGGCACCACGCTGGAGCACGTGATCGCGCCGATCAAGGGCACGCGCAGCGTCCTTTACGAACGCAACCTGGGCGGCCTCTATGTCGACATCATCCCGAAGCCCGACAAGCTGGGACGCTATGGCCTGCGCGTCGCCGATGTTGAGCGGGTGATCGAGAGCGCCATCGGTGGCACGCCGATCGGAACCACCATCGAGGGACGCAATCGCTTCACCATCAACGTGCGCTATCCGCGCGACCTGCGCGGAGATCTGGAATCCTTGCGACGAGTCCTGGTGCCGATCGGACCGGGTGGCTCCTCGGTGCCGGCCAACAGCGGCGGCGGCAACGGCATGAGTGGCGGCATGGGGACGCAAGGCTCGTTGTGGCCACCGCTCGGGAGCACCGGCATCGTGCTCGCCCAGAACATGGACAACATGGCGAGTGGCGGGGCATCCACGGGCGGAGGCGGGCCGCCGCGCTTGTCGCTCCCGTCGGGCCGGACGTCCATGTCCGACGCCTCTGGCAGCGGCATGGTCATGGGCGGAGGCAGAAACATGACCGGCGCGGCGGGAATGGCCGGCGGTCCGATCCCCGGCGGAGGGAATCCAGGCCCTGGTTCTCCCGAGGTTGCGGGCCAATCTTTCATCCCCCTCGGCGAGGTCGCCGACATCCACATCGCCGGCGGGCCGCCGATGGTGCGGGACGAAGCCGGCCTGCTGGTGGGCTATGTCTACGTGGACATCGATCAGGGCCAGCGCGACATCGGCGGCTACGTGAACGAAGCCAAGGACGTGGTGGCCAGCGCGGTCGCCGATGGCACATTGAAGCTGCCGGCCGGCACCTACCTCAAATGGACGGGGCAATACGAGCAACTGCAGGAGATGACGGCGCGCATGAAGCTGGTCGTGCCGCTCACCCTGCTCATCATCGTGCTGCTGCTTTTCCTGCAGTTTCGCAATGTGATCGAGGTGCTGATCATCCTGCTGTCGATCCCCTTCGCGCTGGTGGGCAGCGTCTGGTTGATGTGGCTGCTCGACTACCGTGTGTCGACGGCGGTGTGGGTGGGGATCATCGCGTTGGTCGGGCTGGCCGCCCAGACCGGTATCGTCATGATCGTCTACATCGACAACGCCTTTCACAAGCGTCAGGCCGAAGGACGCATCAACGATCTGAAGGACATCATCGCGGCGCACATGGAAGGCACCGTCCAACGGGTTCGCCCCAAGCTGATGACGGTGTCGACGATGTTGATCGGGCTCGTCCCTTTGCTGTGGGCCACCAGCTCAGGCTCCGATGTGATGAAGCGAATCGCGGCGCCGATGGTCGGTGGTTTGCTGACGTCGGCTTTTCTGACGTTGGAGATCATCCCGGTGGTGGTCACCTACTGGCGCCAGGAGCAGCTCCTGTGGCAGCGGCTGATCGCGCTCGGGCCCGCGCGGCTGAGCAGCCTGAAGCGGTCGTCAGTGGCGATTACCGCCGGCGCGGCTTTGGCGGCGTTGACGGCCGTCGCGCAGATTTACCTCACGATGCCTCACGGCTTGTTCGTGCTGGGACAGCTGGTGGGCGCGGCTGTGTTCCTGGCCGGCGTGGCCACCTATCTGTTTCGCCGTCCTGTTGCGTACGCGGTGGTGTGGCCGGAGGTCGAAGCCGGCCGCCCATGAAGCGATCGTTGCGGGCGCCTTCCGACGTTTGCCGATATCATCGTCGTCGGAGATGATCAGGGTGAGGAATTTCAGCGCAATTGCTCTCGCGCTTTGTCTTGCCGCCGCCTGTGGCAGTTCCACGCCGTTGCCGCAAGGAGGGAGCGACGCCGCCGGCGGGGGCGGAGCGGCAGGAACGGGAGGGACCGCAGGCGGGACCGGAGGCGCGCCCGCGGATGGTGGCGCCGACGCAGGGACGGTGTCTCCTTGCCCCGATCAGCCGCCAGACAATGGCGCGGCCTGCGCGAAGGAAGGGCTGGCTTGCGGCTGGGGCGACGACATCCGGGGCGACAGCTGCCGGACGTTGGCCACCTGTTCGTCGCAACACTGGAGCGTGACCACCCCGAATGCGACTTCTTGTCCGCCGCTGCAAGACATCGGCGCGTGCCCAGCCGACACCAGCGGGACCTGCACCATCAACACGACCTGCGCGAAAACAGGCGGCAGCCCGTGTCGCTGCACGAGCTGTCCTCCGACGGCTCCGATCTGTCAAAACCAGAACGCCCCTAGTTGGTATTGCCCCGCGCCCGTAACGACTGCCGGCTGCCCGATGGCGGAGCCAAACTTCGGAACCACCTGCGGCGTCGAAGGCAAAGAATGCGCTTATTTTGGGCTCGATTGCGGGCACCCGGACCGGGTCTGCTCGCACGGTGTCTGGACGCCCGGCCAAACTTTGGGATGCCCGATATCGTCGCGCCGCGCGAAGAAGGACATTCGCTATCTTTCAGACGACGACGTCAGGTCGATCGCGTCTGAGACCTTGCGCCTGCGACTGGCGACGTATGAATACAAAGGGGCGCCATACGCCGGGCGTCGCCACCTGGGTTTCATCATCGAAGACAGCCCCGGTGTTCCGGCGGTCGATCGGGATGGCAGCCTGGTCGATCTTTATGGCTATACCAGCATGCTGCTCGCCACGACCCAGGCACAGCAGCGGCAGATTCAAGCCCTCCAGCAACAGGTCAAGAATCTGCGACGAGCGATCGATCGCCAGCGACCCGACCGCTCTGGCAACGTCGCGTCGCCGCGATAGATCACCGCCGATCACACGGGCGTGAACTTGGCGAGGTCGTGAATGCCCAGCGTCTTTTCCAGTTCGCCGACGTCTTTCAAAGATCCCTCGAAACCACCGCTGCCCAGCAGCTTGGTCTCCTGGCCCTCGAAGCGATCGCCCAGCTTGTCAAACTCGGCCTCGGTGAACTGTTCCCGAAAGACCGGGAAGAGCTCGGTGTCCTCCCAGGCCGCGTGAGGGGCGTACATCCGCGCGAAGCTTTGCATGTCGGCCACCAGGGCCAGACGCTGTTCGGAGGTGGCGGCTTTTCCCGCCTTCGTCGCGCCGATGATCGAATCCGTGAGCTTCCGGCCGGCCACATGCTGCACCCGCAACACCTTGGTCAGCTCCGTCAGCTTCCCGGCTTTTTCCAGCTTGGGGAAAACGAATTCCTCCTCCAGCTTCTCGTGGTAGCCCTCGACGAAACGATGGACGATGTTCGCCGCGGCCCCGACGACGTTGATGACCGTCCCATCGTCGGTTCCCAGTCGGTGCGCCGCCTCGTCATAGATCAACAAGACGCGCCGAAGGATCCCGTGCTCTCGCATCAGGTCCTCGGTCGGGGGAACATCGTCGGCTTTGCTCTTCGTCGCTCCCTTCGGCGCACCCCCAGCGCCGGACGAAAGCAAAAGCAAACCGGCGCCCGCGGCGCCCGCCAACAAGTCCCTTCGATCGCAGCTCGTCGCCTTCATGGCGAAGATACTAATCACGGCGGATGGCGGGTGGGACCCTCAAAAACTGACGCGGATCCCGAACACAGGCCCTTGCAGCACGCAGGTCGATAGATCAGCGCAGAAACTGGCCGGCAACAGGCGCAGGAATTCGTACCCCAGTTCCAGCCCCACCCCGACCCCCAGCGCGATGATCACGCCGGCGCCGGCTCCGGCGCCCCAGCCGTCGCCGTGGTCGGCCAGGAACACCCGGCCGGCGCGCCCGGTGAGGACCAGCGCCACGTTGGAAACCCGCACCGGCACCACGCGCACCGATGCCAGCGCCAGCCCGTACGAGCGGGCGGTGTCGCCACCCCGCACGTAGCTGCCTTCGAAGCCCGGCGCGATGCCGTCGACGAGAAAATACCGGAAACCACCTGCGGCCAGAAAACCAGACGCCGACGAGTAACCAAGACCGAGCGAGATCTCCGATGTTCCTCGATCGCCGTAGAGGGGAAACATGGGACTCGGAGGAGGAGGCGGCGGTGGTGCCGGAAGCGGCGGCGGATACGTCTCCGCGGTGGGACTTTCCGGCGCGGGCGGTGGCGCGGGCGGCGGCTCGGGCGGCGGCGGCTGAGGCGGCGGCAGCGCGGGCTCCCCGGGCTGAGAGGGCGGCAACGCCGGTTGGGCGACAACGGCTGGTGCACCCGCCGTCATCAGGAGAAAGCCCGCGAACGCAATCACCGACTGGCTCGTCTCGCCACGCACCGGCCAAGGCTAGCACCAAGAGCGCCCGTCACCCCGCTCAGCGGGTCATGATGCTGACCGCCAGGTCGAGGAGCTTGCTGGAATAACCCCACTCGTTGTCGTACCAGGCGATCAGCTTCACGAAGGTCGGATCAAGCTGAATGCCAGCCTTGGCGTCGAACACCGACGTGCACGATTCGCCGCGCATGTCGGTCGACACCACTTCTTCGTCGGTGTACCCCAGCACGCCCTTCAGTGCTCCTTCTGAGGCCCGCTTCATCGCCGCACAGATGTCGCCGTAGCTGGCCGCGCGGGCAAGCTCGCAGGTCAGATCGACGACCGACACGTCCGACGTCGGGACGCGGAACGACATGCCGGTCAGTTTTCCCTTCAGCGTCGGCAGCACCCGCGTGACGGCCTCGGCGGCGCCCGTCGATGCCGGAATGATGTTCTCCAGGATTCCCCGGCCGAAGCGCCAGTCCTTGCCGGACACCCCGTCGACCACCTTTTGTGTCGCCGTGGTCGCGTGGACCGTCGTCATCAGACCGCGCTTGAGGCCGAACCCGTCGTCCAGCACCTTGGCGATCGGAGCCAGGCAGTTGGTGGTGCAAGACGCGGCCGAGACGATCGGCTGGCCCGCGTACTGATCGGTGTTGACGCCGTAGACGAAGATCGGCGTGTCGTCCTTGGAGGGCGCCGACATGATCACCCGCTTGGCGCCTGCCCGCAGATGACCTTCCGTCTTCTCCTTGGTCAGAAAGATCCCCGTCGATTCGATCACCACGTCGACGCCCGCCTCGTTCCAGGCCGACGCCGCCGGATCTTTTACCGCGGTGGCGCGGATGGGCCGACCGTCCACCACCAAAAAGCGATCCTTGACCGTCACATCGTGCCGAAATCGGCCGTGAACGGAGTCGTGCTTCAGAAGATAGCCAAGGTGCGGCAGCTCGAGCAGATCGTTCACCGCCACGATCTCGACGTCATCGCGCTCCACCGCCGCGCGGAATGCGACCCGGCCGATTCGCCCAAATCCGTTGATGCCGATCCTGATCATGACCGCGCCTTTCGTTCGATTTTCTCTGACGATAGCGTGAAAAACGGCCTGGCCTAAATGACAATAAGATGGCATTTTCAGCCAGGCCCGGCCAAGCTCAAATGGTGCCCCGCCGCGCCAAACAGGTCTGGTTTCTCGTCGCCCCCGGCACCGGCGTTCTGAACATCGCCGGTCCGTGGGAGGTGCTCGGCCACGCGAACGACGTGCTTGGTCGCGCCGCGTACGCCCTTGCGCTGGTCGGACCGTGCGCGCCGGCCGTGCAGACGCGGCACGGGTTGATCGTGGGCGGCGTTCGTCCCTTGCCTCGAACCGCCACCCGGCTTCCGGACATTGCGATCGTCGCGGGCGGCTCGCCCCGCCGTCCGCTGCCCGACGGGGACGCGCGCCTGGTCTCGTGGCTGCGTCGCCATCACCGACGGATCCCAACCCTGGTTTCGATCTGCACCGGTGCTTTCGTCCTGGGGGAAGCGGGCCTGCTGGACGGGCGCCGCGCCACCACCCATTGGCTGCATCTGGGCGACTTGCAGTCGCGGTTTCCCGCCGCCCACGTCGTCGACGACGGCATCTACGTGCATGACGACGGGGTGTGGACGTCGGCGGGGCTGACCGCGGGGATAGACCTCACCTTGGCGCTGGTCGAAGAAGACCACGGGCACGGCGTGGCGATGACGGTGGCGAAACGGATGGTCCTGTTTCTGCGGCGGTCCGGAAATCAGGCGCAGTTCAGCGCCGCGCTCAAGCGGCAAGAGAAAGAGCCGGCCAAGCTGCGCGACGTCGCAACCTTCGTCCTCGAGCACGTCGACCAGGCGCTGCCCGTCGAGCGCCTGGCGGCGAAGATGGGGATGAGCCCGCGCACGTTCAGCCGCTGGTGCCGCGCGCACTTCGACGAATCACCGGCCCAGTTGGTGCGCCGCCTTCGCATCGACGAAGCCCGGCGGCTGCTGGAAGAGACGCCGCTTCCCTTGAAGGACATCACGGCGCGCACCGGCTTCGGCGACGCCAGCACCCTGTGGCGTGCGTTCACCCAGCGTCTGGGCGTCACGCCGGGCGCGTACAGACAGCGCTTCGCGGCCGCTATCTGAATCCCAGGATCACCTTCACCACGAAGAGATTGGACCCGGCGGTCAGGCCCTCGCCAATGCCGCCATTGACCTCCCAGTGCTTCCACTTGAGAACGTTGAACACCTCGAACAGGTAGTGCTCCTGCTCGTGCACCGGCAGCCAGCTCCCGAGGGGACCAAGGTTGGCGTAGTACTCGAGCCCAATCGACGCTATCCCGCCGAAGACATAAAGCGCCGTTGCGCCGGGCTCGAATGACGGCGCTTGATCGGCGTCGGGACCGGCCAGCGCAAAGTCGACGATCGGATTCACGGCGAAGAACAACCGCCCACTGGCCGCGGAACTGGTCACGATCGGCCGCACTTCGATGCCCCACCGCCCGCGATCGTAAGCCTCCGGCAAGCGCGAGATTTCCAGGTTCACGCCAAAACGAAACCGGCTGCCGGCCGAAGGCGGCACGACGAACTTGGAACGCAGCTTGACTCCCGCGTAGTCGAAGGTGCCATCGGCGCGCAAGGCGGTCTGCAGATAGCCGCCCAGCTCCCACCAGTTGGTGATGCCCACGGACGGCTCGAACGTGAAGTGGGTTTGATGATTGGCCGGTATCTCGGGCGGCACAGCGTCGCGGCGACCCGAAACGACCGAGTTGGCGTGCAGCTCGATCCCGGCCGCGTGGGGATCGTTGACCGTAGCGTCGTACACCTGGATCTCGAACGGATCGACGGCGTGCGCCCGAGTCCCGATCAGCGACAACAGCGCCACCACCAGCGCCGCGAGCCCATGGCGACCGGCGGGCCTCACGATCAAAAGGCCGCTTTCACCCGGGCCGAGAAGACTTGCACCGGCCCCCGCGCGCTGTTGTAGGCGGGGTTGGCGATCGGCTGATAGATCACCGAGGCCCAAAGATAATCAGCCACCGCGACAGTGTAATAGATCTCGCCCAGCACTTCGGGCGCATAGCTCAGCGCTCCGTCGCCAATGATGAATCCGTATCCGCCGCCCGCCAGGTACTGCCGGTGCGACGCGGACAGTCCGTTGATCACCACCGCCGCGCCCGCTGAATCGCGGTTGCGGCGCCACAGCTCACCATCCTGGACCAGCCCAACGGCCAGCGAACGATCGATCTCCGTGAACGCCCAGGTCTCGGTGGCGCCGTCATTCGCGCTCAACCGGAGAAATGATCCCAGCCCCCGCCGCGTGAGCTGCTGTTCAACAGAGACGGCAAATCCATATTTGTTGCGGTAAGCGCGGGTGTTGGCGACGTCATCGCCGGTGGCGGCTGGATCGTTCAACACCTGCTGATAAAGCCCCATGTGCGCCTGATTGAGGAAGACCAGCGCGCTGGTGGCGCCCCACAACTCATGAAACGTATAGCGCGCCTCGTACTCGGCCATCAGGGCGTGGGCCTTGGCGACGTTCCAGTCCATCTGCAGACCGTTGGCGACCTTGGGTTCAACGGCGACGCCCGCCCGCGCAGACCACCAGCCGATCGCCAGATCAGCCAGCACACCATAGGTATAGCCGCGGGTGTCGGCGGGATAGTCCCACGCCCCCGAGGCGAACATCGCCCAGTTGAAAAAGCGTTCGGTTGGATCATGCGCGTAACGGTTTCCGTCGAAGACGTCGGCCACCGACAAGCGGCCAACGGTAATCGCCAGGACATTGCTATCCCGGGTGCCGGCAAGCTCGTTGGGGCCGGCTTCGTTCGTCACGCGGCCGCCGCCCAGGTCGAAGCTCTGGCTTATCGCCAGACGAGCCACATAGACCGCAGGGGCCGGATCGCCGACGCGGTAGACGATGCCGCTGGGAAAAGCGGCCACCCCAAGGGTCTTGCTGAGGCCCCTTCCGCCGCTCATCTCGGGATTGAACAAGAGCTCGGCGCCGCGCCACAGACGAAGGTCGGCATAGATCGTCGAGACGAACGCCGTCGCTGACTCCGCCTGCGGGCTAAGGCTGTTCTGGCCCGAATAGGCCGCTGAAAACGACGGGTGATACTGCGTCGCCGCCGTGGATTGAAAGTGAAAGCTGTACCACTCCTGCTCCCCGCGTGACGGATCGACCGGGGGCGAAGGTTTATCTTCCGACGGCTCGTCGCGCGGGCTGTGGGCTTGGGCGACGGTCGATGACGTCACGACGATCGCGGCCGCGCCCACCATGAACCAGCCTCTGCACGCGGAGACGCCCCGAACCGTTCGTGGACGACGGTGAACCTCGTGCCGGCGGGGGACCATGGCGAGGATTTATAGGCCGACCTTCCGCGATTCGCCAAGCTTCGCGGGCGTGGCGTCGCCGGCTTGCTGGCGCGGGTTGGTTGGGATGGCGAGGCGGCTGCGCTATCGCGGGCGTGGGGTGGGCAAACCCGTTACGCGCGGGGCGAAAGTGGGCCAACTAGACCGTTATCAGGTTGACGCGAGATCGAGGTGAATCGGTAACGTAACCGAGGCTGCACGCGCGGCTTGGACGTGGCGACAAATTGGACGGCCTCGGCCGCTTGGCGGCTTCCCGCCCGCGGAAGGCCTCTGTC
>DASXQB010000318.1:0-3500 GCA_036493295.1 Polyangia bacterium | reverse complement strand
ACAACCGCGTCCCCGAACAACCAAGAGGATGCCCCAGGGCGATGGCCCCACCGTTGACATTGACGTGCGCCGGATCAAGGCCGAGCTCGCTGATGCAAGGCAACGCCTGGGCGGCGAAGGCTTCGTTCAGCTCGACCAGGTCCAGCGCGCCGGCGCCGATCCCCGCGCGTTCTAGCGCCCGCCGCGAGGCCGGGATGGGCCCAAGCCCCATGTGCTTGGGCAACACACCGGCCAGCGCCGTGGAGACCACGCGCGCAAGCGGCGCCCGCCCACCCAGGCGGCGCAGTCCTTCCGCCGACGCCAGCAGCAGCGCCGCCGCGCCGTCGTTGATACCCGACGCGTTCCCCGCCGTCACCGTGCCGCCCTCCTTGCGAAACACCGGGCGCAGCGCCGCGAGCGACGCCGCCGTGGTGTCGGGGCGCGGATGCTCGTCGGCCTCCAGGCGCCGCGGAGGATCCTTGGCTCGCGACGCCGGAACTTCCACCGCCATCAGCTCGTCGCGAAAACGCCCGGCGGCGTGGGCGGCCGCCCAGCGCTGCTGGCTTTGCAGGGCAAAAGCGTCCTGCGCCGCGCGCGTGACGCCATAAAGCTCGGCCACCAATTCGGCGGTCTCGCCCATGGATTGCGTGCCGTACAGCGCTTCCATCTTTGAATTGATGAACCGCCAGCCCAACGTGCTGTCGTGCAGGGTGACGTCACCGCGGGGAAATCCCTCGCGCGGCTTGGCCATCACCAGCGGCGCCCGTGACATCGATTCGACGCCGCCGGCGATCAACAAGTCAGCGTCGCCGGTGGCCACCGCGCGCGCGCCGTCGTTCACCGCCATCAACCCCGAACCACAAAGCCGATTCACCGTGCCGCCCGGCACCGACGGCGGCAGCCCAGCCAAGAGCACGCTCATGCGCGCGACGTTGCGGTTGTCTTCACCGGCCTGGTTGGCGCAACCGAAAATAACGTCGTCGATGGCTGCCGGCTCGACGCCGGTGCGGCGGACGATCTCCCGGATGACCAGCGCTGCCAGATCGTCGGGGCGCACCTCAGCCAGCGCGCCGCCGTAGCGTCCGATGGGGGTACGGACCGCATCGACCAGGAACACCTCGCGGGGTGCCTTTTGCATGCCGCTTTCACTGTACGGGACGCCGGCCGGTCGTGCACGATTCCGCGCGAACGCTGTCCGGCCGGCCGCCGTGCCTGCCGCCTTGACTTGGGAGCCCGACCGCCTATTCTCCTGCCCGCCATGGCCGACGAAACCAAGACCAAAGCAGCCAAAGCCCCCCAGACGGCGAAGACGGCGAAAGCGCCCAAGGCGGAAAAAGCGGCAAAAGCCGGCGCCGCCGCCGAAGCCGCCCCCGCCGGTCCACCGTGCAAGGTGGAAAAGTGCAAGCAGCCGGTGCGCGCCAAAGGATTTTGCCGCAAGCATTACTTTGGCTGGCGCCGCGGCGACGTCGGCGACAAGCACCGCTACAAGACGTGCAGCAAGGAAGGCTGCCGCAAGGCACGCACGCACGGTGGTCTTTGCGATGAACACGCGGGCAAGGTCGCTCCGGCCGCCGAGGCCGCTGGTTAAAGTCGAGGCCGCGCCTCGTCGGCCGGGCGCCGTTCGCTAGACGCGCGCCGGTCGCCCGTCGAGCCCGCCGCCCGTCGCCACGCAAGGAAAGCGGCGCCACGTGCAAAAGATCGTCATCCGCGGCGGCGCCCGACTTTCGGGCGAGGTCCGTGTCTCCGGTGCGAAGAACGCGGCGCTGCCGATCCTGGCGTCGGCGCTGCTGGCGCAGGGGCGATCGATCTATCGCAATGTCCCGGCGCTGGGCGACGTGCGCACCATGGCCCGCTTGCTCGGAAGCCTGGGCGCCGCGGTCACCAGCAAACCGAACGGCCTGACATGGGTCGACACCACGCGCGTCGGCAGCGCCGGCAATCTGGAAGCGCCGTACGAGCTGGTCAAGACCATGCGCGCGTCAGTGGTGGTGTTGGGCCCGCTGGTGGCGCGTTACGGTCGGGCGCGCGTGTCGCTGCCCGGCGGCTGCGCCATCGGGGCGCGGCCGATCGATCAACACCTCAAGGGCCTGGCGGCGATGGGCGCGAAGATCGAGCTTTCGCACGGGTACGTCACCGCGCGGGCCCGCCGGCTGCGGGGCGCCACCATCGTCTTCGATCTGGTCACCGTCACCGGCACGGAGAATCTGATGATGGCGGCGGCGCTGGCCCGCGGCCGCACCACCCTCGAGAACGCCGCCCGCGAACCCGAGGTGGAAGAGCTGGCGCGCGTGCTGAACAAGATGGGCGCCAAGATAAACGGCGCCGGCACCACCCTCATCACCATCGAAGGCGTCGACGAGCTGCACCCCATCGAGCACTCGGTGATCCCCGATCGCATCGAAGCGGGGACGCTGCTGGTGGCCGCCGCCATCACCCGCGGCAACGTGCTGGTGCGCGACTGCCTGCCCGAACACCTGGAAGCCGTGCTGGGCAAGCTGCGCGCGGCGGGCGCCGAGGTCAGCGCCGACGGTGACGGCATCCGCGTGCGCGGCAAGGCCGACCTGAAACCGGCGGACATCTCGACCCAGCCGTTCCCTGGTTTCCCCACCGACATGCAGGCGCAGTTCATGGTCCTGATGACCCGCGCCCACGGCCAGTCGGTGCTGACCGAGACCATCTTTGAAAACCGCTTCATGCACGTGCCCGAGCTGCAGCGCATGGGCGCCGACATCGTCGTCGAGGGCCGCACCGCCATCGTGCGCGGCGGAACCAAGCTGACCGGGGCGACCGTGATGGCCACTGATCTGCGCGCGTCGGCGTCGCTGGTTCTGGCCGGTCTGATCGCCGAAGGCACCACCGAGATCTTGCGCATCTATCATCTGGATCGCGGTTACGATCGCCTGGATAAGAAGCTGCGCGCGCTGGGCGCGGACATTCGCCGGGCGAAGGGATCGCTTTGAAACCGACCAAGAAAAAGCCGGCCGATGGTTTCGGGTTGAATGTCCGGCCGCTGACCATCGCCATGCCGCGCGGGCGGATCCTCGACGAGGCGCTGGTGCTGTTCAAACGCGCCGGATTGGATTTGAGCGCCGCCGATAAATCGCACGCCGGCCGCAAGCTGATCATCGCCATCCCTGAACACGGTCTGCGCATCCTCATCGTGCGCGACACCGACGTGCCGGCCTACGTCGAGCACGGCGCGGCCGACGTCGGCATCGCCGGCCGCGACGTGCTGGCCGAACAGGATCGCGATCTCTACGAGCCGCTGGATCTGGGCATCGGCCGCTGCCGGATGGTGGTCGCCGAACCTGAAGGGCGGCCGGTCGACGAATCGGCCCAGGTGCACCTGCGCTATGCGACGAAGTTTCCCGAGATCACCCGCCGCCACTTGCAGGCGCGCGGCACCGTGGCGGAGATCATCAAATTGTACGGTTCGATCGAGATCGCCCCGCTGGTGGGCCTGGCCGATCGGATCGTCGATCTGGTCTCGTCGGGCGAGACGCTGCGCCAGCACCACCTAC
>DASXQB010000317.1:0-6932 GCA_036493295.1 Polyangia bacterium | reverse complement strand
ACCGCGCCCGTCGACGCCGGCACCGGCGGCGCAATTCCCGAGCCCGACGCATCTCCGGTCGATGTTCTTCCCCCGGTGGACGTGGTCGATGCGCCGGCGGAAACCCACGCCGACGTGGTTGGGAATTCCGACGGCAACGCCAGCCTGAACCCGATGGTCGTGCAGATGATGCGCAAGGTGGCCGATTGGCAGCTGCAATCCGCGGGCGGCGCGAAAGATTGGATTCACGGCACGTTCTGGGCGGGATTGATGGCGACCTACAACGCCACCAAGGACGAAAAATACATGACCGCCGTCAAGAACTGGGCGGGAGCGGCCTGGAGCCTTGACGGCGGCGCCGGTGCCCGCGGTGACAATCAATGTGCCGCGCAGGCCTTCTTCGACGCCTATCTGGCCGATCCCGTGCCGGCGAACATGGTGCGGCTGACGAGCGCCAAGTCATCGTTCGATGGGCTGGTGGCGAACACGCCAAAAGGCAGCGACGAATGGTGGTGGGAAGACGCCCTGTTCATGGTGCCGCCGGGGTTCGCGCGTCTCGGCGCCGCCACCGGCAACAAACAGTACTTCGCAACCATGAACACACTTTATTGGAGCTCGTACGGGTTCCTGGCCGACGCGAAGTCCGGCCTGGTTTGGCGCGACCACAGAGGCAACGACCAGGTGATGTGGGCGCGTGGCAACGGCTGGGTGATCGCCGGAGCGGCGCGCGTTCTGGATTACCTGCCGATGGACGATCCCAAGCGCGTCGATTTCGAAAATGTCATCAAGACCATGGCCACCGCGCTGGCGAAACTTCAGAACGCCGACGGACTGTGGCGTTCCAATCTTTCGAACCTGGGCCAGTACCCGAACCCCGAGACCAGCGGCACCGGCTTTTTCACGTTCGGAATTGCCTGGGGCGTGAACCACGGACTCCTGGAGAAGGCGACCTATCAGCCGATCGCTCAAAAAGGCTGGGATGGTTTGGTCAGCCATGTCGCGGCCAACGGGCAACTGGGTTACGTGCAAGATGTGGGCGGCGGCCCAGGTCCCGCCTCGGCGAACGGCACGCAGCCTTTCGGAACCGGCGGGTTCTTGCTGGCCGGCAGCGAGGTGGCGAAGTTCCAGCCCTGATCGTCACCGTCGCTCAATTGGCAAACAACCTTGCCATTGCGGTTCCAGGTCTTTTGTCGGACGGACAGGATCAGGTCAACTTTGCTCTGAAGCGCCTGCCTATGGCCGTGTCAGTCGTTGCAACCGCACCCGCGCTTCGCCTTCATGCGCCGCATGCGTTCGCCCGACATACGCCCGGTAACCTTCGACCGCCTCCAGTCGTCGCCCCGCCGCTTCCAACGTAACTGCGTACAGAAACGTCGCCTCGTCGACGGTCGCCGGGCGTCCGGCCTCTGCCACCGCCGCCAGCCGATATTCTTCAACCGCGCGTCCGAGATCCCCACGCCCTTCGCGAAAGACGTTGCCGCGCAACAGATGCAATTCCGCCGCGCGTTCATTGGCGCCGTGTTTTTCCAGCAGCGCGGCGCT
The DNA here is from genome assembly GCA_036493295.1 of Polyangia bacterium. GTDB lineage: Bacteria > Myxococcota_A > Polyangia > Fen-1088 > Fen-1088 > DATKEU01. Next base: position 5,411 of record DASXQB010000317.1, on the reverse strand, counting down.
TTCGGTCAGCGCCTCGTCGTAGCGGCCGGTGCGCGCGAGCAAGCCGACGATGGACAGCTCGGCCTCGGTCCGCAGGGTGCCATCGGGGTAGCGGTGGCGTAGCTCTTCGAAGGCGGCCAGCGCCTCTGACGGCTCGTGCAGCTCGTCGCGGGCGATGGTGCCGACTTTGTACAAGGCGACCTCGGCGCGCAGGCCGCCGCCGGAGGCCTGGGCGCGCCAGCAGGCCAGGCGCGTGGTCGGCGTCTGTCCGGCGGCGCCGCGCGCGGCGCACGAAACAACGACGCTCGCGTCGTCTTCCGCGCTCTTCGGGGCGGCGGCCGGCGCGGTACTGGTCTTGGCGGAGGGCGACCCGGTCACCAGCGTGCCGGTCCAGAAGCCGCCGGTGGTGATCAACGCCAGCGAGCGCTCACCGCGTGAGACGGCGACGCGGCCTTGGGTCACGGCCAGGCTGACCTCGGTGGGGCGCCGCTCGACGGTGAAGACGGTGCCCAGCACGGTGAACGTGTAGGGGCCGGCGTGCAGGCGGAACGGCGCGGGGCGGGGCTTGTGCACCACCTCGAAAGACGCGCGTCCGGTGCCGAGCGCGACGGTCGGGCCGCTGCCGGTCGGCCACACGGCGCGGGCGGCGCCGCCCGGCGCGACGTCGATCGAGGCTTCGTTTTCCCAGCGCCAGCGGCCGGCCACCAGCGCACGCGGGCGCGCGCCGACCGTGACCACGGTGCGGGGGCCAACGTCGACGGCCGGTGACGCCGGCGCGATCGGCGCAACAATGTCGGGCGCAGGCATCACCGGCGCCGTCGCGGCCCCCGTCGCCGTCGCGCGCGCCACCGTCGGCGCAGGCGGCGCGACCACCGCCACTGAACCCAGCGGCGCGCCACCACGGCTGATCCACAGCAACGCGCCGGCCAGCGCCACCACGCCCGCGCTCGCCGTCACCCACAATCCGAACCGCCATCGCCGCCGTCGCGTCGATCGCGCGCGGGCACCACCAACCAGCGCCGATTCCAGGCCGCGCCACGCCCGCTCTTCCGACGTGACGTGGATACGCTGCAGGTACCGGCGCACCAGCTCGCCTTCGCCGCCACGCTGACTGCGCAGGCGCGGAGGCAGGGTCGCGTCGTGCGCGACGGCCGCGCGCGCCTCGTCTTCTTCGTCGCCTGGGTCGTCGTAAAAACCGTCGTCGTTCACGGCGCGCCTCCTTTCGCGGTGCGTTCGGCCAGCGTCTGGCTCAGGATCGTGCGCGCTTCGCGCAGGCGTCCGCGCACGGTGGCGTGCGGGCAGGCGACGATGCGCGCGATCTCCTCGCCGGGCAAACCGTGCAGCTCGTACAGGACGAACACCAGTCGTTGTCGCTGGCTCATTTTTTCAAGGGCGGCTTCCATCTCGCGCCGCGCCTCCAGGCCGGTCCAGTCGGTGCCGACGGCGGCGGGCTCCCCGGCGCGCTCGGTCCCCAGCAGGCGGGCGATGGTCCGCCGCACGGTGTGCTTGCGGCGCAGGCGCGCGGCCTGGCTGACGCAGATTCTATAAACCCAGGTCTTCAATTCGGACCGCCGTTCAAAACGCGGCAGATACCGGAACAACTGCACGAACACGTCCTGGCAAGCGTCGTCGATGTCTTCCGGTGCGACGCCCATCTGCCGCAGGAAAGCGGAGGTGGCCGGCTGCAACGCGCGGTGCAGCTCCCGCCACGCCGATCGATCGCCGTCGATACAGCGCGCGATCAGCGTGTCGGTCGATGCTACAGCGTGCACGGACAAGGCCCTCATCGTGTTAGAGCCGCGGGCTCCCTCCGATGTTTGGTGCGGCCTGTCCGCGCCGCCGTGATGGTGCGGTCAATAGCAACCGACGTCCTGGGGGACGACAGCGCAGCGGCGACCGGTGCTGCCGATGGCGCAGTACTGCATGTTGGGATCGCCAGTCGCCGTCGGGCAATCGGCGCGGGTTTGACATTGATCGCTGCTGGTCTGGCAGGCCAAGCGCAGGGCGCAGGTGCCGCCCGGTTGGCTGATGTCGCCGCTGGCTTCCGCGCACAACTTGCCGGGCGTGCAATCGGCGTCCGACGTGCAGCCGTTGGTGGGCATGCAGGCCCCGACGGGATCACCGCATTGACAGACGAAACCGGCGCCGCAGTCCTGATCGGTCAAGCAGCCGTAGTCGCAAAACCACGACGATCCGGTGAATCCCGAGCTGTAATCACAATAGCCATGCGCCTTGGCCGTGCAGTCAGCGTCGGATTTGCAGTTTTCGACGGTGCCGGGCGAAGCCGGGTGGGCCATCTGCGTGCGCGGCAGCAGGTTGGGGCAGGTGACCTTGGCGACGCGGTGGATGATGTTGTCGCAGGTGGCGAAACCAGTGGGCATCCCATTCACCAGCACGTCCGACGACGTCTTGCAGGCGGTGGTCTGCGCGTCCGCGCCGCCACCCGCGTCGGCGACGGCGCCGCCCGAGCCACCGGCTGTCGCGCCGCCGCTGCCGCTGGCGCCACTGGCGCCACCGCTGCCACTGGCGCCGGCGACGCCGCTGCCACCCGTGCCCGCCGTCACCGGGGCGGGGCTAGCGTCACCAAGAGCTTTGTCGTCGCAGCCGGCCGCCGCCAGCGTGGCGACCGTGGCCAGCAAGAAGTGAGGGAAAAAAAGGTGTCGAAGCATTTTCATCAGCGCGTCCTCCTTGAACTGATTGGAGAGCGCGGAGGGCGCGTTTGTTTGCTCACGGCGCCAGCGCGCAGGCGGCGCCCAGCAACGCGGTGGCTTGAAACCGCGGCGGGGCCAGCACCGGACCCCAACCTTCGACGACGAATTGATTTCCCAGCACGGCTGTTGCGGCCCACAGATCCAACCCGACGCGCCAGCGCGACGACAAGGCGTACGACGCGCCGGCCGCGGCGCCCGCCGCCAGGGTGAAGCGCGTGTTGCTTTTCTGCAGCGTGATGCCTTCGGTGCGGGCCCATTCGTAGTCGACGACGGCGATCGGACCGGCGCGCAGTTGCAGGCGGTGCGGCTGCCAGCGCCCGCCGACGGACAGCGCGGCGCCGACCACCGACAGTGTGGCTTTGCCGCCGGCTGGTCGCGTCTCTGCTTCGCCAGCAGCCGGCAACAACGCGCTCAGCGCGCCGTCCAGCGCCCCTCGTTCCAGGCGCAAGCCCAGCGCGCCGGCGGCCAGGTGCTGGCTGCGTGTCGCCACGCCCGCGCCGGCGGTCAGCCATGCCCGCGTCGGCACCAACGGCGCGGGTGACGGCAGCGCCACGGCGATCGTCGCGGGCGGCGGCAACGGCCGTCCCGATGTCCAGTCAAGGTCGGTGACGAACCGTTCGACGATCAGCGCCGCCGCCTGGGCCAGCGTCTGGCAATCGCCGCTGGCATGGTCCAGGGCGCGCGTCAGGTAGAGGCGTCCGTCGTCGCCAAACAAATTCACGCGCACCGCGCCGCCGTCGCCGTCGCCGTCGCTGGATTCCACCCGGTAACGCAGCCGCCAGCCAGCGTCGGGGCCCAGCGGTTCGCCGTGCAGCTCGGCGGTCAGCAGGCGTTCAACCGTGGTGGCGTCGGCGCAAGCACCGTCGCTGGGCGCGGCGGCAGCGGCAGCTTGCAACGGCGCGCTCAGCCCCAGCAGCGACAGAACCAACGCGGGCAGGCGAAAGGAAAGCAGCATCGGCGCCCCAAGCAATACAGGATCCGAGCCAACGATGGGCGTCAGCGACGACGGGGGTAAAGCGGGCGCTTGTAAGAAAACTGAAAGCGCTGCGGCCGGCCCTTCTCAGATTTTCATCGCAGCGCGGGCGCGGACCACCTTGTGTCATCACGGCGCGGCGGCCGGGCCGGGCCCGCGCCGGACGAACGCGGCGACGGCGTCGATGGCCGCGTCGGACACTCGGGCGCGGGGATCGTCCGGGGCGCCTTCCGCCGGCAACGGCAGGGCGGTGGGAGCGCCGTTGAAGAAATGCGAGAGGCCGGGGATGGTCTGGGCGCTGACGTCCGCTCGGCCGCGCAGCTCGCGCAGCCAGCGATCTTGATCGGCCGCTGGCACCTGTCGATCGTCGCCACCGCGCAGAAACAGCAACGGTCCAGGAAAGTCGCGGGCGATGGCGAAGGCGCGGGTGGTTCGCTCGGCTTCGTCTTTCCAGTACAGCGCGGACATTCCCTGGATCATTTGTTCGGGCGGCGTGCGCGCGTCGATGGCGGTCTTGCGGTCCTGTTCCAGCTTGGCAAGTTTGTCTGCGGGCGCGCCGGCCTGTTTCAGCTGATCCAGAAGCTCGTCCAGCACCGGTCTGGCGGGAGCGGCCAGCATGATCACGCCGGCGATGCGTCCGGCCCGGGTGGCGATCTCCGGCGCCAGCAGCGCGCCCAGGCTGTGTCCGGCGACGAACACGCGTGCCGGATCCACGCGTGGTTGCCAGCGCACCAGCGCAATCGCCGCCAGCGCGTCCTGGATGCATTCGTCTTCGACGGTGGCGCGCGGATTTCCGGCCAGCAGCTCGGGGCGGGCGAACGTGCGCTTGTCGTAACGAATGGTGACGATTCCGTGGCGGGCCAGGCCATCGGCCAGATCGCGAAACGGGCGCACGGCGCCCACGGTCTCGTCGCGATCGACGACGCCGCTGCCCGGGACCAGCACCACGGCGGGCAGCGGATCGCCGCCGCTTGCTTGCGGCCAGGTGATGGTGGCGCCCAGGTTGGGTCCGACGGTCACGTCGCGCGTGGTGATGGCGCCTTCCGCACCCGGCTGCGCTTGTGGGTGAAAGATCTTGTCGGGCGCGAAGAACAACCCGGCGATCTGCTGTGTCTGCGGCACGAAGACGATGCGCCCGATCACCGATCCGAAAGCAAACGTCAGCCGATAAAAACGCCCTTCGTACGGCGCCAGAATTTTGGTCTCTACCGCTTTCCATGATCGCAGCGGCCCGCGCGTCTGGATCAGCTGCTGCCGAACGGAGGCCAACGTCGCGGCGGGCATCTTGCTGGCCATGATCGGTTCGAACTGGCTGCACGCCGCCGCATCGTCGCCCAGGCGAAACGCGGTCAGAAATTTCTCCGCGGCGGCGGCCAGAAGGTCGGTGGCCACCGTGGCGGCAGGCGCGGTGGGTTGGCCGCTTGCTGCAACTGGGATGGTGGCCGGTGCAGGGGCGTTCGGTCCGGGCGCGGCCTTGGTGGCGCAACTGGTGGCGGAGCAGCGCAAGGCGACCGCGCTGATGACCAGGCACGTCTGCCGTGGACGGAGCAAAGAGATGAAGTTCATTGGCCCTAAAGACCCTTTCTGGGAGTTTTGGCCCCTATTCTTGCCAGTAAAACGCCTGACGCGCCTGGCTTCAGCGCTGCCAAGACCTATTTTTTGTGGGAAATCCGAAACTCCCGTCGTTTACCCACGTACTTTGAGGGCGTAAAGTGTCGCCCGAATATGGCCGGTTGCCTTCGTCAGCA
>DASXQB010000316.1:0-5251 GCA_036493295.1 Polyangia bacterium | reverse complement strand
GCACCTTGATCCCACGGCGACCAGCACGACGAAGACGAGACGTCGGCTGTGCGGTCATGGCGATCAACCTCCGGTGCCCGAGTCGGTGCCCGCGTCGCAGGCGTTCATGTCGACCGGCGTGGGCGACACGATGTCGGTCTTGAGACCGCCCACCGCGCCAGCGATGGTAGCCACGTCGTCGTCCGAGACCCCGTCGGTTTTCAGGACGCCGCCCAGATCCATCACGAACTTGTCGAACACCGTGCCGGGAATTCCCAGGCCGGTGTGGATGGCCTTCATGTTCACGCACATGTCGCCTTCGTCGTTTGTTCCGGGGTACATGCCCGGACCGCCCATCAGCACGGTGAACTGCAAGCGCAGGCAGCTTTTCAATCGCGCCACGCTGTCGTGGTTCGGGGTTCCAATCGAAGCCAGATAGGGCGAGATTTGACAGTCGGCCAAGACGCCGGTCACGGCGTCGTCCACCACTTTGGCCACCGTCGGGGCGCCGCCGTATTTGACGAACAACGACTGTGCCGTCTCGCCAGTGTCAGCGGGTCCGTCGGTGGCACCGCCGTCGCAGGCGGTTTTGTCGACGGGCGTCGCCGCCACGATGTCAGTCTTGAGACCGCCCACCGCGCCGGCGATGGTGGCGATGTCGGCGTCTGAAACACCATCCGCCTTGAGGACGGCGCCCAGATCCATCACGAACTTGTCGAACACCGTGCCGGGAATAGCGAGGCCGGTGTGAATGGCCGCCATGCTGACACAGGCGTCGCCCTGATCGTTGGTGCCAGGATAAGTCGCCGGCCCGCCCATCAGCGCGGTGAACTGCAGGCGCAGGCAGCTTTTGAGGCGCGCCACGCTGTCGTGGTTTGCGGTGCCCACCGAGGCGAAGTACGGCGCCTCTTCGCAGTCTGCCAGCAAGCCAGTGACCGCGTCGTCCACCACCTTCGACACCGTCGGGGCGCCGCCATATTTGTCGTACAGCGACTGCTGTCCGGTGTCGGCCTTGGTGCCGGCGTCGTTGCTGGAGCTGCTGCTGCAGCTGCAAATCGCCAGCGCCAGGCCGCCAGCCGTCAAGGAAACCAGTCCCGTTCGAAATCCCATATCTACCCTCCGACTAGTTGAGCGGACGATTCGTCCACCAGCTTCGTACTGACGAGGGCGAGGCGCAGATCGACGAGAAGGAGTTATTTCGCAGAAAAGCAAAAAGGCGCCGCGATATTCGCGACGCCTCTTTTACAAAGACGAGTGATGGTTACTAGAACAGCCAGCCAACGCCACCCTTGATGTCGTAACTGCTAGCCTCGGCGCGCAGGGTGAGGCCGTTGCTGAGCTTGTACAAAAGACCGGCGCCGCCCGAGACATAGAAGCTGGCGAAGCTCTCGCGGCCGGTGAAACCCGGGCCCGAGTACCAGCCGATGGGATAGCCGGCTTCGATCTTCGGATAGACAGTGAACTGCGGGGTGAGGTCGACCTTCCACATCATGCCCACCACCGGAAGGATCTCGTTCCAGCTGCAGCTGTAATTCGCGATGCCACAGTCCCAATGATAAAAATCGGCGCCAAATTCCAGCGCCCAGCTGTCATGCAAAGACGTGTGGGTCAAAAGTGAGGTGATCGGCAGCGGCAACATGTAGCGTGCGCCGGCCCCGATGCCGCGCCAGGGAAGGATCGCCCACACCGAGATGCCTTTTTCGCCGGCGCTGGTGCCGGTGTTGGCTGGCTGAACGAGCGACGGCGGCGGATTCGACGGGGGAGGCGCGGTCGGCGCTGGCGCCTGGGCCCAGCTGGCCCGTGCGAGCAGCAACAACGAAAGCAGTCCGACGGCGAGGGAAACGGATTTTTTCACGCAGATCCTCCAGGGTGCGCAACGCGCTTGTGTGGCAGCACGATAGGGTGACCGGCGGGCGAAGTCCAGATAGCCACCGTCGACAAGCCGCGCCAGCAAGGCGCGCTGGCGCAAATCCCGGAATTCGAAGGGTTAAGACAAATTGCCATTCCCGCAATCGCGGGCGCTGTCTTTGTGGCGATTTCTCGCGATCAGCGGCCGGATCTCGTCGGCCTTCGCGCCGGCCCGAATTCTGCAATGCCCAGGAACGGTCAGCGTCAGCGATTCATTTGGGAGGTCAGAAGCAATGAGCAAGGTTGCACTGGGTTTGGCGGTCCTCTTGGGCGCTCTCGTTACGGGCGGGGCAATTGGAAACGGGGTGGCGTCTCTGGATCGCCTGGTGGACATGAAACTGGGCATTTTCTATGGCGCGCCGCCGCGCCTGTGGCATCCCCGGTCAAACGCCGCAACAAAACCTCAGACGGTGCATTCGATCTATTGGGACGAACGTTTGATGGTGTTCCGCGACGTCGATTCGGGGGTGATGCTCCACTTTGAAACCGAGGCCGGTCGGCTCAGCGTGGTCGATCCCGACGGACAGATCGTCGAGCGCTTCACCTTCGCTCGAGAAGGCGCCCCTCTCTGATCGCGGGCGGCGAACGTCGCCGGCTCTAGCGCAGCACGGCGACGCGCTGGCCGAACAGCATCTCGATCCGGGCCAGTAGATCGTCGGTGGCGGCGACTTTGTATTCGTCGCCGAGATCCAGCACGGTCTCGCTGCGCTTGGGGATCTCCAGGCGCAGCTGGGTCTTGCAAGGGCCGGTGTGTTCGCGCAGCAGTTTTTCCAGGGCCACCATTTGGGCGTCGTTGATGAGATCGGCGTTGAGATGGATGTCCAGCTGCGAGCTTTTTTGGCGCCGAATCTCCGACAGCAGCTTGGCGTCGTTGAAGCGCAGCCGCTCGCGCGCGGTCTCGCCCTCGCCGAAGGGCGTGTCGACGGTGGCGTAGACCAGCAACGGATCGTCCTTTTGCAGGATGTCGCGGTACTCCTCGACCTTCTTGCTGTTGACGATGAGCTCGATCTGCCCGAAGTGATCTTCCAAGGTGAAGAACGCGTACTTGCCGTTGCCGCTCTTCATCGGGCGTTCTTGATAGTTCGAGACGATGCCGCCCAGCACCACATCGGCGCGCACGCCCTTCTCGGTGCAGTTGGCGGTGGTGGCGGTGGTAAAGCGGCGCAGCTCGCCCCCGTAACGATCCAGGGGATGGCCGCTGATATAGAAACCCAGCGACTCTTTTTCGTAGGCGAGAATCTCTTTGGGAAACCATTCGTCGGCGTCGGGATAGCGGTCTTCTTCGATGAAAGACGACGAGCCACTCTTGCCGTGGCCGTTGTTGCCATTGCCGGTTCCCGCGCCGTTGCTCCCGCCGCCGCCGAACAAGGCCAGCAACGACGTCTGGCCGCTCTCGCGCTCGCGCTGGGCGGCGGCGGCGCGGTCAGCCGCCAGGCCAATGGCGGCGAACAGCCGGGCGCGCGACACGCTGTTGTTACTGGCCACCCCGTCGAAGGCGCCCGACTTGACCAGCGCCTCCAGCACCTTGCGGTTGACCTTGCGGCCGTCGACGCGCTTGCAGAAATCGAACAGCGACAGGAACGCTCCGCCCTCGTCGCGCGCCGCCTTGATCACCTCGACCGCGCCTTCGCCGACGCCTTTGACCGCGCCCAGGCCGAAGCGGATCGACTTTTTCACCACGCCTTTGTCGCCAGCGACGGCGACGACGGTAAAGTCGGTGTCGGACTCGTTGACGTCGGGGCGCAAGACCTCGATGCCGCTCTGGCGGGCCTCGGCGATGAACTTCACCACCGAATCGGTGTTGTCCTTGTCGCAGGTGAGCAGGCCGGCGAAAAATTCCACCGGCCAGTACCGTTTCAAGTACGCCGTCTGATACGTCAGCATGCCGTAGGCGGCGCTGTGGCTGCGGTTGAAGCCGTAGCCGGCGAACTTCTCCATCAGATCGAAGACGCGTTCGGAGATCTTGCTGTCGATCTGCTTGACCTTGGCGCCGTCGAGGAAACCGGCCTTCTCCTTGGCCATGACCTCGGCCTTCTTCTTGCCCATGGCGCGGCGAAGAAGGTCGGCCTTGCCCAGCGAGTAACCCGCCAGCGCCGACGAGATCTGCATGACCTGCTCTTGGTAGACGATGACGCCGTAGGTGTCGCGGAGGATCGGCTCTAGCAAAATATGGTCGTACTCGACCTTCATGCGGCCGTGCTTGCGGTCGATGAAATCGTCGACCATGCCGCCCTCCAGCGGCCCCGGCCGGTAAAGCGCGCCCGCCGCCACGATGTCTTCGAAGCAGTCGGGCTTGAGCTTCTTCAAGAGCTCGCGAAAGCCACTCGATTCCAGCTGGAAGACCCCGGTGACGTCGGCCTTGGAGATCATCTTGTAGACCTCGGCGTCGTCGGTGCCGATGTCGGCCAGGTCCAGCGGGCCTTGGCCCGCCGCCGCCTTTTCGCGATTGACCAGATCCAGACAGGTCTGGATGACGGTCAGGGTCTTGAGGCCCAGGAAGTCGAACTTCACCAGGCCGGCCTTCTCGACCATGTCCTTGTCGTACTGGGTGACGATTCCTTCTTCGCCGGCCGGCCGGAAGCACGGCACGTACTCCCACAGCGGCTTGTCGCCGATGACCACGCCGGCGGCGTGCGTGCCGGCGTGGCGGTTCAAACCCTCCAGGCCCTTGGCGATGTCCAAAAGCTCGCGATAGGTGGCGTTCTCTTCGTAGAGCTGCTTGAGGCGCGGCTCTTTTTCGATCGCTTCGGCGATGGGCGGCGATTTGCCCTGGATCGGCTCGGGGACGAACTTGGCGACCTTGTCGGCCTCGGCGAAGGGCAAGGCCATGGCGCGCGCGATGTCGCGGATCCCGCTGCGCGCCTTGATCTGGTGCATGGTGACGATCTGGCCGACGTTGTCCTTGCCGTACTTGTCGGTGACGTAGCGGATGACCTCGTCGCGGCGGTTCATGCAAAAGTCGATGTCGAAGTCCGGCATCGACACGCGCTCGGGGTTCAGGAAGCGCTCGAACAGCAGCTTGTGCTCGATGGGATCGATGTCGGTGATGCGCATGCTGTACGCGACCAGCGAACCGGCGCCCGAGCCGCGGCCGGGCCCGACCGGGATCCCGGCCTTCTTGGCCCAGTTGATGAAGTCCCAGACGATGAGGAAGTACCCGGAGAAGCCCATCTTCTGGATGACGCCGAGCTCGTAGGTCAGCCGCTCGCGGTAGGCGTCCGGGTCGAACTTCTCGCCGCGCGCCTGCTTCTCGCAGAAGCGCCGCTCCAGCCCATCGGTCGCGCACTTCACGATGAAGCTGTTGAGGTCCTCACCGTCCGGAACCTTGAACGTCGGCAGCATGGTCTTGCCGAGCGAGAGCTCG
>DASXQB010000315.1:0-5413 GCA_036493295.1 Polyangia bacterium | reverse complement strand
GACCGGAATGATGGTGACCTACGGGTACGCGATGGAACACTTCATCGCCTGGTACAGCGGCAACGAATACGAGTTCGGGCAGTTCTTCCGCGTCCGCCAGCGCGGCCCGATGGCGCCGGTCTACTGGTTGATGATCTTCTGCAACGTCCTGGTCCCGCAGATCTTCTGGGTGAAGAAGATCCGCCTGAACCTGGTGGTGGTCTGGGTCGCCTGCATCTTCATCAACATTGGCATGTGGTGCGAGCGCTTCACCATTGTCGTCACCTCGCTGCACCGAGATTTCTTGCCATCGAGCTGGCGGATGTACGCTCCGACCTGGGTGGACATCAGTTTGTTCCTGGGCACCATCGGCCTGTTTTCCACGCTGTTCTTGCTGTTCTTGAAGTTCGTTCCCGCGGTGGCCGTCACCGAGGTCAAAGAGTTGCGGCACGAGTTGGCGCACGACGCTGAATCGCCGGCCGCCGGAGGAGCGCACTGATGAGCGGCGGACACGAAGGAAGCGGCTTCGTTCCGCGCCGGTTCGTGCTGGGGCAGTTCGCCACCACGGACGCGCTTCTCGAAGGCACGAAGGTCGTGCGCGCCCGGGGACACAAGAACCTGGACACGCACACGCCTTACCCGGTGCACGGGTTGGAAGAGGCCTTGGGGCTCAAGCGGGCGAAGATCCCGACCATCGTCCTTTTGGGGGCGATCGCCGGCGCGTTCATCGCCTACAGCATGATTCACTTCTGCAACGTGATCGACTGGCCGCTGAACATCGGCAACCGGCCGCCGCACAGCCCGCCGGCGAACATCCCGATCACCTTCGAGCTGGCCGTGCTGATCGGCGGGACGTCGTCGTTCTTCGGCTTTTTCGCTCTAGCCGGATTGCCCAAGCCATACCATCCGGTCTTCCAGTCGGAGGCATTCGCCAGCGCATCCGTTGATGGATTTTTCTTGTCTGTCGAGGTGCCACCCGAGGTGACGCCCGAGAAGGTCGCCGACGACATGCGCGGCGCGGGCGGCACCGGCGTGGAGATCATCGAGGAGTTGGAACGATGAGGCGGGGCGCTTCCACCACGCTGGTCGCCGCCTTGTTGACGACGGCGGCGACGCTGGCGCCGCTGCTGAGCGGCTGCGACGAGAATATTTTGGACCCGATGGCCGACCGCCAGCCGAAGGTCAAGCCGTACAAGGAAAGCGCCTTCTGGGACGACGGCCTGTCGATGCGTGCGCCGCCCGAGGGGACAGTCCCGCGTGAGCGATCGCGCCTGGGCCTGCTGCTGACGGCCGGGCACACCCTGGAAGCCGGGCCGTATTCGCAAAACGGCGAGGCGGTCAACGCCGGTTTCGCCGTCGCCATCCCGTTGCCGGTGAACGCCAAGCTGCTGGCCCTGGGACGCAAGCGGTTCGACATCACCTGCGCCACCTGCCACGGTCCGCTGGGCGACGGTGACAGCATCGTCGCGCGGCAGATGGCCCTCCGTCCGCCGCCGTCGCTGCACAAATATTCTGACCGCGCGCCCGGCTATATCTACGAGGTCATCAGCAAAGGCTTCGGCCTGATGGCCTCCTACGCCGCTGAATTGACCATCGAAGAGCGCTGGGCGGTCGTGGCGTACGTGCGCGCCTTGCAGCTTAGCCAGAACGTTTCTGTCGACGCCGTTCCCGCCGACGTGCGGGCGCGGTTGCAGGCGCTGCCGCAAGGGGTGTCTGCCCCAGCGCCGGCCCACAAGGAGACCCCGTGAGTTCCGGAACTGCCGTGAGCACGCAAGCCGCCGCCAATCTGCAACCGTTCGCGGGCGGTCGCTCGTGGATCCTGGGCGGAGGCCTGGCCGGGCTGGCCTTGCTGGGCGCCACCTTCGGGTGGATGACCGTCGATCCGCGGCAGACGATGTTCTCGTACCTGGTGGCGTTCGCCTACTGGACCGGGATCGGCCTGGCGGCGCTGGTGCTGCTGATGATCATGCACGCCTTCAAGGCCAAGTGGGTGACGGTCGTGCGCCGCCCGATCGAGAGCATCACGCTGGTGCTGCCGTTGATGGCGCTGCTGTTCATCCCCATCGCCGCCTCGATGAAGTACCTGTACATCTGGGTGGACCCGCCGGCGGACATGGGGCGCGAGGCGCTGAAGCTGCTGGCGCACAAGCAGGCGTACTTGAACGTCACGGCGTTCGTCGTTCGAACCGCGATCTACTTCGCGCTGTGCATCTTCCTGTCGCAGCGGCTGTACGGCTGGTCGACAAAGCAGGACCGCACCGGCGAGGTGGGGCTGACCCAGCGCCAGCGCAACCTGGGCGCCGGCGGCTTGCCTTTTCTCGCCTTGGCCTTCAGCTTCGCCGCCTTCGACTGGTTGATGAGCCTGAACCCGCTGTGGTTCTCCACCATCTTCGGCGTCTACTACTTCGCCGGCAGTTTCGTCAGCACGCTGGCGCTGCTGGCGGTGATTTCGGATCTGGCGCGCGGCAAAGATCTCTTCGGCGATCTGTTGAATTCCGAGCACACGCACAACATCGGCAAGCTGATGCTGTCCTTCATCTGCTTTTGGGCCTACATCGGCTTTTCGCAGTTGTTGCTTATCTGGATCGCCAACCTGCCTGAGGAAGTGCCGTTCTACATGGTGCGCTTCAAGGCTGAGTGGGCCTGGGTGGGGGTGTTCCTGATCGTCGGCCACTTCTTCCTGCCGTTCGGCGCGCTGCTGTCGCGCTCGCTCAAGCGAGACCGGCGCCGGCTGGCGGCGGTCGGAGTGTGGATCCTCCTCGTGCACTATCTGGATCTGTACTGGCTGGTGATGCCGACGCTGCACCCGGAAGGCTTCACCATGCACTGGACCAGCGTCACGGCTTTCCTGGGCGTGGGCCTGCTGGCCATCGCCTTCGTCATGTGGCGAGCCCGCGGGCGGTTCACCGTGCCGGTGCGCGATCCGTACATCGCCGATTCATTACGGTACAAGCAACCATGAGCGGCAAACAACCATCTGGTCACGGGGCGCCGGCGCCCAGCGCCCACCAGAACGAAGATCAGATCGACTTCACCAAGGTCATCGTGGTCGGCGTGGTGTCGCTGGTGGCGTTCGGCCTGTGCACACTGTGGGCGGTGAAGATTCTCGACGGTGAGCGCGGCCGCCTGCGAGACGAGCACGGAGAGAGCCGCAAGGCCACCGAGGTCGGCAAGGACGAGATCGGCATCGTCGACCAGGTGCCGTTCGAGGTCGACCATCGTCTGGAAAAGTGGCGCCAGGCGCACAGCGACGCCTTGAACGGCTATGGCTGGGTCGATCGCAAGCGCGGCGTGGTTCACATCCCGATCGACAAGGCGATGGAACAGATCGCCGCAGGCGCGTCGCCGCCGGCCCCGCTTTTGCCGGCACCGACGGCCGCGCCGGCCGGAGGCGGGCGATGAACCGTCGCTGGGCGCTGGTGCCGCTGCTGTTGCTCTCGGCGCGCGTGGCGTGGGCAGCAGACAAGTCCAGCCTGGTGGTTTTTCCCCAAGGCAGCGAGCAGCCGCTGGCCGCCTTGCAGAACATCGACGTCATCGAGCACCTGGGCGAGCGCGTGCCCGCCGGCCTGTCGTTCACCGACACCACCGGCAAGGCGGTGGCGTTCGACAACTTTCTGTTCCAGGGCAAGCCGCTGCTGGTGACGCTGGGCTATCACCGCTGCCCGATGTTGTGCAGCCTGGTGCTGGACGGCCTGGTGAAGTCGCTGAAGACCTCCGGGATGACACTGGGCAAGGACTTCACCGCGGTGTCGATCAGCATCGACCCCAACGAAGACCCCAAGGCCGCCGCCGAGCAACAGCGCCGCATCCTGAACGCCGTCGCGCCCGGCCTGGCGCCCAACGACTGGCCGTTCTTGATGGGCACCGCCGCCGCCAGCGACGCCATGGCCAAGGCCGTCGGCTTTGGATACAAGTACGACCCGCAGAGCAAGCAGTTCGCCCACGAGGCGGTGGCCTTCGTGCTGACGCCGGAGGGCCGGGTGTCGCGCTATCTGTACGGCGTCGACGTTCTGCCGCGCGACTTCAAGCTGGCGATGGTCGAGGCGGGCGGCGGCCGCGTGGGAACGTCGTTCGACAAAGTTGTCCTGTCTTGTTTTCGTTATGACCCCGTCAGCAGACGGTACGCGCCTTTCGTCATCGGGTTCATGCGCGTCGGCGCCGGGCTGGTCTTTTTCGCGCTGGCTGGCTTGCTGACGGTGCTCTGGCGCAAGGAGATCGCGATGAGGAAACGGAGGGCGGCATGAATGATCTGATGCGCCGCTTGCTCTTTCTGCCGGTGCAGGCGTCCACCTTCGCCAAGCCGGTCGACTATCTGCACTACTTCGTCATCACGGTGACGATGCTGGTCTCCGTCGGCGTCGGCGTGATGGCCTTCGCGTTCTTCTTCAAGTTCCGCGAGCGCAAGGCCCGCCAGTCGACCCCGCTGGTCATCCCCAGCGTGAAGTTCGAAGTGGTGATCATCGGTGTGCCGCTGTTCTTCTTCTTCCTGTGGTTCGTGCAGGGCTACAAGGACTACATCTGGTACACGAGCCCCCCGCAGAACACGATGGACGTGTACGTGATGGCGAAAAAGTGGATGTGGAAGTTCGCCTATCCCGACGGTCCGAACGCCATCGGCACGCTGCACGTTCCGGCCAACCGCCCGGTGCGTTTGCTGATGACCAGCCGCGACGTCATCCATTCGTTCTATGTGCCGGACTTTCGCATCAAGCAGGACGTGCTGCCGGGACGGTACACCGAGACCTGGTTCGAAGCGGTCAAGCCGGGGCGGTACCAGGTCCTGTGCGCCGAATATTGCGGCACCTGGCACTCGCAGATGTGGGGCGAGATCGTCGTGATGTCCGGCCCCGACTTCGACAACTGGATGGCCGACCAGAAGAACGGCCTGGCAGAGCGCGTGGACACTGGCGGCGACGACGGCGGTAGCTTTCGCGGCAGCCTGGTCGATTACGGGCGGCGCATCGCCACCTCGCAAGGGTGTTTCAAATGCCACACCATCGACGGCCAGCCGCACATCGGACCGACCTGGCTGGATCTCTACAAACGTAAAGAGACGCTGGAGTCCGGCGAGACGGTCATCGCCGACGAAGGCTATCTGACCGATTCGATGATCGATCCCCGCGCCAAGGTGGTGAAGGGATTCAAACCCGTCATGCCGACCTACAAAGGTCGGTTGGCGGCGCCCGAGGCGGCCGCGCTGGTCGAATTCATTAAGTCGCTGCGCACCGCCAACTTCGAGAACGCTCCCTCTAAGGAACCAGTTTATGAGCCAGTCCAACGACGCTGAGCCGGTCTACCCAGCCGTCAACTACCTGAACGCCGATCGGGGCGTTTGGTCGTGGTTGACGACGGTCGACCACAAGCGCATCGGGATCATGTACCTGGTCTCGGTTCTGCTGGCTTTTCTGCTGGGCGGCATCTTCGCGATGCTCCT
>DASXQB010000314.1:0-4102 GCA_036493295.1 Polyangia bacterium | reverse complement strand
ACTCGATTGGGTGCACTGGGACGCGCAGGTGGTATCGCATTTACAAGCGGAGACGCACTTGGTGTAGTCACCGCAGGGCCCCGAGTAGGTTCCGGACTTGTAGCCGGCACCAAGACAGGTCTTGTACTCGCTGTCACAGGCAGTGGCGACGCAATCGGTGAAGGTCGTAATGTCGGCCTGACTGCAGTTACCGAACGCCGAGCCGACACATTGGGAGAGACCACTCGCGCCGCCGCCGCTCCCCGAACCGCCGCTGCCGCTGCCGGCATCCTGGCCACTGTCGCCGCCGCTGCCCGTGTTGCCCGCACTGGAGCTTTTTCCACAGCCCGCCCCCACCAGAACGCAACCGATCGATAAAAAGCCCACAATTGACGTCTTGAGCATCACATTCCCCTGTGCGTTAAATTATTGCGACCCCAACTTCGCGGGTTCGCGACCGCCGGTCAAGGGGGACCAGCCGTTTTCAAAAGTCCGATCGCGGACAGACGACCGACAGTCCGATCAGTCCTTGCCGACGATCTGAAACCCCGCCGCGCCCTGCGGCGGGCCGGAGTGACAGGACAGCTGATCGATGTGCGCCCGCCTCGGCGCGCCGAGCCACAGTTCTTCCAGGAACTCGCCCAGTGAAGCGCGGGCGCCTTCGATCTCGATGGCCAGTGTTCCGGGCTGGCTGGCGACGAAGCCGCGCAGGTTCAGTCGGGTGGCCAATGTGTAGACGAACGCGCGAAATCCCACGCCTTCCACGGTGCCGTTGACCTGGATGTTCCAGCGCGCTGGCTGCTGCTCCCAGGCGGCATCTTCGTTGACGGCGGACTCAAGCACCGGCTCATCATCGTGACGGTCACTGGCGACGTCAAGATGATCCTGTGTGGTGGAATTCCATTTTGCGATGAGCGCAAGTCGACCGCGCCTGCCAGGCTAGCCCAGAGCCGCGCGTGTCCCTGCGGGGTCGTTGGTGATGACGCCGTCCACGCCCATCGCCGCCAACGCGCGCAAGGCTGCCGGATCGTAGACGGTCCAGACGTTGACCAGATGGCGGCGGCGATGCCAGGTCGCCACCCGATCGGCGTTGCATAACACCGACTCCGGGTGGACCGCCACCGGGCGCAGCAGCGAAACCGCCCATGGGCGGCGCAAGAGCAACGGCCCTTCGCGTTCGAACAGCAATCCGGCCGGGATGCGCGGCGCCCGCCTCTGCCACTCGAAGACCGCCCGCGGGTGAAACGACGACACCAGCACGCGGTCGGCAGCCCCGGCCTGCTCGACGATGGTCGCCACCCGATCGGCCAGCGGGCCCAGCGGGCCGCCCCAAAAGCCGGTCGCCTTCAGCTCGACGTTGACCAGGCACGGCGACGCACAGACGGCCAGCGCTTCTTGCAGCGTGGGAATCCGCGCGCCCGACGTCAGCGCCAAATCGCGCAGGTCGGCGTACGGCAAGTCGGCGATTCGCTCGGGCCGGCCGCCCAGGCGCGCCAGATCGTCGTCGTGGAAGACCATCACCTCGCCGGTGGCGCACGCCAGCACGTCCAGCTCGACGCCATCCGCCCCATCGGCGACGGCGCGCGCGAACGCTTCCAGGCTGTTTTCGGGGCAAACCGCGCTGGCGCCTCGGTGGCCCAACACCAAAGGGCGGCCGGGCGGGCGCCGCTGCCAGCTTGTCATTCGAGAAAAGCGTACCACCCGACGCGCGCGGATCTAAAATCAGGACATGATCCGTAGTCGATCGGGCGCCGTCGGCGCCGCTCTACTGGCAACAATCTCCGTGGCCGCTTGTGCCCACCACGGCCCGGCGGCGCCGGGCGGTCCAGGTATGCAGGCCAGAACCGACGCCTCCCGCCTGGACAAAGTCGCGTTCGAAGACGATTTTCTGGAGGGTCGCTTCGTCTTTCAGGCGTTGCGCATCGGCACCCCCGAACGCGCCGTCCTGCGCGCAAAGTTGATTCACTACCTGCTGGATCCGGTGGTGGCGTTGAACGCCGATCGCCTGCGCGAAGAGATGCGCGAAGCGGAAAGTGACGACATCACCGATCGCGTCTTCGACTGTCTGCGCGACGCCCTAGGCCTTTACGACCCAACGGAGATCGGTGACGCCGCGCGGGCCATCCCGGCGGCGGAGCGCGATCTGATCAACCGAGCCGCGCGGCTGGTGGTGGGTTTGTTCTCCCCGCGCGGCGCCGATTCGCAGGTGGTCCTGGCGCTGGGCGCGCTGGCCTCATTGGAGCCCGGCAATCGAGAGTGGACCGATCGCCTGGACCAGCTAATCAAATGGAGCGAAGAAGCCAGCGGCGCTCCCGAGACCGCCAATGGCCACCGCCCGACCAGCGCCGTCGACACGTTGGAGAACGCGCTGGGTGATTGGCCGGCGCCGGCGCTGGCCGCGCCGCTGGACGGCCTTTACGTCGATCGGCAGAAGAAATTTCAGTCGGTGTTGCGCCGGCCGATGGGGGGGGAATCGGCGCGCAAAGCGCTGGGCGAGCTGCTGATGGCCCACGGCGAAGAGATGCAGCGCGCGCTGGCCAGCGTGGTTACCTTGTACTTGCGCTGCGGGCGCATCGACATGGCGGCGCAACGCTCGCAGGCGCTGTCGCAGCAGCCGGGTGACGATCCGGAATTGCGCGAGCTGCTGATGGCGGCGAATCGGCCGGCGGCGGCGGCGGCGGACTTCATTCGGCTGGCCCGCCAGTTTCTCCCCCGCATCGATTTTCTTGGCGGCACCGCCACCGACGCGCCGGATCTGGTGGTGGCGGCGCGCGTGCTGAACAACGGCCTCGGGAAGGTTCCCGACGATCCCGATCTCTTGGTGCTGTCGGCGCACGTGTCGCGCGTGCTGTCGATGCCGTTTTTGGCCATTCGCCAGCTGGAAGAGGCGCGGGCGATCCTGGAACGGTCGCCTACCACGCACGATCAGCAGGCGAAGATCTCCGCCGAACTGGAAGAGCTTTATTTCGCCCGCCTGCAACTGCGGCTGGATCCCGAACGCGAGGCGCTGGACAACGGCGAAGCGGACGCTCTGCGCCGCCGCTCGCGTGAGGA
Source organism: Polyangia bacterium (assembly GCA_036493295.1). GTDB lineage: Bacteria > Myxococcota_A > Polyangia > Fen-1088 > Fen-1088 > DATKEU01. Next base: position 1,069 of record DASXQB010000314.1, on the reverse strand, counting down.
TCACCAGCGATTTTCCGGCACTGACTTCAAAATCACCGACGCCGACATCGACTTCGAGCTGGGCCGCAGCTATGTCAACGCCGGCCAGGTGGACAAGGCCGACGCGCTGTTTACTCACGCCCACCAGCAAAGCCCGAGCACCATCAGCGTGATCATCGAGCAGGCCAAGTTGACCCTGAAACGCGGCGATCCGCGGCGCGCGGCGCAGCTCCTGCGCGACAGCTTCGAGGGCGTGCGCGGCCGCGACGATCAAGAACCGTCGGTGGTCGGCCTGTCGCGCCTGCAACGCCTGCTCGGTGACGCCTGCGACGCTGCCGGCGATCCGCAGGGTGCGGCCACCGCCTGGCGCACGTCGCTGGCCGGGTGGGAACAGCTGGTGTTCGCGCTCGAGCGGCGCAAGAACTTCACCGCCGCTGCCGAGGCCACCGTCGAGGTAGGGCGTTTGGCGTATCTGCTCGGCCGTCACGGCGACGGCATCCGTAAGTTTGACGAGGCGCTGGAAGAAGACCCCGATCGCGAGCAAACGTACATCGACACCGTTGCCTTCCTGGTCGAAAACGGCGAGGCCGACGCGGCGCTGAACATCTACCACCGGGCGCTGTCGCGCCCCAGCCGCAGCGTCTCCGAGTACATGAAGGTCTACACCTCGCTGTGGGTGCTGGATCTCAGCCGCCGCGCCAGCAAGATCCCCGACGCCCAGGCCGAGGCGTATTTGAAGACGCTGGACCATCAACACGGCGAGATCCGCCCGCGCCGGGGCGCCGCCTGGTATCGCCAGTTGGCCCGGTTCGCGGTCGGCAAGCTGTCCTACGATCAGCTGCGCCCCGCCGCCGACACCGTCGGAAAACAGGCCGAGGCGTTCTTCTACGAGGCCATGCACCGTCTGGCCGACGGCCGCGCCGACGACGCCAGCCAGCTGTGGAAGAAGGTCATCGACACCAAGATGTTTTCCTTCTTCGAGTTCGACATGGCGGCGCGCTATCTGCGGCTGGGCGCGCCGGCGGCGCCTGCGCCCGATCGAGAGGGCAGCACCACCGAGACGATTTAAGGCCGGCGGAAGTTGTGGTAT
>DASXQB010000313.1:0-3026 GCA_036493295.1 Polyangia bacterium | reverse complement strand
ACGAGCTGGCGCCGATTCCGTACGTCACGCTGACCAGCTTTGCCGAGGTGGCGGCGGTCAACGTCAGCGCCGCGCGGTTCCTGGAACAGCCGGCGCCGAAGCTGATCGGCAAGCCGTTTGCGTTGCTGGTGGCGCGCACGGATCGGCCGCGCTTCCGGCAGCACATCGCCGCTTGCTGCCGCAGCCACAAGATTGCCAGCATCGAAGTTTCCTTGGACCTGCCGAGCGGCGTCGCTGTCGCCCAGATCTCGAGCTCCTTGACCCAGACCGGCTGGATCTACATGGCCATCATCGATCTGCGTGAACGGCAGCGCGCCGAGATCGAGCGGCGCGATCACGCGGTCAACGCCGAGGCGGCGCGCGCCGCCATGAAGCTCAAGGACGACTTTCTGGCCACGTTGAGCCATGAGCTGCGCACGCCGCTCACGCCGGTGATGATCGCCATCGACACCTTGGAACGGGTCTGTTCGCAAGCGGGCGTGGCCACCGACGACCTGTTCGACATCATTCACCGCAACCTTCACCAGGAGGTCCGGCTGATCAACGATCTGCTCGACGTCACCCGCCTGACCAACGGCAAGCTGGCGATGAAGAAGCAGACAGTCGATTTGCACCAGCCGATCCGGGAGGCGATGAACCAGGTCCGCTCGGCGGCCGAAAAGAAACGCGTCGCGCTGGCAGCCGATTTCCAGGCCGAGCGGTCGCACATTCACGGCGATTCGGATCGGCTGCGGCAGGTGTTCGCCAACCTCCTGCACAACGGGATCAAGTTCACGCCGGCGGGCGGAACGATCACGGTGGCCTCGTCCAGCCGGCAAAACCAGGTCCTGATCGAGGTGCGCGACTCTGGGGTGGGCATCCCGCGGGAAGACCGGGAGCGCATCTTCGCTCGCTTTGTCCAGGGCACGAACGGGCATGACCGCGAGGGCATGGGCCTTGGCCTGGCGATTGCCCGCGACATCGTGCAAGCGCACGGCGGCACGATCAACGCTCGCAGCGCTGGGCCGGGGAAGGGCGCTACTTTCGATGTCACGCTGGACGCGCTTCGGGGCGTGCGGGCCAGCCGCGGCGAAGGCGGGGCCCGCCCGGCGGTTCAGGCGCGGCGCCCGCGGCCGGCCCCGGCGCCAAGCGGGTCGGGCAAGCGCATATTGTTCGTCGAGGACCATCTGGACGCCGCCCGCTTGACCACCGCCGTCCTGGAAGGCGCCGGCCATCAAGTGGCTGTGGCCCATACCGTCGCCGCCGCCCTGGCGCACGCCGACGAGCCGTTCGATCTGGTGGTGAGCGACATCGATCTGCCCGACGGCACCGGCATCGAGCTGATGAAACAGCTGCGGGCCAAGCGCCCCATCGCCGGCATCGCGCTGAGCGGCTTCGGCGCTCGCGAGGACATCAAGCGCAGCCGCGCCGCCGGTTTTCAACGCTACCTGGTCAAGCCCGTGACCATGCCCGAGCTGCTGCAAGCGATCCAGGACGTGCGCTGAATAACCGCCGCGACGGCGTTCAGCGGCTCTGGTCGGTCAGGTCTTTCAGGAACGTCACCACCGCGGCCCGGGTGGCGGCGTCAGCGATGAAGAAGGGATGCGGCGTCGCCGGGCCGCGCGCCGGATCCAGCAGGCGATCAAGGCCGGTCACCTCGCCGTCGTGCAGGAAACGATCTTTGCGGCCGAGATCCATCAGCAATGGCAGGGCGCTGCCGCGCAGATCGCCGCGCCGGCTGGCGTCGTCGACGACCACCTGATCGTCGAAAGTGGTGCTGGGATCGTCCTGCATCGGCGTCAGCGCCTGCGGGCGGAACGGCAGCTCGATCGGACGGTCGGCCAGCACGACCGGCGCATAAGCGGGAAAGACGGCGCCTTCGGGCACCGTCAGCGTCGGGACGCGCAGGCTTTGATCGACGTTGTGGCAGCCGGTGCAGTGCTCACGAAAGGCTTCGCGGCCGGCGCCGATCTGGTCAACGTCCAGGCCGCCCGGCGCGGGCGGCGGGTGCAGGCCGTCGGTATAGGCGTTCAGGTCCAGCAGGCGCTGGCCGTCGACGCGCAGACCGACGGGCGCCGCTTCGCTGCCCGCCGCTCCATCGTCGGGTGGCGACGCGCGCACGAAGGGAAACCCGGTGACGCCGGTGTCGGCCAGGATCTGCTGATAGTCGACGGCCAGCTCGGCGCCGGCGGTGACACCGTTCATTGCCTCGAGGAAATCCTCGCCGGCGGACGAGACCAGCGTCGTCGGATCCAGCGCCACCGTGTAGAAAAAATTACTGAAGTTATCGAGGCCGGCCATCTCGCCCGCCGCGCCGTACGGTGCGGACAGATCGGTGCGAAAGATTGGCTCGATGGACTGCGGCGTGCCGTTGCCGTCGGGAAAGTCGTCGAACGTGCCCGGCGGGTAATAGTTCGGATTGCCCAGGTACGCGTCCACGTCCGCCTCGCTGGAGTCAACGGTCAGCGCGGCGCTGTCGGGCGCCCGTCCGATCGATCGGCCGCTCATCGCGGTCAGCTTGATTTGCAGCAGCGGAAACAACGCCCGCGAGTTGGCGGCCGCTGCCAGCAACGCGCCCAGGTTCAGGTTGTAAGGAACCGGGCCGTCGATCTGCCGGCCAATGCCGCCCCCGCCCAGATTGTTCGGCGACGCGACGGTCGACCCGTCGGTGATGGCGTGGCAAAGCGCGCAGGTGATTCCGAGCTTGTCGCCGGCGGCGATGTTCAGCGCGCCGTCGCCGTCGCTGTCTTTCACCACCAGACCGATGACGGCGTTGGCGTTCAACAGGCGAATCGTCGTCGCCGGGTCGTTCAGCATCAAGCTATCGCGCGAGGCGGGCTCGACGGCGTCGATGTTCACCGACAGTCCCAAGGCCAGCAATTGGGTGACAGTCAGGCTCTGGGCCAGCAGTCCTGCGGGCAAGCGAACGGCGTCGGTCCAGAATCCTTCGTTGCCGAAGGTCTCCAGGCGAAAGACGTCCTGACCGGCGGCGGCGTTACCACTGGCGTGAGGAAGGTCGGGCCCTTGATTTCCAGGGCCGCTGGCAG
>DASXQB010000312.1:0-12705 GCA_036493295.1 Polyangia bacterium | reverse complement strand
CCGGCGACGGTGAACTTTTCGTCCGACAACAACTCGGGCGCACCCGCGGCGTGCGCGTCGGCTCCCGCTGCCGGCGGCGTGCGATCGGCGAACTTCGCCACCACCTCGCCGATGGCGTGCGAGGGGACGAAGCCGTTCGCGTAGGGATTACGTCCGGCGGCGCGAATCTCCGCCGCCTTCTTCTCGCGTTCCGCAATCAACTCGCGTTCGTCAGCCATGTTTCTCCACGGGATACCAACAGCCGTCGGCGCCGCAACTAGCAGTGAATATTGCGTGAATCAAAATTTATCCACAGATGTACGAAAATCTCCCATGTTGGAACCGGATTACAGGTCGTCGTCGTCCGGCCGTGTCACCGGCGCGGCCGATGGATCGCCCGCCAGCAACAAGAGCTGGGCGACCATGAACTGATCCAGATCGCCGTCCAGGACGTCGTCAACCTGGCTGACCTTCAGGCCCGTCCGGTGGTCGGAGACCAGCCGGTACGGCGCCAGGACGTACGAACGAATCTGGTTGCCCCACTCGATGGCTTTCTTCTGGGCGTGGATACCGCCCATCTTGTCTTCCATTTTCTTTTGTTCGACCTCGAACAGCTTGGACCGCAGGATGCGCATGGCCGTGCCGCGGTTCTTGTGCTGCGACCGCTCTGACTGGCAGTGCACGGCGATGCCGGTGGGGATGTGGGTGATGCGCACCGCGGATTCGGTCTTGTTCACGTGCTGGCCGCCGGCGCCCGACGATCGCATGACGTCGATGCGCAGATCCTTGTCGTCGATCTCCACCTTCACCGTCTCGTCGATGTCGGGATAGATGAACACGCTGGCGAACGAGGTGTGGCGGCGCGCCTGCGAATCATAAGGCGAGATGCGCACCAGCCGGTGGACGCCGAACTCGGCGCGCAGGTAGCCGTAGGCCCACTCGCCCTCGATGCCGATGGTGACGCCCTTGATGCCGGCCTCGTCGCCGGGCTGCAGATCAAGCTGTTCGACCTTGTATCCTTTGCGCTCGGCCCAGCGCGAATACATCCGCAGCAGCATCTCGGCCCAGTCCTGCGACTCGGTGCCGCCGGCGCCGGCGTTGATGCTGAGCAAGGCGCCCTGCCGGTCGTACGGACCGGTCAACATGCGGGCGAACTCCATCTTCGCGACCACGTCCTCCGAAGCCGCCAGCGTGGCGTCGGCTTCGGCGGCGGTCGCTTCGTCCTTGGCCTCGTCAGCCAGGTCGACCAGGATCTGCGCGTCCTCGATGGCGCGCATCTGCCCGTCGTATCCATCGACGGTCGACTTCAGCCGCGCCTGCTCGCGCAGCGTGGTCTGGGCTTTCTCGGCGGCGTTCCAGAACTCCGGCGTGCCCGCCTCGTGGTCCAGCTCGCCTATGCGCCTGCGTTTGCCGTCGATGTCAAAGATGCCCCCGGAGAATCGCCAAGCGGCTTTGCAGCTTGCTGATGCGTTCTCGCAGGGGGCTGATTTCCATGGCCGGTGAGTGTACACGGCGGCGCAGCGCCGTGCTACCGCGGCATCGCTTCTTTGATCCCGCCGTCGACGGTCAGCACGCCGCCGGTGGTGAACCGCGCCCGCGGCGAGGCGAAGAACAGCGCAGCCTCCGCCACCGCCGACGGGGGGATGGGCCCCACCGACAACAGATTGCGCCGCCGATATTCGTCAGCCTGCTGCGCCGGCGAGATCCCTTTTTGCGCCGCCCGCTGGGCGATGAGCTGGTTCATCAGCGGCGTGTCGATGAAGTCCGCGTTGATGTAATTCACCCGGATGCCGTGCGGCCCCAGCTCCGTCGCCAGATTGCGCGCCAGCGCCGCCACCGCCGCCTTCGAGCTGGCGTAGGCCGCGTTGTCCGCCGTCGGCGCGAACGCGCCCTTCGATGCGTTGAAGACGATCGTCCCCCGCCCTTGCGCCTTCATCACCGCCACCGCCTCGCGCACCGCCAGGAAATAGCCGCCCACGTTGACCTCGAAGTGACGGTTCCAATCACCGGGCGCGATCAGATCGATCGGCCCGGCCTGGATGAACCCGGCGTTGCAAACCAGGATGTCCAGGCCACCGAAGGTCAGCACCGCTTCGGTCACGGCGCGGGCCGCGTCGGCCGCGTGGGTGGCGTCGGCCTCCACGGCGATCACCCGCTGCGCGTCCTTGCACAGCTTACCGATGGCCGCCGCCGTCTGGCGAAGGGCATCGCCGGCGATGTCGGTCAGCACCAGGTGCCCGCCCTCGGCCGCGAAGCGCTCGGCGATGGCCCGCCCGATGCCGCTGGCCGCGCCGGTCACCAGCGCCACCTGCCGCGACAGCTCCTTCTCGGGCGCGTTCAGCTTGGCCAGCTCCAAAGGCCAGTATTCGAACTCGACCGCGTCTGCTTCGTCAAGGAACCGAAAGCCGCCCAGCGACTCGGCTGCTTCCATCACGCGCATGGCGTGGCGGTAGCAAAGGTTGCCGACCACGGCGCTGGCCTTGTCCTTCATCGCCGTCACCAGACCCAGGCCCGGCAGCAGCACAACCCGCGGCGTCGGCTCCAGCATCGGCGCGGCGGTGCGATCCTTTTGCCGTTCGTACACCGCGCGCGCATCGGCGGCGAAGCCGGCCAGGGCGTGGGCCAGCGCGCGCGCGGCGTCGGCTACTGGCAGCGAAGCCAGGTCATCTTTCACCGCCAGCGCCACCCGCCCGCAGCGCAGGATGTGCTCGGGCGTGACCATCCCGCGCGCCACCAGCGCCGCCGCCTGCGCCGAGCCGGCGAACGCCGCCGCCTCGTCGGAGCCGTCCCAGTGCAAGATCGGCTGCAAGATCGGTTGCAAGATCGGCTGCTGCGTTCCCAGGCCGGCGCGCAGCAGCGGCAAGATCTGGCGCGCCTTGGCCCGTCGCTCTGCGATCGGTGGCGCCGGCACGCGCACCTCGATGAAGGGTCGCGAGCCGCGCTTTTCGGCGAGGAATTTTTCGCTGCGGTTGATCAGGGAGAACAAGCTGTCGTAGCAATCCTTGGCCGTGTGGCCCCACGCAATGAGCCCGTGCCGCCCCAGCACCAAACCCTTCGCCTCGTCCGGCAGCGGCCCCAACTGCGACACCGCGCGCGCAAGCGGGAAGCCCGGCCGCACGTAGTCGATGTATGCCACCGCAGAGCCCAGCGCCTCGCGCACCAGCGCTTCGGGGCGCGGGGTATCGGTCAGCGCCTGGGTCGCGAAGTCGTGCGTGTGGACGATGAACCGATGCCGCAGCACCGAGTGCAGCGGCGTCTCCACCGACGGCGCCGGTTCGCGCGCATCCAGCATGCAGGCGCGCATGAAGGCCATCATTTCTTCGTCGGACATCCGATCGCGGCGGCGCAGAAAACCGAGATCGTCCATGCGCAGCCCGGTGAAACCGGACGCGGCGATGGTGCGCAGATCGGTGCCGCTGCCCTTCACGCGCAGGACGTCGACGGCGCGCCCGGCAAAATCCGTCTCCTGACGTTTGACGGAGCTGTTGCCACCGCCTGGCTGGGTCAGCGTCGGGTCGGCGCCGACCACGTTCGACAGATAGATCAGCTGCGCCAGGTCGTCGCCGTGCTTGGCCGCCTCGTCGTCATTCCAGCGATAATCCACGCGCGGAAACTAGCACCTCGGTGGCGCCCGCGGCGAGGGCTGGCGCTACGGGATCGCGGCGTACAGATAGTTCAGGCACATCTCGTCGGTGGTCTTTTCGCCCCAGCGCAGATCCGTCGGGGTCAGCGGCGCGCCGTTCACCACGGGCTGGTTCTCCGCCGAGTTGTCGTACGTGCAATAGACGCGCACAGTGTCGCCGGCCACGACCATGGTCGGCTGCTGGTAGTAATAGAACTGCTGCCAGTGGAAATCCCACTGCGGGATGTCGACGGCGCAGTCGGTGGCGCCGCCAGCGTGCAGGATGTCGACCTTGATCTGCGTGCCGTGCAAATGCATGTGCGGCACCACGCCCCACAGCGCCGCCGTCGATTTGATCGCCAGCTGCCCCATCACCGTCTGCGATTTCGTTCCCGCCGGCACGTCGAAGGTCAGGTTGGCGACGGCGAAGATCGCCGCCGGCTTGCTGACCGGCGTGGCCGAGAAAAACAGATCCGCCGTCGTGCGATCGGTGACGTCCTTTTGCACCAGAAGGTTGTAGTGAATCTGCATGACGATCTGCGTGCCGGCGGCCAGGCGGATCCCGGTCGGCGCGGGGAAAGCCGTCGCGCCCGCGCCCGGCACCCACCCGCCCACGGTCTGCGCGCCGGTGACGCCGGTGCCGCCGAAGCAGGTCCAGCCCACGCCCGCCTCGCCGTCGTCCTTCATCTGCGCCTGGCTGACGTTGCCGGCGGGGATCGCGTACAGCAGCACGTGGTGCACTGCCGCGCGCATGCCGGGATGAATGTCGAAGCCAATGAGATCTTTCTGCGCGGCGATGGCCGGATCGATCAGGAAGCAATGATAGTCATCGGTCAGCGCCGCGTTGGCGTGATAGCTGGTGCCAGGATCCAGCGTCGCCCCGGGCGTTCCCAGGTCGGCGCCGGCCGGCACCGCGCTGGGCGGCGCGTCCGCGGCGTTGCCGGCGGGAGCGCCGGCCTGGTTCCAGGCCGCCAGCGTCGCCACTTCCAGATCGCTGAGGCGGCGACTGTCGCGAAAGTCGCCGCAGCCGGGCGCGGGCAACCAAGGCGGCATCACCCGCGCCGTGGTCTGGGCGGCGATGTCGGGCGCGTGCATCTTGACGTCGTCGTAGGTCAGCAGCGCGAACGGCGCGATGCCGTTGTCCGTGTGGCAGGTCTGACAGCGCTTTTGCACGATCGGCTGCACGTCGCGGTAGTACGTCACGTCGCCGACCACGACAGCGGGACCGTCGCTGCCGGCATCGGCACCGCCGGTATTGCCACCGCCGGCGCCGCCTGAACCAGGAGCGGCCGCTCCGCCGTCGCCGCCGCCGGCGCCGGCGTTCGACGTGACGTTGCCGCAGGCGGCGAATCCCAGCGCAGCTGCAACCAAGCTGAATCGCCTAACCGCGCCGGTCATCGCTGATCGTTTCTCAAGGCGTCGCATCGATAGTTCTCCTTCAAGCGAGCATATTTCCCGGCCAGAGCCCGATGAAAAGCCTCGTCAGATTCGTCCAGACGCTTGATCACCCGGGCCGGCGCGCCCAGGACCAAGCTGCGCGGTGGGATGACCGTGCGCTGCGTGACCAGCGCGCCGGCACCGACGATCGATCCCTGGCCGATCACCGCCTCGTCCAGGATGGTCGACTGCATGCCGATCAAACAGCCGTCCTCGATCCGGCAGGCATGCAGCATGGCACGATGTCCGACCACAGTTTCGGCGCCGACGATGCACGGCGAATCGTCGCCGACGTGAATGACCGTCCCGTCCTGAATGTTGGTGCCCCGCCCGACCACGATGGACGCCAGATCGCCGCGCAAGACCGCGCCGTACCAGATCGACACGTCGTCGCCCAGTTGCACGTCGCCGACCAGCGCCGCGCCCGGCGACAGCAGCACGCGCGCGCCGACCGCCGGCAACAGCGCCAGGTACCGATCGATGATGACGCGTGGAAACCGTTCGCGCAGCGCGCGGACGCGGGCGTCCAGCGCATCTGCTTCGGACAGCGGTCCAGGAATGACGGGAACGGAGGTCGCGACTGTGGCCATCCGACAATTATGGACACCGCAGCGGCCAGAAAAGCAAAAGCACCGCGATTCGCGGCGATGCAGCGTGGTAGCTTTGCGGTGTGCGGGCCGTAGTGGCGTCGATCGAAGGCGAATTCCGGCGATACCGGGCGCTGGCCGAGGGCGCCTTCCGGCAGCTCAGCGAAGCGCAACTGGGACAGCTGACGGGCGCCGGCGACAATTCGGTGGCCACCATCGCCTGGCACGTGGCCGGCAATCTGCGCTCGCGCTTTACGGATTTTCTCACCGGTGACGGCGAAAAACCGGACCGCGATCGCGACAGCGAGTTTCTTTCCCGTCAGCTCACGCACGCCGCGCTACTCGCATTCTGGAGCGGTGGCTGGGACCTCTTGTCCGCGGCGCTCGCTGATCTGTCGGACCTCGATCTCGCACGCACGGTCACCATTCGCCAGCAGCCACTATCGGTGACCGAGGCGCTGCACCGTTCGCTGGCCCATGCCAGTTATCACGTCGGCCAGATCGTGTTTCTGGCCAAGCAACTCTGCGGGCCAGCCTGGGTGTCACTGAGTATCCCGCCCGGCCAATCCGCCGCCTACAACGCCTCCCCCACCCACGACCGCCCTCCCGGCTCATAGTTTTCTTATGGCGACGCCCCTATTTCAGCCAGGAGCGCGGGCTCTGCCCGCGCGGCTCACCTTGCGGAGACGGGGTGGGCCCGCGGGAGGGCCCACCCCGCCCGCGTAGCGAGCGCAGCGAGCGCCCTATGCGTTGATGAGGCGCAGTTGCCGTAAGCGCGGCGGTGGTTCGGCGGCGATGGGGTAGCGGTTGCTGAAGCAGGCGTCGCAGAAACCTTCGCCGTCGCGGGCCTCGCCGTTCGAAGCCGGGCCCTCGACCGATTGGAATAGACCGTCGGATGACAGGTAACCCAGCGAATCGGCGCCCACGAACTCGCGGATCTGATCGACGCTGTGGCTGGAGGCGATGAGTTCTTCGCGCGTCGGGGTGTCGATGCCGTACCGGCACGGGCCCACCGTGGGCGGCGAGCTGATGCGCATGTGCACCTCGCGCGCGCCGGCGCTGCGGATCATGCCGACGATCTTGCGCGACGTGGTGCCGCGGACGATCGAATCGTCGACCACCACCACGCGCTTGCCGTTCAGCACCTCGCGCACCGGCGACAGCTTCAGCTTCACGCCGAAGTGGCGGATCTGCTGCGACGGCTCGATGAAGGTGCGTCCGACGAAGTGCGAACGCATCAACCCCTGGTCGTAGGGGATCCCGCTTTGCCGGGCGTAACCGATGGCCGCCGCCATGCCCGAATCCGGCACCGGGATGACCACGTCGGCTTCGGTCGGATGCTCCACCGCCAGGCGACGGCCCATGCGCTCGCGCGCGCGGTAGACCGATCGCCCGTCGATGACCGAGTCAGGCCGGGCGAAGTACACCCACTCGAAGACGCAGCGGCGCGGGCGCTGCGGACCGAAGGCGTTGATGCTCTTCATGCCATCCTTGTCGATGACGATCATCTCGCCTGGCTGCACGTCGCGCACGAACTCGGCGCCGACCAATTCAAAGGCGCAGGTCTCCGACGAGATCACCCAGGCGTCCTTCAGCTTGCCCAACGCCAGGGGCCGAAAGCCCATCGGATCGCGCACGGCGATCAGCATATTTTGGGCGAGAAAAACCAGCGAATACGCGCCGCGCACCTGGCGCAAGGCATCGGCGGTTCGCTCCGGCAGGGTGCGCTCGCGCGAGCGGGCGATGAGATGGACGATCACCTCGGTGTCGGACGTGGTCTGGAAGATCGATCCTTCCGCTTCCAGGCGCTCGCGCAGCTCGACGGCGTTGACCAGGTTACCGTTGTGGCCCACCGCCACCGAGCCGCCCGAATAATCCACGGCGATCGGCTGGGCGTTCTTCAATGATGAATCACCGGCGGTCGAGTAGCGCACGTGGCCGATGGCGGAGAATCCGTCCAGCTGGCCCAGCCGTTCGGCGGTGAAGATGTCGCCCACGTGCCCCATCTCGCGCACCCAGCGCAGGCGTTCGCCGTCGCTGGAGACGATGCCGGCCGATTCCTGCCCCCGGTGTTGCAAGGCGTACAAGCCCAGGTACGCAAGGTTCGCCGCCTCTGGGTGGCCGTAGATACCGACGATCCCGCACATCGAGCGCGGAAAGCTACCACATAGAATCGCCGGCGCGAGTTCGGGAATAACCGAACCATGTGTCCAATTTATTTCTCTCGGATATTTCGGGCATACTGCGCCCCGACATGAATGCCATGATTCAAGTCAAAGGACTGACCAAGTACTACGGCGAGCACGCCGCCATCCTGGACCTCAACTTCAGCATCGAGCAGGGCGAGGTGATCGGCTTTCTCGGCCTCAACGGCGCCGGCAAGACCACCACGCTGAAGGTGCTGGGCTGCGTCCTTTTGCCCACCGCGGGCGAGGTCGTCGTCGACGGGATTGACGTCGCGCGCGACCCGCACGCCATCCGGCGCAGGATCGGGTTTCTGCCCGACACCCCGCCGCTGTACACCGAGATGGTGGTCGGCCACTACCTGCAATTTGCCGCCCAGCTGCGCGGCGTGCCCGCGGATCAAACCGCCGCGCACGTGGCGGAGGCGGAAGAAAAAACCGGCATCCGCGACATGCACGACGTGCTGATAAGCAGCCTGTCGCACGGCTATCGCCAGCGCGTCGGCCTGGCGCAGGCGCTGGTGCACAAGCCGAAGTTGCTGATCCTGGACGAACCGACCAGCGGCCTTGACCCGGTACAGATCGTCGAGATGCGGTCGGTGATCCGAAATCTTCGCGGCGCGCACACCGTGCTCCTGTCGTCGCATATCCTGTCGGAGATCAGCCAAACCTGCGATCGCTTGCTGGTGATCCAGTCGGGCGAGATCGTCGCCCAGGGCACCGAGCAAGAATTGGCGGCGCGCATGGGCGCCGGCGGCACGGTGGAGATCGAAGTGGCCGGCCCCGCCCGCCGCGTGCTGGACGCCGTGGCCACCGTCCCCGGCGTGGGCGCCGCGACGGTGCTGCGCGACGCCGACGGCGTGGTGGCGGTTCGCCTGCAAGCGACGCCCGATCAGCGACCGAAGATCGCGCGCGCCGTGATCCAAAACGGCCTGGACCTGCTGCGCATCGATCGCGGCGCCGCCCAGCTGGAGTCGATCTTCCTGCAGCTCACCCGCAACAAGCCCGACAAGGAGGCGTCTTAGATGAACGCGACGGTCCTGATCATGCGCCGCGAGCTGTCGGCGTATCTGCGCTCGATGACCGGCTATATCATCGCGGCGGCGGTGCTGCTGATTGACGGTCTGCTGTTCAACGCCTTCGCGCTCGGGGGCCCGGACAAGATGTCGGCCGAGGTCCTGAGCCTGTTCTTTTATTTCTCCAGCGGCACCACCATCATCGCCAGCGTCTTCATCTCGATGCGTTTGCTGGCCGAGGAACGCCAGACCGGCACGCTGGTGCTGCTGACGTCGTCGCCGGTGCACGATTGGGAGATTGTCCTCGGCAAGTTTCTCTCGGCGTTCGTCTTCCTCGGCCTCATCACGCTGGTGACGGTGTACATGCCGGCGCTGATCTTCGTGAACGGAAAGATCTCGGCCGGGCACCTGGTGGCCGGCTATCTCGGCCTTTTGCTACTGGGCGGGGCGACCATCGCCATCGGCACGTTCGGCTCGGCCCTGGCGCGCACGCAGGTGCTGGCGGCGATCTTCACCGGCTGCATGGTGGTGGCGCTGATCGTCTGCTGGCTGCTGGCGCGCGTGACCGAGCGGCCGTTCACCGACGTGTTCGTGGCGATGGCCCTGCACGGCAAACACTTTCCGCCGTTTCAGGCGGGGGCGGTGCACATCCGCGACGTTGGCTACTACCTGATGGTCGTCTACCTGGCGCTGTTCTCGGCGACGCGGGTGATGGAGGCACGGCGATGGCGATAACGGGAGCTTCTTCCCCGACCAAGCTGGGTGGCGGGGCGCGCTGGTCGGCGCTGTACGGCGTGGGCATGCTGCTGGTTTTCACCGGCGAGCGGCTGATCGGCGCCGGCAGCGGGCGTGGCATTGCCACCATCCTCGGTTTGATGGCGGTGCTGGCGGCGCTGGTGATGCGGCTTGGCCGCGCGCAAGGCGCCGCCCCCGATCGCCGTGAGGCGGAGCGGACGCTGGTCAAGCTGTACGCGCTGGGAATCTTCGCGCTGCTGCTTTACTTCATTCAGTCGGACTTGCCGACGCTGCGCGGGGGCAAAGCCCTCGAACATTCGTGGCCCAAGCTGGCGACGGCGCTGGCGGCGTTGTGGCCGGCGATCTGGCTGGCGGCGGCGTGGCCGATCACGCTGGTGGAGCTGGCGTACGCCCAGATGGCCCGCGCCCCGCGCATCGAAGTGGGACGCATCAAGGACGCCATGCTGTCCGGGTTCGGCCTGGCCTGTGCGCTGGTGTTCGCCTTCACCGTCACCTACGTGACGTCGGAGCGCGACGTGAAGTTCGACCTGGCGTACTTCCGCACCACCCGCCCGGGTGAATCCACGCGCGCGATCATCCGCCACCTGGATCAGCCCATCGACGTGTCGGTGTTCTTTCCCAGCGCCAACGAAGTCCGCGAGGAGGTCCTGAACTACTTCAACGATCTGAAGAAGGAATCAGGCCAGATGAAGCTGGCGATGTACGACTACGACATCGACCCGGTGAAGGCGAAAGAGCTGGGCGTGTCGGGCAACGGGATCATCGTGGTCTCGCGCGGCGGCCGCAAAGAACAGCTCGGCATCCCGCTGCAGATCGAACAGGCGCGCGGTCCGCTGCGGATCTTGGACAAGGAAGTTCAACAGCGCCTGCTGATGGTGATCAAACCGAACCGCGTCACCTTCATCGTGCAAGGCCACGGCGAGCGCAACTATGAAACCGCGCAGGAGACGGACAAGCGGTCCGGCATCAAAGACCTGCGTGACGTTCTCATCGACCAGGGTCACGACGTGCGCTATCTCGGCGCCGCCGAAGGTCTGGCCGCCGACGTGCCCAAGGACGCCTCGCTGTTGCTGGTGCTGGGTCCGCAAAAGCCGTTCACCGCCGAGGAGACGGCGGCGATCAACCGCTGGATGGACAAGGGCGGCAAGATGCTGATGGCCCTGGATCCCGAGGCTGGCCTCGACATGAAGGACATCCTGACGCCGTTCGCGCTGAAGTATCACCCGGTCATGCTGGCCAATGATCAGGCGTTCGCGCGCCGCACCCACACCGACAGCGATCGGGCCAACCTGGTGACGTCGCAGTTCTCCGTGCATACGTCGGTAACCGATCTACAAAAGATGGCCGGCCGCGCCCCGGTGATCATGCCCACTGCGGGCTGGCTGGAGCCGATCAAGGATCGCCCGAAGGACATGAGCGTCGACGCCCCCATCACCGCCAGCTATCAGACGTTCGAAGACAAGAACGGCAACTTTCAGCCCGACCCGGGCGAAGATCGCCGCGGCTGGGAGCTGGGCGCCGCCGTCAGCAAGAAGGACGCGCGCCTGTTCGTGCTGGCCGATTCGGATTGTCTGTCGGACGCGGTGATTCGCTTTGGCGGCAACAGCCTGCTGGCCATCGATGTGGTTCGCTGGCTGCTGAACGAAGAAGTCTTCGCTGGCCTCATTGCCAGCGAGACCGACGTGCCGATCTCGCACACCCGCAAGCAAGATCAGTTCTGGTTCTACTCGACGATCTTCCTGGCCCCGGCGATGGTACTGGGGTTGGGTTTCATCGTGACCAAGCGAACCCGTCGCAAGAGAACGAAAGCGTCCGGCCCGCCGCCGGTCGTCTCGCCGCAAGGAGGGCAGCCATGACCGGCAAAGCCGCCGCGTTGCAAGGAGGGCTCGCCGCCCTTGGCCTTTTGACCGCGCACTTCACCTGGCAGCGCGAGCCCGAGCGCGCCCCTGGCGAGGTCAACGTCGTCGACGTGACGAAGAACGACCTCGGCGCCGTTCACTATGAGGACGAGAAGGTGGCCTACGATCTGACGCGCGCCAAAGAGAACGGCGAGGACGCAGTGTGGATCCACTTCGTCGACAAGTTCGTGCCCAAGGCCGATCCGAAGAACCCGGCGCCGACCCCGCCCGCGCCGCTGACCCCGCCCCGCGATCTGCGCGGCACCGAAGCGGCGTTGAAGGCGCTGGATCAGTTCGCCCCGCTGCGGTCACCGCGCGCCTTCGGCGTGCTGGACGCGCAAAAGGTGAAAGAGCTGGGCCTGGAAGGATCGACGAAAAAGCTGGACGTCACCGCCAAGGGCGACACCCGCCACTTCACCATCGGCCAGCCGCAAGGCACGCCGGGCGGCGAATCGTTCATGCGCGATGCCGCCGACGGCCGGGTCTACGTGATGCCGCGCGGGCTGCTCGGTGATCTGCAGGCCGCGCAAGCGCGGCTCATCGATCGCCGCTTGCACACCTTCGCGTTGGCGGATTTTGATCGCGTCACTGTCACGGCGGGCGGCAAGACCCGGACGATCTTGCACCTCAATCGCGAACGCAACAGCACGGCCCAGTTCGCCCCGGCCGACAAGCCCGACAAGCCCGACCAGACCATCAACAACTGGCACGACATGGTCTGGCGGACCTTCCCGATGGACATCCTGGGCAAGGGCGAGATGCCGAAGGAAGGCACGCCGAAAGTGGTGGCGCGCATCGAATACTTCGACGGCAAGAAGAGCATCGGCTGGGAAGAGCTGGGCAAGATGGAAAAAGGCGAGCCCGGTCAATCGGGCGGCGGCGCCGCGGAGATCATGGCCCGCTCAGAACACACGCCCAGCTGGGTGAGCTTGCACAGCACGGCGCAAATCATCACGGATACCGAGAAAATGGCGTCCGGGAGTAATTGACGCCCGCACCCCCGGAGGCAACAATCAACCCGTGAAGCGGCTGGTGGCGATCATCGTGGCGGCGGCGGCCCTGGGCGCAGCGGCCGCGGCAGCCCGCGCGATCGACGCCAACCGCCTGCGCGGGCTCAAGCGGGAGAGCACGCGTTCGGCCGAGACGGCGGGCTTGCTGTCTAACGAAGCGCTGACCAATCACATCGCCGAGCTGAAACTTCAAGCCCACAACGCGGCGTCGAATCCG
>DASXQB010000311.1:0-22422 GCA_036493295.1 Polyangia bacterium | reverse complement strand
AACCCATTGGCGTTACGATCACTGCCGACTGTGCCGTTCGTGGACTACCATCGTGGGTAGCCGCGTAGACGGGCGTCTCGTCGTTGCGCCGCTAGGATGCCTGGGCGCACCATCGCTGTTCGTGGATACCTTGTGGCCGCGCGAACTGGCGATCGCCTCTTCAGACCGAGAGGCTATGACCATCTCGCTGCATGTATCGTGACGGACTTGGTCGTCGAACACCGCGAGCGCGGAACATCAGCGACACGACGGTGGGCACTTTGACCTTGATTTCAGCTCGTGCCAGCATTGCCGGTGATGAAAACGCTCGCGTCAATTCTAGTTCTGCTGGCAAGCACGACAGTTCAAGCCGCACCCAAGCGCAATCCCATTACCTGTGAAGGCATCGCCGAGCTCCATGACAAGGCGGTGAGCAGCAAAATGGCCGGGCCTTACTCGCCTTCACGCATCGAGCAACACCCGGGAAGCTGGGGTGCGATTCCGGCGCCGTTGCAAGCCTTGCCGAAGGGCGCAAAATTTTGCGGGTCTGCGGTGGCGTTTTGGGCTGCTAAGTCGACACCTGCAGCCGTGACGGCCGACTACGTGAGCACACTGTGGGACAAAGAGATCACTGATTTCTATGCACCCATTGCCGCGAAAATGGGGTGCACCTTGCTGCCGATGGACACTAGCGAAGGCGCCTATACCACGCACTCCCGCACGACGATGAAATGCCCCAACCATATCGCGTACACCATCTCGGCGCCGCAAGAGACCTTCATTAGTATCGCTGTCTCGGGCTACTGACAATCACTGGCCGACAAACAGAAATTGTCTGTCGGGCTGAAACTATGGTCGAGAATTCCCCCGGTTTGAATTTCCGTCTCGACGACCTCTCGGGTGAGGCCACGCGTGCGCTGCCGCGGCCGATCCACTCCGTCGCCAACAGGTTGGGTAGCTTCGAACAGTTCACGAAGGTCGGAGGAACCTGGATGCGTATTCAAGCAGTGACACTTTTTCTGGTCGCCTTTGCCGGATGCGATTCGTCGTCACCGGTGAATACGCAGCAACACAATGACGCCGGATCCAGTGACGCCGGATCCCAGTCCGATGTTGATTGCCGAGGACCCGGTCGATATGAGTCCGGCAAGGAGGGCAGCTACCGCCCGTGCTGTTCGGGCTTGACCGAGGTCTCCTACCAGCAGGCCGCCTACGACATCAATGGCGTGCCAGGGTGCTGGAGTCCCCCGCTTCGCATCTACGCTTGTGTGCGTGGCACGTGCGGAGACGGCATCTGCGAGATCGGCGAAGCGCCTGCCTGCGGTTGCGTCGCAGACTGTCCGGACGCCGCCTGGGGACCGCAAGACGCTGGGGCGCCAAAGTAAGGTCCTTGGATGGACTGCGAGCGACGCCCGTGAACCTCGACGAACTGGAAGCAGATCTTCCGAACGGTCTGCACGATTCTCTTCTCCGGGAATTTTCGACCGATCCGATCGAACGGCGAGCCGAGTTCACGCTGGACATCTGGATTGGCGACCTGCATAGCAACGTGTTCTCGGAACGAGAAAGACGTCGTCCGGCGCGATTGGAGCTGCTCGGACTGACCTACTTGGTCTTCGATGATGGCGATCCACGGCACGTCCTCACAGATCGGTCGCCCGTCCAGATTGACACCTGCGGCGCGGATGACGACGCGGATCGAGCCCGCCAGGTTCCCGCGGGCGGCTTTGCCGGTAGATTCTTCGTCACGGAATGGAATTCGTTTGTCCACTTCGCGGCCTGCGAGGCCCGACTCACCTGGCTCAACGTGAACTGATGCGGTCGCTGCCTAACCCGCCAGGGAAAACAAGGAGCGGCGGTCGTTGGAGCGCCGCTCCTTTGCTTCCCCGGCGTTGACTGTCGTCAGGCGCCGAATTTTCCGCCGAGCATCGCCGCTTGCGGCTTACCGACGTGTCCTGCTTCCTTGAGGATCGCCGGGACCTCTGGGTCAGAGACGAAATTCTTGAAGCCCTGCTCATCCCAATCGAAGAGGACCCAGACCCGATCGGATTCGACCGGATCGCGAAACACGGTCGCCCCCTTCGATCCGTGCTGCTTTCGCTTTTCAGCCCCCTTGGTTGAAAAGATTTTGATGAAACGGTCGAAATCTTCCACCTTCGTCGTTGCAAGCATCATGTGATTTCTCCTTTTGTCGGATGTGTCGTGACGTTCTGCGGACCCTTGATCAAACGGCGGCGCGCATCGCGGTGGTTGCCACGCCGGGAACTTGGCCTTCGTTCGGATCGATGACGCCGAGATTCTTGACGATCCGGAACTGGCCGCTCTTTGCCTGGGCGATATACATGTTCATTCGAACGTGATGCTGACCGGGCACCATTTCGGCGGGACCGCCGGGCCCCTCGGCGATCTTTGCGTGTTCCAGCTCCCTGATGATGTCGTCTTGTTCCAGCGAGCCCGCCTTCGTCACGGCGGCCTCCCAAAGCTTCAGCCCGCGATACAGGCCCGAGCACGCACTGCCGCCCGTGAACTTGACGTTGCCTGGATAGAGGCTGTCGTATCGGGCGAGCAGGCTCTGGCTGAACGGATCACTGACGCCCTGGTAATAGTCGAGGCAGCTATACAGGCCTTCGACGTGGGCGGCCGGCACCATGTTGAGGAAGTTCTCGTCGAAGTACGTGCAGACCAGTTGTCCGCCGCGCGCGCTGAAGCCAGATTCGTGAAGCTGTTCCAAGAACGGCCCGACCCCTGGGGGAACGATGGTATTGAACACCACCTCGGCACCGCTGGACTTGATCGCCTCGATGGTCGCGCCGTAGTCGGCGCGGTCGAGGGGGAAATATTCCTCGCCGACGACGGAACCGCCGTTGGCGGTCACAACCTGACGAACTTTTTTGTTCAGCACGCGCGGCCAGATGTAATCGGCCGACGGCAAGTAGAACTTCTTGGCGCCGGTTTGTTTCATCAGCCACGGAATCAGCGGATCGACCTGCTGTGCCGGCACAGGCCCGGTGCAGAAAATCAGCGGGTCACATTCCTGTCCCTCGTACTGCTCCGGGTAGATGTACAGCTTCTTGCCCTTGACGACGGCGGGGCCCTTGATGGCTTGCCGGGTGGAGCTGTAGATCCCGCCGAAGAGCACATCGACCTTGTCGTGTTGAACCAGCTTGGTCGCCTTGGCCTCCGCGACGCTATCGATGGTTGCGCTGTCTTCCAGATAAAGAGCGAGCTGACGCCCCAGCAGACCACCCTTCGCGTTGATGTCGTTGATGACCATCTTCGCGACGTTCGCATTGGCAATTCCCACGAACGAGAGTGGACCCGTTTGGTCCGCGATCACTCCCACCCTGATGAACGATTCTTTCATGGCATCTCCTCCGACGTTCCGTGCCGTCATGGCCCGGTTCACGTTCGAAGGATGCCGGCGACCGTCCGGTCGCACATGGGGAAGATTCCCTATGCCGAGGACATTCCGTGCTGGACCAGGCCGCGCTCGAGGGCATAGAGGGCGGCGCCCGCCCGGGTGGTGACGCCAATCTTGGAATAGAGACTCTGGATGTGGTTGTCCGCGGTCTTGGTGGCGATATCCAGCTTGCGGGCCG
The DNA here is from genome assembly GCA_036493295.1 of Polyangia bacterium. Classification (GTDB taxonomy): domain Bacteria; phylum Myxococcota_A; class Polyangia; order Fen-1088; family Fen-1088; genus DATKEU01. Next base: position 18,844 of record DASXQB010000311.1, on the reverse strand, counting down.
CTTCCTTCATGGTATCGCCGGCAGCGATCAGCCTCAGCACCTCGATCTCCCGTGGCGTCAGTCCCGCCAGCCGTTCAGGCGCCGCCCGGCGCGCGGGTTGCCCGCCGCACGTGAGGACTGCCTCGACCGCATCGGGGCAAAGTTTTCCTTCTCTGACAGCGCCGCGGAGCTTGGCGGCCGCGGCCGCGTCACCCGATGCGGGCCGGTGGGGACGCGCCTCGCGCGCCGTCTGGAACATCTCGGCGGCGGCGAGAATGCGGGCGCCGGGTGAAAGATCCGGACCGCGTGAATTGCGGTAGTACCCGCTGCCGTCGAGGTGTTCGTGATGGCGCTGCACCAGCGCCGCCACCACTTTGCCGTCACCGCCCAACGACGCCAGCGCGCGCTCGCCGTGGTACGGATGAAGCCGGGCGGCGTCAGTCTCGCGCTCCGTCAGAGCGTCCGCCCTCATCCAGGTTGCGACCGGCACCGTCAGCTCGCCAATGTCGTGGGTATAGGCCGCCCAACGGATGTCGCGAATATCGGAGGCGGGAAGCCCCATGCGCTTGCCGGCTGCTTCGCTCAGAGACGCGACGGCGCGCGAATGCCCGAAGGTAAACGGCATCCTCATGTCGACAAAATCCGCGATGGCGAGATATGCCTCCTCGCAAGCCTGCTCATCCAGCATTGCGTGGGGCGCGGGTTCCAGCGCCAGAATAGTCTGGCGGTCAACGGGCCCGTCCAGTCCAACGAAAAATCGGCCGGCATCGCTGAGGAAAAGCTCAGCCAGCTCTGGTTCATAGGCGCCGCCGGCGCGCCTGGCGATCTCCGCCGTCATGCCTTCGAAGCCGTGGGTCTCGTGGAGCGCGATCGCGTACTGCGCGAGCGTGACCAGTCGAACAGGAAACGTCACCGCGTCGCCCGACAGACCGCGCGGCAATCCGCGCCCATCCCATCGTTCGTAGATCTGGCCGAGACTCTCACGAATGTCTGCTGGCAGACCCAGCCGTTCCGCGATCCTTTGCGCAACCTCGCAGTGTCCCGACAGAACGGGGATGTTCACCTGCGCGGCCTCGGCAAGACCGCGCTCGACGGCCTTGGCCAGTTCGGTAGGCGATGCGTCCGCGAAGGTGCGCGTGATGGCGCGTACAAAGACCTCGACGAATGCCGCCCTGTCGCCGAAGTCGACGCGCTGAAGATCCTGGCGAAGAGCGATCTCATCACCCCACGCCGCCGCCAGCAGGTGGGAATCGGCGTTGCAACCGATATAACGAAGCAGCGCCTGATGGTAGACGGCGCGGCGGAGATGGTCGTCGAAGCGGGTACCATCGACCAGCCGCATCGCCAGGACGCACGATCGCAATGCAAAATCTCGCGAGTGCCCCGTGGCCAAGTCGGTCGCGTACGCCAGCGCCATCAGAAAGTCAGCGCGTCGAACGCCCGCGGAAACCGTGGACAAGTTGGGCATGACCCAGATGGTGCCACGAATGTTCTGTGACCTGGACGTCGAATCCCTCTCGGTCAGCGCGTCGATGCCGCCGTCGACCGGGCCCGTATCCGTGTGAGCCGCCGACACCGAGCAGGCACTCACGGGATGACACGGGAGGGTCGCCGACGCGACAGCCGCATCGATCTGGACGTAGGTACCGACGCAAAGGTCGCAGAGCGTTCCGTTCAGGGCGCCGCTCCAGTTGGAACAACCCGCGTTGTTCGTGAACGTGAACGTCTCGTTTCCTTGCAGGCCCGTCCAAACCCCGGCGAACGGATCGGCGACGACGGCGCCGTCGACGGGGCACGCGCTCGCCTCGCGCTGGCGTCAGAGCAACCTCCGTCCGGCGAAGAATCGACGGTGCCTTCGCTCGACCGTCGGCCCACGCTCTCGCGGCGTCCAAGGCGCCCTGGTTCGAGATTAAAGATGGGCCTCCACAGTTCTCCGAGGGGCGAGCCGGAGGGCGCGAAGAATGACCGCATCGGCGCAAGATACCGACAGCACGCGCTGACTTCAGCGCCCGGCGCGAGCAGAACCTGCTGCCCGCCCCCCGTGTAACGCCTGACGGTTTCCCCCGCGCCGGTGTTCGGATTCCAACACTCGCGCTGCGGCCATGCCGTGGCCGCGCCACAAAATGCCCTGGCATGGCGGGTGCAAAAGTGATCCGCATGCACCGTCACCTGATGAATCTTCTTCCGACCCTGCTGGCTTGCGCGCCTTGGCTTTTTGCCGTCGCGATGCTCGTTCTGGCGCTGACCACCGTCCTGCCGCGCCTGGCCGATCGAAACAGCGCCGACGACGAATTCCACGAGCCGCGGCGCTTGCTGATTCCGTTCTCGCGCTTGCCGCGGGACGGGCGCTAGGGAGATCGCCATGGGCTTTACGGTCAAACCAAGTGTCGGCGTCCGATGGGCGGGCTGGGCGACGCGCCGGCGAAAATCGATCCTGGCCAGCGCGCTGTTGGTGGGAATGGCCGCCACGCCGATCGCCGCGCGTCTGCCGCTGCACGGCGACCTGTCGTATCTGCTGCCGCCAGAGACGCAATCGGTGCGCGACCTGCATTCGCTGGAAGCGCGCGCGCAGGTCTTCGGGACAATCATTGTCGGAATCGAGTCCGACCGCGCCGATGCGGCCGATCAAAGACTGGCGACGGCGGGCCTGCTTTCCCATCGCTTGCGCGCGCTGCCCGCCAGCGCGGTGATCAGCGTCAGCGCCGACAGCGCGGCGAGAGATCAGTTCGCCTGGGCGCACCGCCAGTTGTTGATTCCGACCGAAGACCTGCAGGCGATGGCCGACGATCTGCGCGAGCGCAAGGCGCGCCTCAATCCGCTGTTCGTTTCGCTGGATTCCCCGCAGAGCGCCGACGCCACAAAAACCGCAGCCGCCGCGGTGGCCGATCGTCTGCACAGCCTGAAACAACAGTTCGACGCGGCCAAACGCGGCGCCCAAAGCCCTGCCCCGCTGGTGTCGCCGGACGGCCGCATTCAGATCATCATCGTGCGCACGCGGTTCGCCGCCAGCGAAGTCTCGCGCAACGCCGCCACCGTCGACGCCGTCACCAGCGCGGTGGCAGAAGCCCGCCGGCTGGGCGGCGCCACCCTTCACATAGGCGTCACTGGCGACGTCGTCACCACCGCCATCGAGCATCAGGCGCTTTCGGGCGGCATGCTGCGCGCCACGCTTTTCACGGTGGTGGTGGTGGCGATCGGACTGCTGCTGTTTTTCGCGGGCTCGCCGGTGGCGGTGGCCGCGTTGCTGGGTGCGCTGGCGATCGGCGCGCTGGCCACGTTCGCCTTCGCCCGCCTGGCGGTCGGCCACCTCAACCTGGCCACGGCGTTCCTGGCCCCGATCGTCGTCGGCAACGGCATCAACTTCGGGATCATCTTGCTGGCCCGCTATTTCGAAGAACGCCGCCGAACCGCCGATCCGGTGGTCGCGCTGGGCGTGGCGATTCAAGGCAGCCTGGGTGGAACGCTGGCCGCCGCGCTGGCCGCTTCGGTTTCGTATGCGTCGCTGCTGGCCACGGATTTTCGCGGGTACCGTCACTTTGGGGTGATCGGCGGCGTCGGGATCTTGCTGTGCTGGGCGGCGACCTTCCTGGTGCTGCCCGCCGCGCTGGCGACACTGGAAGCGCGGGGCCTGGCCAGCGGTCGATCGCCGGCGCGATTGGGCAAGGGCCTGATGCGCTTCATTCCGCGGCGGCGCCTGGCGGTCATCGTCACCGCGCTGGTGGTGCTGGGCGGTTCGGGCATCGGCGCGGTTCGTTACCTGGCCAGCCGGCCGTTCGAAAACGACTTCAAGAACCTTCGCTCCAGCGGGGAGCAAATGCAGGAAGCCCGGCTCTGGAACGACAAGATCAATGGCGCCTTTGGCCGCGGAATCTCCGGCGGCACCATCATCGCCCTGCCCACCCGCGAACGCGCCCGCGCCGTCGCGCAACGGCTGCGCGCGGCAGATGCCGGCAAGCCACCCGCCGAGCGTTTGTTTGCCCGGGTGTCCTCGCTGGAAGATTTCGTGCCCGCCGATCAAGACGACAAGCTGGCCCTGCTGGCGCAGATTCGCGCTCTGCTGACGCCCGCCACGCTGGACACCATGAATGAAGGTGATCGGCGCATCGCCGTCGAGCTGAAACCGCCCGCGCACGTCAACCGCATCGCCGAGACCGACGTGCCGCCCGAGCTGGCCTGGCCCTTCACCGAACAGGACGGCACCCGCGGGCGCATCTTGCTGGCCAGCACCGGAACTGGTTTCGATCTGTGGCGCACCGAGGATCTCGATCGTTTCGTCGGTCGCTTTCGCGCCCTGGCCCTGGGAACCGACCTGGTGGTGGGCGGCAACGCGTTCGTCCAGCACGACATCGTGCGCTCGGTCGGCAGCGACGGCCCGCGCGCGACGCTGGTGGCGGCGATTGGCGCGGTGGTGGTGGTGCTGCTGGTGCTGGGCGTGACCCGGCAAGCGGCGGTGACCTTGATCTGCGCGGCGGCGGGGGTCTTCCTGCTGCTCAGTGCCGCCAGTGTCTGCGGATTGAAGATCAATTTTCTCGATTTCGTGGCGCTGCCCATCACCATCGGGATCGGCATCGACTACGCGGTCAACATCGCCGCTCGCCACCGCGTCGAAGGCCCGGGATCATCGGGACGGATCGTGATGGCCGCCGGCCCGGCGGTGGCGCTGTGCTCGTTCACGACGGTGGTCGGCTACGCGTCGTTGTTGATTTCCCAGAACCAAGGCATTCGCTCGTTCGGCCTGGCGGCGTTGATCGGTGAGCTCACCTGCCTGGCCGGCGCGCTGGCGCTGGCGCCGGCGTTGCTGGATCTGCGCCGCGGGCGGCGCGCGGCGGGAGCGCTCGACGCGGTCAGGACGCCCGCGGCGATTTGACAACCGCGCTGACCACCGCTGCCACCGTCTAAAATCTGCGGCGGCCGCCGGCCAGTCCCCGGCCATGAGACCCAGCGCCGCCGCCAGACTGGGCCGCGACCGCTTGGGCCGGCGCGCAGGCTCGCACTGTCGGGGCCGCGTCGGTCGGACTGTGAATGCTGCGCCGCACGATCAAATGGCGACCGGGCGAATCGTGAAAAATGGGCCGGGGGTGATTATGGTTGGGGAGGAACATGTATCTGCTGTACCGTTTCGGTATTGCTTCATACTATCGGGGAGCGTTTCTTGAATCACTTAGGCACGCGTAGGTTGTCGGTTGGGAGATGGGTGGCGACCCTGGTGCTGGCCGCGGCGACGGTCAGTTGCAGCAACAGCACCCCCCCCAACCAGAAGCGTGGACCGACCGACGACGCCTCGGCCGACGGAGGCAAAAAAGACGGCGGTTCCGACGTCGCCTGCCTGACGGCGGCCGCCCCGCGCAAGACCCTGGGCACGGTCTGTGCCTGTGACGGCGACTGCGACAGCGGATTCTGCATTGACGGCGTCTGTTGCGCGTCGGCCTGCCAGGACACCTGCAAGGCGTGCAACGTCCCGGGCATGATGGGCACCTGCGCATTCGTCCCGGAGGGCATCAAACCGCGCAGCGCGACCACCTGCGCGCCGTCGGCCATGTCCACTTGTGGACAGGACGGCACCTGCGACGGCAGCGGCGCCTGCCGGCAGTACCCGGCCGGCACGGTCTGCCTGGCCGGCACCTGCGATGGCGCGGCGGTCAGCGGGATCAACGTCTGTAATGGCTCCGGTCGGTGCGTGCCGGGCAGCTTGAAGATCTGCGTGCCGTATAGCTGCAACCAAGCGCAAAAGGATTGCGCGTCGGCCTGCACGACCAGCGCGGACTGCTCGACCGGACACGCCTGCGTGAACGGAAGCTGCGGCCCCAAGCCGAAAGGCGCGGTCTGCGCCAAGGACGACGACTGCGAGCTGGGCAATTGCTATGACGGCGTCTGCTGCGAATCCAGCTGCAAAGGCGCCTGCGTGTCCTGCAACCTGGTCGGCCACGAAGGCAGCTGCTGGCCGATCGCGACCGGCCTGGCCGATCCGCGCGGCGTCTGCAAGGACGGCGGCCCGGCCAGCTGCGGGCAAACCGGCTCGTGCGATGGCGAAGGCAACTGCGACAAGTACTCGCGCGGGACCATCTGCTCGCCGCCCATCTGCTCGGGCGACCGCCTGCTGACGGCGGCCACCTGCGACGGGCAAGGCGCCTGCAGCCCGCCCGACGTGAACGACTGCCCGCCCTACCGCTGCATCAATGGCGGCTGCAAGGTCCCCTGCACCGCCGACAGCGATTGCCAGGCGGGCCACGCCTGCGTGAACGGAAGCTGCGGGCCCAAGCAGCCCGGCCAGACTTGCGGCGCCAACAGCGAATGCGCGTCCAACTTCTGCGTCGACGGCGTCTGCTGCGACCAGGCTTGCACCGGCGCCTGCCGCAGCTGCAACCTGCCGTCGTCGAAAGGCCGCTGCACCAACCTGCCTGACGGCAGCGCCGATTCGCGCAACATGTGCAAGGACACCGGCGCGGCCAGCTGCAAGACCGACGGCCGCTGCGACGGTGGCGGCGCCTGTCGCCGGTACAAGACTGGCACGCCCTGCGCCAACGAATCCTGCAGCGGCAACGTCTATACGCCGGGCTCGACCTGCGACAACAACGGCAACTGCGCGGCGCCCATGTCGCGTTCGTGCGCGCCCTTCGCTTGCAACGGCAACAAGTGCTTCGACGCCTGCACGCAAGACGGAAACTGCGTGCCGCCGAACGTGTGCAATGGCAACTCGTGCGGCAAGAAGATGCCGGGCGCCTCCTGCAACAACAACATGGAGTGCCTGTCGAACTTCTGCGCGCAAGGCGTCTGCTGCGGCACCGCGTGCGCCGGACCGTGCAAGTCGTGCGCGCTCACCAACTCGCAAGGCACCTGCACCAACGTCCCGACTGGTCAGCCCGACACCACCAAGACCTGCGTCGACCAGGGCGGCGCCAGCTGCGGCACCAATGGCAAGTGCGAAGGGGGCGGCTGCCAGAAGTACGCCGCCGGAACGTCGTGCAAGGATCCCACCTGCCCGGCGAACACCACCAATTTCACCCCGCGCGCGACCTGCGACGGCGGCGGCAACTGCGTGACGCCCGCGGCGTCGTCGTGTGTGCCGTTCAAGTGCGGCACCGCCGCCTGCAAGGCGACCTGCGCCGCCGACGCCGACTGCTCGGCCGGCAACGTCTGCACCAACGGGTCGTGCGGCCTCAAGCCGGTCGGCGCCACCTGCGCCACCAACGGCGAATGCGCGGGCGCTCATTGCGCGCAAGGGGTCTGCTGCAACAGCGCCTGCAACACCGCCTGCGTGTCGTGCAATCAGGCCGGCAACGTCGGCATGTGCAAGCCGCTGGCGGCGAACACCTCCGACAGCCGCTGCGTGGACACCGGCGCCCCCAGCTGCGGCACCAACGGCAAGTGCGACGGCAACGGCGCCTGCCAGAAGTACGCCGCCGGCATCCAGTGCGTGCCGCCGTCGTGCCCGGCTGGCATGTCGACGAAGACCCTGGCCAAGACCTGCAATGGCACGGGCGCCTGCGCCAACGGCGGCACCACCACCAGCTGCGGCAACTTCCTTTGCAACGGCACCAACGATTGCATCGCCAACTGCCGCACCACCGCCGACTGCGTGGTGCCGAACCTGTGCGATCCGAAGAACAACCTGTGCGGCAGCCAGCAGCCCGCCGGCGGGAACTGCACCAACGGTACCCAGTGCCAGACCGGCCTGTCCTGCACCGACGGGGTGTGCTGCAGCTCGAACTCGTGCGGCACCTGCGCGGCGTGCAACGTGGCCGGCAGCCGGGGCACTTGCACCAACATCCCCGCCGGCACCGACGAGCCGCACGGCGCGTGCCCGGCGCAAAATCCGCTGGTCTGCGGCCAGAACGGCAAATGCAACGGCATGGGCGTCTGCAGCAACGTCGCCGCCGGAATGGCTTGCGGCGCCGCCGCCTGCACCGGCGGCACGTTCAACCCGCGCGGCATGTGCACCGGCGCCGGCGCCTGCACGCAGAACCCCGTCGACTGCCACGGGTTGGTCTGCGATCCCACCACCGGATGCAAGGCCAGCTGCACCATGAACTCCGACTGCACGGGCGGCCTCATCTGCAATCTCGACGGCACCTGCGGCGCGAAGAAAGCAGACGGACAGCCGTGCAACGCCGCCGGCAACGGCAGCGACTGCCAGCACGGCCACTGCGTGGGCGGCATCTGCTGCGGCAGCGCGTCCTGCCCCACCTGCCAGAGCTGCAGCACCGGAACGTGCGCGGCGGTCGCCACCGATCCGGGCTGCATCGATCAGGGCGCCGCCAGTTGCGGCACCAGCGGCTGCAACAACGGCGTGTGCGGTACCTACCCGAACGGCACCATGTGCGGCGGCAGCGGCGCCAGCTGCAAAGACAACGTCCTCACCAAGGCCGCCACCTGCATGAACATGTCGTGCATGGCGCAGACCCAGGACTGCATGGCCAAGATCTGCGACGCCGGCATGGCGGCTTGCCGTAACTGCACAGGCAACAGCGAATGCGCTGCCGGAATCTGCAAGGGCGGCTCGTGCCAGCCCTGCGCCAACAACAACGACTGCGGCGGCAAGATCTGCAACAACAACGGAACGTGCCAGGCCTGCACCAGCAACGGCGATTGCGGCGGCAAGATCTGCGGCGCCGACGGTGCCTGCCACAATTGCGCGCCGGCGGATTGCGGCGCCCGGATCTGCAACGGGGACGGCACCTGCCACGATTGCGCGAACACCGGTGACTGCGGCGGCAAGGTCTGCGACAGCGGTATGTGCCGCGCATGCACGCAGACCGACTGTGGCGGCCAGATCTGCGACAACGGTTCGGGCATGTGCCGCAAGTGCACGCAGAACGACTGCGGCAGCCAGATCTGCGACGGCACAACCGGCGCTTGCCGCGCCTGCACCCAGATGGACTGCGATGCCTCGGGGATGATCTGCGACGCGGGCAGCGGCCAGTGCATGCCCCCGCCGCCGCCCACGGATTGATCGACGCCGCCGCCAGCGCTAGCCTCTGGCGAAGGCGCGCTTTTCGTCGTGAATGAACCGAACGCTTCCGATACGCCGTCCGTCACGGCGACGCAGTACCTGGACCATGTGCTGGGCTGGTTCCTGCAGCAGGATCGCGCCATCCTGGGACCGCTGCTGGGCCAGGGCACGTATCTATCGTTCGACGAGCTCGCCGAAACCCGGGCGGCGCTGGCCCGCGGGGCGGCGCTGACCGCCGCCGAGTTCGACGCCCTGGTTCGCTTCGCCAACATCATGCCGGGGATCGCCAGCGCCCATCCCAGCGCGCCCGCTTGCAACCTGGGCGACGTGCTGACCGCCCTTCGCACCGTCCCGCCCGCCGACGATCGCTGGACCTGGACCTGGCAGCCGACGCCCGACGCCGCTGTACTGACCAAGCTGGAGGTGCGCGAGACGTCGCTTGGCCTGGCGAAGAATCAGCGCGCCAACCGCGAATCCTGGTGGGCGCACGGCGAACGCAACCGCACCTTCGTGGAAGACGCGATCGAACAGATCGAAAACCGCGAGGTGGTGGTCCTGCTGGGCGTCGGTCCGGGCACCGACCTGCCGCTGCCAATGCTGGCGCGCAAGTTCGATCGCCTGCTGTTGATCGACATCGACGGTGCGCAGCTGCAGGAGACCGCCGCCCGCGTCTTCCCCGATCCGGACACCCGCAACCGGGTGGCGTTGCTGCCGCTGGATCTCACCGGCGTCAACCAGTCGATGGTGAATCGGGTGGATGAACTGCTTGCCGACGCCCGCGACGCCGTCGAGGCCGTCGACGTCATCGGCCGTCTGGCCCGTTCGTATCGCCTGCCCGACGGCCCGCAGATCCTGCCGCCGCTGTTGCGCGCCGATCTGATGGTGTCAAGCTGCGTGCTCAGCCAGATCAGCTGGCCGCAGCGCCAGTACGCCAGCGCCCGCCTGACCGAACGCTTCGGCGCCCTGCCCGCAGCGCTGGCTCGTCCCTGGAACCTGGCCTGGACCGAGTTCGAGCTGCGCGTCCAGCAGGATCACATCAACGGCCTCTGCGGACAGTCGGACGTGGTCGCCCTGACCTGCGACACCGTCAACCACAAGACCGCCCTCGATCCCGCCGGCACCGAGCGCGTGCTGGGCGTGAACATGTTCTTTCTGCACGCCCGCAGCCTGCGCGATCGGCTGCCGCAATTTTTGTCCATCGATCGCGCCGCCGCCTGGCCGTGGAGCCTGCTGGCCGCCACGCGAAAAAACCCCGAAGGCGTGCGCGTCGATGTCGAGGCCTACCTGCTGCGCGACCCGCAGTCGCCGCCGCCCGAAGCGTAATCGGCGGCACCGAAAGCCACGCAACGAAGCGGCGCTGGCGCCGCAGGAACCAAAAAACCAGGGATTCCATCGCGTTAGTTTCGGGAGCCTTGCTTGGTTTCCAAGTGGGCTAATGGTAACTTCGTCGCTCTTCGCCATCGGCCGCCGCGTCGATCCGCGACCGGGCGGGACAAACCCCCACGATGCCGACTGTTCGTGAGTACGAAACCGCCTTGCAGAAGAACCCCGCGGATGCGGAGGTTTTCGCGGCCCTGCGGAAAGCGTACCGGCAGGCCGAGCAGCACGACCGGCTGGTGGTTCTGTACGAGACCCGCGCCCAGGCCATCGAGGACGGCTCGAAGGCGGCGGAGCTTTTCTATCTGGCCGCCGAGCTGCGCCTGGATCAACTGGGCGACGCCACCGGCGCCGAAGCCGACCTGGCCAACGCCGTCGACCGCGACCCCACGCACATCCGGGCCACCTCCCGCCTGAAGGACATCTACCGCGAGCAAGGCCGCACGCCCGACTACATGGCGATGCTGGAGATGGAGGCGGCGGCCGTCGCCCGCACCCACGATCCGGCGCGCATCGCCGAGCTGCAGTCGGAGATGGGGCAGCTGTTCGTCAATCACTTTGCCCGCCTGGAACGCAACGTGCGCAACACGCAGCGCCCGACCAAGCTGACCGCCGATCACGTCAAGGCCATCGAATCGGCGCGCAAGATCTACCGGGCGCTGGGCGATTACCGCAACGTGGTTCGGCTCTACGAGCTGGAGCTGGAAGGCACCACCGACGCCAAACGGCGCGCCGATCTGCTGCTGGCCATCGGGCGCGTGCTGGCTGAAAAGCTGGAAGAGCTGGACGCCGCCGCGCAACGCCTGGGCGAAGTGGTCCGCCTGCGGCCACGCGACGACAAGGCGCTGGAGTTACTGGCGTCGATCTACGCCAACCCGAACTGGGTGGGCGCCGACGGGCCCGAACGGTCGGCCGCGCTGTCGATCCAGGTGGCGCGCCGCCGGCACGAGACCGGCGACGACGCGAACGCGGTGGCGGCGCTGCGCAAGGCTTTGGCCGCCGTCCCCGGCCACGCCGAATCGTCGGCGCTGCTGGAAGACATCTATCGTCGCGGCCGCCAGTTTCATGAGCTGGACCGTTACTTCCGCGAGCGCATCGCCGCCGCCGCCGGCAACGACGAGCGCATCGAGTTTCTGTACAAGCGCGCCGAGCTGTCCGAGCGCGATCTGGCCGATAAGGAGGAGGCTCAGCGTATCTACGGCGCCATCGCCCTTCTGGAGCCGCCCACCGGCCCGGCCTGGCAGCGCCTGGCCGAACTGCTGGCCGGCAGCGGCGACTACGCCAAGCTGGCCGAGCTACGCGAAAAGCAGCTTGAGGCCATCGGCGACCCGGAGATTCGCGTTCCCATCATGGCCGAGCTGGCCGCGCTGTACCGCGATCGGCTGGGCGACAAAGAACAAGCCGCGGTTTACCTGCACGCTGTGCTGCAGATTGAACCCGACAACGCAGCCGCGCAGAAGGCTTATGCCGATCACTTCCGCGAGAAGGGTGACTGGACCGCGCTGGTCGAGCTCTTGGAGTTCTCCGTCGAGCAAGCGCAAGAGCGCAACGCGCCCGTCGACGAGGTGGTGCGGCAACTGGAAGAAGTCGCCACCACCGCCGAGAAGAATCTGACCGAGCCGGCGCGCGCGCTGGACGCCTGGCGCCGCATCGAAGATCTGCAGCCGTCGTACGCCCGGGCCCGCGAGGCGCAGCGGCGCCTCTTGCTGAAAGAGAAAAACTGGGAGGGCATGGCCGGCTTGCTGGAGCGCGAAGCGGCGCTGCAGACCGAGCAAGGCCAGCGTGCCGAGACCCTGCGCCGGGCGGCGCAGATTCACCGCGAAAAGCTGGGGAACGCCGCCCGGGCGATCGAGATCTACAAGGACATCCTGCGCGCCGAACCGCACGACGCGGTGGCCTTGCGCGCGCTGGTGGAGATCTTCGAGCGCGAGGAAGACTTCGCCGGCCTGGCCAAGACGCTGCGCGAGCAGATCGATCTCACGCCCGCCAAGCAGGAACGGGTCAGCCTGCTGCGGCGCCTGCTGGCCATCGACGACGAGCGGCTGGCCAACCTGACCGAGGGCGCCTGGGCGGCGACCGAGATCTTGCAGATCGTCCCCGGCGATCGCGACACGCTGACCCGCCTGGAGGGAATTCTGGAGCGCGCCGGCGACCACGCCCGCCTGGTCGAGGTCCTCGAGCAACACGCGGCGGTGGCCAGTAATACCGACGAGAAGGTGCCGCTGGTGCGCCAGGTGGCGGAGATCTATCAGACCAAGCTCGCCGACCTGCCCCGCGCCGCCGAGCGCTGGGAAGAGGTGGCTCGCCTGGATCCGGGTGACGCCCGGGCCCTGGAAGCGCTGACCACCATCTACACTGAGTCGGAAAAACTGGCCGAGCTGGCGCGGATCCTGGACCTGCAGGTCGAACGCCTGTCCGCTGAACCCGCGCAGCAGGCCGAGTGCGTGCGGCGGCTGGCCCTGCTGTCCGAAGGTCCGCTGCACGATCTGCCGCGCGCCCAAAAATACTGGGAGACGCTGGTCGAACTTTCGCCCAGCGACGGCGAAGCGCTGGACGCCTTGTCGCGCATCTACGAGAACGACGGCGACTGGGCCACGCTGATCCGCATCCTGGACCGCCAGGTGGCCCTGGCCAAGGAGCCGGCCCGCGCCGCCGAGCTGGCCCTGCTGCGAGCGAAGGTTCTCGACGAGGAGCTGCAAAACCCGGTGGAAGCCGCCCAGGTGCTCGAGCACCTGATTGCCGAGCTGGATCCCCGCAACCTCACCGCCAACCAGCGGCTGCGCGCCCTGTACGAACGGGCCGGTGACTGGGAGCGGGTGGTCAAGGTGGCCGAGCGGCAACTGTTCCTGATCGAAGATCCGGCGGCCCGCGCCCCGCACGCGCTGGAGGTGGGCGTGCTGTGGCGCGATCGCCTGCACGACGATCGCAAGGCGATGACCGCGTTCGAGCGCGTGCTGGAGATCGACAGCGACAATCTGGAGGCCATCACCGCGCTGGCCCCGCTGTACGCGCAGGCGGGCGACTGGCAGCGGTTGATCTTCACCGATGAGAAACTGCTGGATCGCTGCGAAGAGCCGGCCGAGCGGCGCCGGCTGATGCTGGAGATCGCCCGGCTGTCGGAAAAAGAGATGGGCGAGCCGCGACGGGCCTTCGAGTGGCTCAAGCGCGCGTACGCCGAATCGCCCGATGAAGAGACCTTGCGCCTGGTCGACGAAGCGGCGGCCAAGCATAGCCTGAACGAAGAGCTGATCCAGATCTACGAAGGCTCGCGGGCGCGGGCGGCTGATCCTGCGGCGCAGCTGGGCGCGGCCCTGAAGATCGCAGTCATCTGCGAAGAAAAACTGCACGATCCGGCGCGCGCCTTCAACGTGCTGCGGGAGGCGCTGCCGGCAGATCCGGCCGGCCGCGAGCTTTTGCCGCTGCTGGAAGGCCTGGCCGAGCGCACGTCCAACTGGACCGGTCTGCTGGAAGTTTACGCGGCGGTGGCGCGTGCCCGAGCCGAGCAAGGCGAGCGCGTCGAGCTTCTGCGCCTGCGCGCTGGCGTGCGCGAAAGACACCTGGGCGATCCGGCCGGCGCGCTGGACGAAACCATGCGCGCATTCGCACTACAGCCGCAGAACCTGTCCGTGCAGGACGAGGTGCTGCGTCTGGCCCGGGCCACCGGCCGCTGGGAAGACGCGCTGACCGTGCAAGGCCAGCTGTTCGCCCTGGCCGACGATCTGGGCACCAAGCTGACGGTGGCCCGCAACGCCGCTCAGCTGGTCGAGGTCGAGGTCAAAGATCTGGTGCGCGCCTTCCGCGCCTACCTGAACGCCTTTCGCCTGGCGCCCGACGATCCGGAGATCACCGGCCATCTGTGGCGGCTGGCGGCGGCGATCGGGCGTTTTGAAATCGTGGCGCCCGCGCCGGTGGTGGCGCCCACGCCGGCGCCGGTGGTGGTGCACGCCGACCCGGTCGACGTTGACCTCGACGATCTGCACGTCGCCGAATCGGTCGACGACAGTGGCGCACTGGAGCTGGCCGACGACGAGCTGCTCGACGCGGGCGAGATCGATGGCGAAGGCGAGGACCAGAACGGCGCCGGCGGCGCCGGCGGTGGGCCAGAATCCGCCGCCGCGCCGGTCAACGCCGCCGACGCGGAAGCCGACGCCACCAGCCCGATGCCGCGCGTGCCGACGCCGCTGCCGGGACCGCCGGCGCGAACCAAGACCCTCCCGCCGCCGCCGCCGCCCGCCGCCACGCAGCCACCACCGCCGCCCGCCGGCCGCCGGCCGCCCGAGCGCGCCGCACGCGCGACGTTCGAGACGCCGTGGGAAGAGCTGGCCGCCGCCTATGAATCGCTGCCGCCCGCCGACACCACCAAGCGCCACCAGCGCCTGCTGAAGATCGCGGAGATCTGGGAGCGCGGCCAGCACGACATCACCCGCGCCGTGAACACCCTGGAACGCGCCTTCCGTTTGAACTCGGACGATCCGGTCACCCGCCGCGAGCTGGAGCGCCTGGCCAAGGCGCACGACCTGTGGGATCGCCTGGCCGCCATCTATCTCGGCAGCGTCGACGAATTCAGCGACGCCGCCCGTTCGGTGGCCCTGCACCACGACGTGGCCCGCATGCGCGAGAGCCTGGGCCAGGTCGACAAGGCCGAATCGCTTTACGACGGCATCCTGCGTTTGAAGTCAGACGATCGCGAAGCGCTGGACGGCGTGGAGACGATCTACCGCGATCAGCACCGCTGGCAGGAGCTGGCGAACCTGCTGGAACGGCGGACCAGCGGCGCGCTGGAGTCGACGCTGACCGCGCCGCTGCGGCGAAGCAAATTTCGCGAGCTGGCTGAGCTCTACGAGGTGCGGTTGGAGAAACCGTACGAAGCGATCGGCACCCTGGAGAAATACGCCACCGACCTGCGCAACGAATCGCAGACCAACGACGCCACCGGCCAAGCGGGTGACGCCGAAGAAAATGGCGGCGAGGCGGCCCCCAGCGAGGCGAACGCAGGCGACACCACCCGCGACAACAGCGAGGCGCTGAAATCCGAAACCCTGGCGGTCAGCGAAAGCCTGTCGCGGATGTACTCGCGCGTGGGGCTGTGGGCCAAGGTGGTGGACAACGTTCATCTGCAGGCCGAGCTGACCCCTGACGGCAGCCGCGCCCGCGCGTTGCGCTTGCAGCTGGCGTCGATCTACGAAACCGAGCTGGTTCTCCCCGATCGGGCCATCGACGCCTACCAGGCGATCCTGGCTCACGCGCCCGAGGACGGCGAGGCGTTGAGCGCGCTGGATCGCCTGCTGGAAGCGCACGGTCGTTTCGAGACGTTGCAAGAGGTGCTGGCGAAGCGGGCGGCGCTGTCCAGCGGCGAGCAGCGCCTGAAGCTGGCGCGCCGGCGGGCGAAGATCCTCGAGGAGAAACTGGGCAATCCGGAGGCGGCGGCCGCCTGCTTGCGCGATCTCGGCGCCGACGCCATCGCCGACAATGATCTGCTGGCGGCGCTGGTGCGCAACCTGCGGCGGGCGGGCCTGGCCCACGAAGCGGCGCGCATCCTGGGTCAGAAGATCGACGCCGAGAAGAAACGCCGTGGGCGCGCGGCGCGGGCCCGGGTGGCGACGCTGAATCTGGAACTAAGCCTGATCAAGCTGGACGATCTGAACGACGCCGACGGCGCGCGCGCGAGCGTCGAGGCGGCGCTGGTCGCATCTCCGGAGAACCTGGCGGCGCTGGCGGCGCTGGCCCGGTTGTACCTGAAGGCGAACGACTTCGAACACTATGCCGAGACGCGCGGGCGGCAAGGCCGCGCCCTGGCCAAAGGCGACAAGGCCGCCGCCGTCGAGGCGCTGCTGGACGCCGGCCGCGTCTACGGCGAGCAGGTGGCGTCCGCCGAAAAAGCGCGCGCCAGCTTCGAAGAGGCGCTGAAGCTGGATCCCCACAGCACCCTGGCCTTGCGCGCCCTGGCCAGCGCGCTGGCGGCGCAAGGCGCCTGGGACGACGCCACCTTCGTGCTCAATCGACAGCTTGAATTGACGGAAGCGCCCGAGGGGCGCGCCGCCATTCTCACCGAGCTCGGCCGCGCGGCCTGGGAGGGCGCGAACGACGCCGCCACCGCTACCCGCCGCCTGGAAGAGGCGCTGGCCCTGGTGCCGGATCGCGTGCCGGCCATCGCCCTTATCGCCGACATTTATTACAAGGAAGGCCAGTGGGAGAACGCCGAGAAGCGTTTGACCGAGGCTGTGCGCTGGTTGCGCGGGCAGCCGCCGCAGATGGCGCTTCTGTATCAGCGCCTGGCCGAGGTGCACGAACGACTGGGCAAGCTGGAGGACGCCTACCGGCAGCTGCTGGAGGCGGATCGCATGGGCCCCGGCCAGTTGATGATCAAGCTGGCGCTGGGCGAGAACCGATTTCGCGCGGGCAAATGGCGCGAGGCCGCGCAGCATCTGAGCGTTCTCGGCGATCACCCGGACGCCGCCGGCTATCCCGAAGAGGTGGCGGACGCCTTGGCCCACGGCGCGCAGGCCGAGATCAAACAACGCCGCCCGGAGCGCGCCATCGCCCTTTACGAAGCGGCGCTGCGCCTGCGCGCCACGCACCAGCCGTCGCTGCGCGCGCTGGCCGATCTGGGGCAAGAGCGCGGCGAGCCGCACCAGGCGGCGACCTATCTGCGCCGGCTGTCCGACGCCACCAAGGACCCCGCGGATCGGGCGGCCCTGCTGGAGCAGCTGGGCGATCGCTATGTCGACGTGGCGGAACATCCGCAAGCGCTGGCGGCGTACGGGCAGGCGATCGCGCTTGGCGGTGAGCCTGGCGATGCGCAGGTGCCGCTGCTGGAAAAGACGCTGAAGCTGCAGCGGTCGACCGGCGACATCGAAGGCGCCGCTCACACGTCGAAGCGGCTTTTGGATCTGGTCAAGGATCCGCAAGAACGCACCACGCGGCGGCGCGAGGCAGCGCTGCTGATGGCCCAGCAAGGTGACGCCGCCGGCGCCGCGATCCTGATCGATCAGATGCTGGAAGAAAGTCCCGTCGACGAGCGCGCCCTGGCCATGCTGTGCGACGTCTCGACCACGCTGGGACGCAAACAGGGCCTGGAACCGCGACTGGCCAGCGTGCTGCCCGAGCTGCCCGCGCCATCCGCCGACGACGCAGAGGCGGTCCGACGCCGCGCCGATCTGTGGGAGCACCTGGGCTCGCTTCGCCTGGCCAACGGCGCGGCCGATGCCGAGGGCGCGCTGGGCGCGCTGGTGAAGGCCATCGAGCTTGACCCGCGCCGGCTGACCGCGCGCGAAAAACTGGCCGAGCTTTACGGCGACGGCCCCGAGCACGCCGACGCCGCCGCCGAGAACCTGCGCGTGCTGCTGGCCGCCGAGGTGGCCCGCCCCGACGGGCTGCGCGCCCTGGCCGGTTATTACGCGCGCCGCGGACTCATCGATCGGGCGCGCTGCTGCTATGAGGTGCTGGACGTCCTGGACGCCGCCGAGGCCGACGAGCGCGGCTTCTTGGCCGCGCACCCGACGCTGGAGCTGAAACCCGACGATCCGTACCCGGGCACCGTCGACGAAGCGGATCGCGCCGCCCACCTGACGCTGCCAGAGTCGACCAAGATGGCCGAGGTCTTCTCGGCGTTGTGGGAAGGCACGCCTGGATTGGCCGTGGGCCAGACCGTCGATGAACTGGGCGTCTCGGCACAAGACAAGGTGTCGCCCATGTCCGATCTTGATCTGGGCAAGATCTACGGCCAGGTCAGCAAGGCGCTGGGCAACAAGAAGACCGCGCTTTACATCAAGATGGATGGCGCCACGGCCGACCTGGCGATGGCGGTCCAGTCGCCGCCGGCGCTGGTCATCGGTCCCGAGCTGGGCCTGGGCGCGCGCCACGCCGAGATGCGTTTTCAGATCGGCCGCGGTATCGAGCTGACCCGGCCCGAATACATCCTGGCCGCCGGGCTGCCGCCGCGCGAGTTTGCCCACCTGTTCGCCAGCGTGCTGAAGGCGTATCACCCGCGCCACTCGCGCCGGCCGGCAAACCCGAACGACGCCAGCAACGATCAGATGCTGAAGCTCAAGCGCAGCGTTCCCTACAAGATCTCCAAGCGCCTGGCCGAGCTGTTCGGGGCGCTGGGCTCGACGGCGTGGAGCTCGATCGAATGGCGGAGTCTGGTGCAGCAGACCGGCAACCGCGCCGGCCTCCTGGTGTGCGGCCAGCTCAAGACGGCGGTGAACGTGGTGCTGGCCGACCGTCCGGGCGCGAACAAGACTGACGGGCCTGAACCGTCAGGCGATGAGCTGCGGCGCCTGGCGTCGACGCATCAGCCGCTGAAGGCACTGCTGCAATACGCTATCAGCGAGGACTATTTTCACCTGCGCGAAAAGCTGGGCACCGCGGTGGTCGGCGCCGTCGCGGCATAGTCGCGGGCGGAGGGACGCTCGGGGGCTGAAACCTTCGCCGGGGCGTCGGGTGCGCCAGAAGCCCGTCCACCGTCAAAAACCCGTAACGGGATCTTGACGCTGTTACGACGGCGGTACCCGTCCGGAAGCGGACCGACGGCGTAGG
>DASXQB010000310.1:0-2542 GCA_036493295.1 Polyangia bacterium | reverse complement strand
CCAGCAGAAGCCGCAGCAGCAGCGGCGGCGCTGTTGATCTGCTGGTCCAGCTCCTTCTTCTGCGGGTTCTCGGCGTCGACTTTCACGTCCCGCTTCATGAGGTTCCCTTCGGGCGTGAGCAGCCAGGCGATGACGCGATCGCCCTTTGGCTCGGGTCGCAGGTCGACCAGTGTAAAGCCGGTGCTGAAGTCCACGCCGTTGGTGGTTCCGCCGATGGCGTCGCCAGGCGTGACGGTGAACTGCTGCTTGTGCTTTTCGCCGTCCTGAGTGCGGTAGACATCGACGCGGCCAGTGGGGCGCCCAAGGCCGCCGCCGGAGACAAAGTAAAAGTCCACGACTGCCGGAACGCGGATCGCATCCGACCATGGCGTCTCGACGCTGGTGATCGCGAACTGATCGGACATCGCCTTGTCCTTGGCGACGTTGCCGGTCAACCAGACGGGGTTCTTGATCTTGTAGCGGATCATATAGCGATACACGTGACCCGGCTCGCACTTGGTGTCGTGCACCCATCCGACAAGCGTCGTCATGTTCTGCGCGCCAGGCGGAGCGCCGGCATTGGCGGCGTTTGTGGTCACCACGACGCGCGGATCGAAATCACCGGGCGGAAGCGGGAACATCTGCGAATAGTTCGAGGGCTGGGCCGAGTTGTAACCCGGGTTGCCCATGTCCATTTCGCCTTCCATGCCGGGGCGCGGAGCGTAGCGCGGCGGTCCGCCGGCCGGGCGGTAGCCATCTTCCGGGGCGTAGTCGGTTCCTCCGCCGCGTCCACCGCCGGGACGATAGCCGCCTCCTGGGCCGGCGCCGCCGGGACGGGCTCCGCCGGTCGGGGCACGCGACTTCTGCGCTTCCGCCGCCTTTTGCGCCGCAGCCTTCTGACGCGCGCCGGCGATCGCGCGCTTTTCTGCCTGTGTCAGCGGCGGATTCATCTGCGCCTCCTGCTGCGCAAGCTGTTTCGGATCCGCCTGTGCGAACGAATTCGCATCGAATCCTTCACGAACGTCATTGGGCCCAAGGATCACCGGCGCGCCGTTGGCGCCGACGACACCATTGCCGACCAGGCTCTTGGCCAGCGTCCACAGATCACCCTTGGCCACCTGATAGAACGGTGGTTGAAGGACATCGATGATGTTCTGGCTGGCCCAGTTGACGTACGTCTGCATCACCTGCCGGTTGTCCTTCTCGGACGGGAAATCCGGGCGCACAACCGTAGTGAGCTTGGGACAGACCGTCTGCGGGCCCCAGCTGCCATCGGTCAGCATCTCCTGGCGAACGAGCTCGACGACCAGGAACGACGTCGTGAACGCCGCCTGCTGATTCGGAGGATTCGGCGGGATGTTCACGCGCTGAAATTCCTTCGCCAGATCGGCCAGCGAAATCTTGAACGCCCAGGTGACCCAGGGGACGTCGGTGCCAACCGCTGGCACGATGGGTTGCTGCTGCGGATTCGTCGGATCAGGCTGCGGAACGAGCGCGTTGGCGATGCCCATCGAGTAGGCCAGATCCGTCGCCGCCGGCGGCTTGGGAAGCTCCTGGACTTTTGCGGCGACAGCGGTCGGCGGAGTGACGCCAGGGCCCGGCGGCGGTGTCGTTGGTGTCTGTCCGGGAACCGTCGGCAGCGGCACATCCTGCGTCGGGCTGTTGGCCCAGGCGATCGCGAACTCCGGCAGCTTCTTCGGCTGCAGTTCGTCAAACGTCGTCTTCTCGAAATTCGGCACTGCGATCTTGATCTGCGTGCTCGACTTCATCTTGCTGTCGAGCTGCTCGGCGATCTGCGCGACCGCCTGATCGACTTCGCCGGGCGACTTGGCTTCCGTGCCGACCGGCACCTGGTATGTGCCGCTGGTCAGCAGGTTGACGTACACCATCCAGAGCAGGTAGGCAGCGCCCGCTCCGATTGCCAGCCACTGACAATTCTTTTCGAGGAATTCGGTAAACTTTTTCATATCCCACCTGCTCGTTGATGGTCTTGATTCGTCGCTTGCCTCAGTTGATCCGCCGTTATGCCGGCGGCGTGCCCGCGGGTTGCGGCGCGGGATAACCAAGTTGCGTCTTCAGCCGCGTCGGCACGTAATTCTGCAGCCAGCTGCGGAAGAACAGCTCCTCGCACTTGACCTTGATCTTCACGCACGGCTTGGCGCCGAAATAGTATCCCATGCCGCGTGTCAAAGCGGAATCGACAGATTCGATACTTTCCAGTTGAATCACGGTGATGTAGCGCTTGCTGCCGATCCCATCCAGGACCTGGGGCACCTTGGCGGCGTCGATCTCCAGCTCCACCTCGAAGTGCACGACATCGAACAGGCCGTTGGATTGCCGGCCGGTGGGGGAGAGCAGCGTGTTCTTGTTCTTGGTCAGATCGACGTTGACATCCATCGGAGGCGCCGCGGTCGCGGCGCCGCTGGCGTCGGTGGTCATGGCCATGCTCGCCCCGGTGTCTGTCCCGACGCCCTGGGTCGATTGCAGGCCGGGGATGACGAAGACCGGCACGGGGCCGGGCTGTGACTGTTGGCCCTGTTGATTGTCGTTGCAGAACGTGATT
>DASXQB010000309.1:0-6744 GCA_036493295.1 Polyangia bacterium | reverse complement strand
GCAGCGCTTTCTGCTCGGCGAGCGCAAGCAATGGTCCGAGGTGGTGGTCGAGGCGTCGCGCGAGATGGCCCTGGCCGCGCTGTCGCTGCCGGGTGAACTGCAGCGGTTCATGGATCGGGCGCTGCGCGGGCAGCTGGAGATCCGCCTCAAGAACGTCGACGACAACGCGCGCATGCTGTACCACGCCGGCCAGCAGCTTTTGTGGGGCGTCGTCGGCGCCACCGCCACCACGCTGGCCGTGGTCTTCGACGGCCGCGGGCAGCCGCGCGCGAAAATGCTGGCCACGGTGGCGGCCGCGTTTTGCGGCGTGCTGCTTTTTTTCTCGTGGCTGGCCGGCCGCCCCGGACGTCGCCGCTAGCGCACGCTACCGGTCGCGGCGGGCGCGCCCAGTTCGATCAGCGCCGCCTGCGCTTGCTTCACCCACTTTTCTTCACTGGGGCGTTTTTCCAGCGACAGATACGTCTGGAAAGCGATGCGAGCCTCGTCGCCGCGTCCCAGGCGTTGCAGCGCACGCCCGAGGCCGTAGTACGGATCGGGATCCGTCGGCCGCAGCTTGATGTACGCCTGATAGGCGTCGATCGCCGCCGGCCAGCGGCCCAGCTCGCGCAGGGTGAAGCCGAGGTTGTACCAGGCCAGCGCGTAGCCCGGATTCTGGCGCACGGCCGCCTGGAAAACCGCCACCGCCTGATCGTCGCGGCGAATCTTCAGCAGCAGTTCACCCAGCGCTGCTCGTGCCGGCATCAAGTTCGGGTCGGCGGCGATGGCCTGCTGGAAGCGGGTGATGGCGTCTTCGATGCGGCCGCTGTCGCGCAGGCTTTGCGCGTCGGCGTAGAGGCCGGCGGCCGGGCTGGGCGCGGGCGGGGTGGTCGGCAGCGACGTCGGTGGGGGAACGGCCGGCGGCGACGGCGCGGGCGGTTGTGTGGGTGGCGGCGCCGGGGGCGACGGCAAGGGCGCGGCGGTCGGCGTGGTCTTCTCTTCGGCCCGCAGCGCGCTCACCACCGCTCGAGCGTTGTCGGTCCACTTTTGCGCCGACGGCCGCTGTTCCAGCGCCAGATATTTTTCCATCGCCTCGATGGCAGCGCGTCGATCGCCCATCGATCGCAGGCACAGGCCCATGCCGTAATACGGCTCGCCCTCCGCCCGGCGCAGCTCGGCGTAGCGGCGATAGGCGGTGACCGCCAGCGGGCACTGGCTGGCCCGGCGGCGGGCCAGGCCAAGAGCGAACCAGGCATCAGCGAAGGTCGGGTCCGCCGCCACCGCCATGTCCAGCTTGGCTGCGGCGTCCGCCGGACGCTGGGACGCGCTCAAGGCCTGCGCTTCGTCGAACGCCGTTCGCGCCGCCGCAGGATCGGCGGCCAGCGCCGCACGCCCGGACGTCGCCGCGGTGGCCGCAGCGCCAGCCAGCAAGATCAGGACGAACGGCCGGCGACGAAGCATGGCGCGGCCGATCGTAATCCAAGCCGCGCCTGATGGCACCCAGCCCGGCGCCGCCGACCGACGGTCGCTTTTTGCGCCGCCCATTCTTGACAGAAAAACCTACAGGTAGGATACTGTCATGAACGACCATGATTTCCGTCATTGGCTGCCTTTCCATGGCCCTTTTCTCCGGTGCCCTGTTCTGGGCGACGGTTTCTCTCAGTCGGCCCCTTGCCGTCCCGAAAGGTAAATTGAATTAAACGGTTGAAGCGTTCTGCTTGCTCTGGTTTGTGGTGCAGCCCTAGACTCGCGGCTGCCAGCGCGGATGTCCCCCGCAGCGCGCGGCGGAAAAGAGAGACGCTTGGAACCGCCCGCGACAAACGCCGCGAACGCTGCGCCGTCGGTCGAGCCGCATCCCCCCGGCCCGCCCGCGTCGCCGGTGCGCAAGGTCCGCTATGAAGACTTCTCGCTCGCTGATCTGACCGGCATCCGCAATCTCCTCCGCGGCGGGTCAGTCATCGATTGGCACCGGCTGTATTTCACCGACCGGGCCGAGGTCGAACGCTTTCTGCGCGTCAACGAACTGGACCCGCGCGACGAGGACGACATGCGGCGCCTGGCCGCCCTCCGCGAGCAGGCCGTCGAGTATCTGGAGCGGCACCTGGGTTTTCACATCCCCGAAGAAATCGCCAGCGGCGTGCCGCCGCAAGATCTCTTGCTCATCGCCTCGCAAAAGGGCAAGCGCCGGACGCAGGCCTGCGTGGTGCTGAAAGTCATGCACGTCATGCATCACCTGGCCGGGCGCGAGCTTTTGACCAAGGTGGCGGTTTCAGGCGACCAGATCTTTCACCTGGTCGAGGACAAGGTCCTGCGCACCGTCGAGGAAGTGAAGAGCGTCGGCTGCCAGGTGGTCGAGTTCGAATGGAGCCGCAAGCACGCCGACAGCCTGATCACCAAGCTCCTGGCCAAGAAGGAATCCATCGCCGCCGACGTCTACGACAAGCTGCGCTTTCGCATGATCACCAATTCGGAGGAGCAACTTCTGTTCGTGCTGCGCGAGGTGGTGCAGCGGCTGGTGCCGTTCAACTATGTCATCCCGGGCCAGTCGGTGAACGACGTCATCAAGGTGCGCGAGACCCTGTCGCGCTCGCCGGCGCTGGCCAAGTTTCTCCCCGACGTGCTGGATCTGGCCGCCGTGGCCGCCGACAAGAAGCCGTCGCCGCAGAATGAATTTTCTGGACCCGGCTATCGGGTGATCAACTTCGTCGCCGATCTGCCGGTGCGCATCGATCGCTTCATTGCCCGTCCGCCTGGTGATCCGCTGTTCGCCGATTACGGCACGGTGGTCTTCGTGCTTACCGAGTTCCAGATCATCGACGCCCGCACCGCCGAATTGAACGAGAGCGGCGAGAACAGCCACGAACACTACAAAGAACGGCAGTTCACCCGGGTGAAGGCCCGATTGCTGCACGGAATGAAGGACGACAGCGACGAATAAGGCGCGCGCCAGGCGAGGCGCGGCTAGTCGTTCTTGACGCCCAGGTCGACGAAGGTGACGACGCAGTTGTGGCCGCGGCCTTTCGCCTCGCCCAGCGCATAGCCGGCGGCGCGGATCAGCTGGTCACTGGAGCCTTCGGATTCGTTCAGGCCGGCAACGCCCACGCTCAACGTTACCTTCAACGTCTTCTTGTTCTGGCCGTCGCGCCCGCTGGTGATCACCGGCGTCGAAAGCGTCGCCACCAGGGACCGCAAACGTTCAGCGACCTGCACGGCGTCGGTTGCGTAAGTGTCAGGCAGGACCACCGCCAGTTCGTCGTTGGTAAAGCGCGCCGGGCGGTCGATGGGCCGCAAGTTGGTGCGCAGAAGCTCGGCGATGGCGCGCAGGACGGCGTCGGCGGCCCGCTCGCCGTGCTGGACCGCCACGCTCTCGCGAAAGCCGTCGATCTCGAGGCGCAGCAGTGACAGCGGCCGACGGTAGCGACGGCCGCGGCCCACTTCTTCGGCCAGCAGACGCTGCATCTCTTTGTGGTTGTAAAGGCCGGTCAGCTCGTCGCGTACGGCCAGCTCTTGCAGGGCGGCGCGCTGGGCGGCGATCGCTTCTTCGGCGCGGCGAAGGGCGTCGTCTTTGCGGCGCGCGGGGCCGAGATCGTGGGCGACATAGATCCAGCCGGCTCGATCGCCGGCCGCGCCTGCCGGCGTCCGGGAAAGGCGCACGGGAATCTCCTGACCGTCGCGCGTGCGGTGCACGGTTTCGCCGGCGAGCTCGTGCGGGCCCAGGGCGCTGACGGAGAGATCGCCGTCGGCGCCCTGTTCGTAACCGTACAGCTTGCTGAAGGCGGCGTTGGCGAAGATGACCCGACCGGCGCCGTCGGTGATGAAGACGGCGTCGGCGACCAGGGCCAGCGCGGAATCTAGCAGCCGCGCATCCGGACCGTCGGCGCGCTCGCCGGCGCTCACAGCTCGTCGTGCAGCCCGGACCCGGCCGGAGCGATCGCTGGATAAGTCACGCCCGGCGATTGTACAGCAAAGGTTGCCTCGGGAAAGACCGCCTCCGGGACGCCGTCGCGAAAGGTGACGGTGTTGGCCAGGGTGGCCGCCACGCGCGGGCCCGGTGTCACCACGCCGACCAGGTTCAGCGGATCGCAGGCGGACAAGCGCACCACCTCGCCGGGCAGCACCTGTCCGTCTTTTGCCTGGGCCGCCTGTCGGCGCACGGCGCGCAGGGCTTCCACTGCTTCGGGGGCAGCGAATTGCTCGCCGACGAAACCGCCCACCAGGCGCCCGCCGCGCAACTCGCCACGCATCTCCAGCCGGCGGTAGACCTTCAGCAGATCACGCCAGGCCGGCGCGTGCGGTTCGCGGGCCAGCACGTCGCGCAGGACCACGCCGTATCGTTTGATGTACTGGCGGGCGAAGGCTTCGTGCAGATCCTCGCTGTCGGTGACGCTATCGCTAGACGGACGGTTCGACGCGCGCAGCAGGGCCCAGCGGCCGGCGCCGACCGGCCCGCCCGTGCGCCGGGTCCAGCGCGCGTGCCAGCGGGCGCGAGCGCCGCCGCGCGATTGCGTGGCGGAGATCAGCGCGCGCAGGCCGCCGAAGCCGTCGCCGGTGACCCGGCCAGCACTGACCAGCTCCCACAGCGCGTCCTCGACCTCGCTGCGCAGGCGACCGGCGCCGTGAATGATCTCGTCAGTGAAGCTGGCCCCAGCGGTGCCGAGAAAACGCAGCACGTCCTGCGCGGCCGTCGACAATCCGGTGGCCCCGTCGTCCAGCGGCGGGCACAAAAGCCACGGCAGATCGCGCCGCTGCACCAAAGCGATGGGCGCCGCCCGGCTGGGCGCGCTGGCCGCTTCGCGCGGGGCCAACCGTCCCCACGCCACCTCGCCCGACAAACAAAGCGTGTCCAGCCACGACGGATCGTAGCCGATCACTCGCGCCGGCAAGATGTCGCGCTCCCAGGCGCCAGCGGCGATCTCGAAGCCTTGCAGCTGCTCCACCACCTGCGCCAGGCCCACGCGCCCGGCCAGCTGCGTCCCCGGCCGCACGTGCTGCCAGCCCATCAGGAAACGCAGGTACTCGGCGGTCGTCGCCGGTTCGATCGCGCGGCGCAGACCATCCAGCATGCGGCGGTTGATCCGCGCCAACAATCGTCGGTCGCACCACTGTAGTTCGGGCGCGGCATCGCCGGCGTTCAGCTCCGGGTTGAACTGCCCGCGCAGGACGCCGCCTTCCACCTCGACGCGGGCGAGCGCGGCTTCCATGTCAGACGCGGGCACGTCCAGTCGCGCGGCCATCCGCGTGACGGTCGTCGGGCCGACGAAGTGCAGATGGGCGCGCACCACTTCGGTCAGCGCGCCGTCGCGTTCGGTCCAGGCGGCTGCGCGGCGGGCGGGCGGCTCGACGACGTCGGGCGAGAAGGTACGCCCCGGCCACACTGTCGCCGCCAGCGAACGGCGTTCAGCCGCCACCCACAGCGGAACATCGCCGGGGCCGCCCAGCAGCCGCGCCGCCCGGTGCGCGTCCACCAGCTCGGCGAAGAATCTGTCCCAGCCGCGCGCCACCGCCAGCGCTTCGGGTAGACCGCCGAGGTCCAGCAGCAGGTCGTGCAGTTCATCGGCGCCGCGCACATCGGGCTGCGCCTCGGCGACCACCTCGGCGATGCGTTCGGGATCAAGACCGCCGATGCGATCGGCGACATCGGCCGGCAGCCCGCGCCGCACCGCCACCGCCCGCGTGCGCCGTTCTTCCAGCGGCGCATCGTCGAGGAACGCGTACGGGTTGGCGTTCAGGATCTCGTGCGAGAACACCGACGGCTCGACGACGTCACGGGTGATGGTCTCGATCCGTCCGGCCAAAAGATCGGTCAGCATCGCGCGCAGGCCGGCGGCGTCCATCGCTTCGGTCAGGCAATCGCGCACGGTTTCGCGCACCAGCGGATGGTCGGGGACTTCGATGGCGCCGCCGCCGTGGTTGTCCTGGCAGCCCAGTTGGGCGGGGAAAACCGCGGCGATCAGATCTTGGGCCCGCATGCGCTGGATCTGCGGCGGCACCCGCCGTCCGCCCTGATGGCGCAGCAGGGCCAGCGCGCGCATGGCGTTCCAGCGCCAGCGGGTCTCGAACATCGGCGCCTGCAACGCCGCCTGGGTCAGCGTCTCGTCGACGTCGTCGGGCCGCACCATCTGGAAGACCACCTCCAGCGGAAAGCTGTGCTGCGCGCCCAGCGACAGCACGATACCGTCGTCGGTGGCGGCGGCCTGCAGCTCGAAATCAAAGCTGCGGCAGAATTTCTTGCGCAGGGCCATGCCCCAGGCGCGGTTGATGCGGCCGCCGAAGGGCGCGTGAATCACCAGCTGCATGCCGCCGCCTTCGTCGAAGAATCTTTCGGCGATGAGGCGCGTCTGCGTCGGCACCGCGCCCAGCGCGGCCTGGCCGGCGCGCAGGTAATCGCGCATCAGATCGGCGCCGCGGCGATCGAGCGCGCAGCTTTGCATCAGCGACGCCAGCACCGCTTCGCGGGCGGCGGGCGCGTCGGGGGGCGTCGGGACCACCGCTTCTTCGCGCAGGACGGCGACCTCGGCGGACAGCTCGCGCGTACGGGCCGGGCCTTCGCCCAGCCAGAACGGAATGGTCGGTGGCGCGCCGGCGGCGTCTTCGACACGCACCACGCCTGCTTCCACCCGCCGCACCCGCCACGATGAATTGCCGAGCAGGATCACGTCGCCGGACATCGTCTCGATGGCGAAATCTTCGTCCAGCGTGCCGATCAGCGTTCCTTCCGGTTCCAGCACCACGTTGTAGTTGGCGTTGTCCGGGATGGCCCCGCCCGAC
>DASXQB010000308.1:0-4074 GCA_036493295.1 Polyangia bacterium | reverse complement strand
CGCTCGGCGATCTGCTTTTGGATGTCGGCGTTGCGCGGGCCCAGGATGTACAAGCCAAGACCGGCCAGCAGCACCAGCTCGGCATGGATCAAAGCCGCGACGATCAGCCAAAAGCCGATGCGCCGGGGTGGCTGCCGTCTGTTCGTGTGATGGGGACTGGTGCTACCCACTGCGTACCCCCAAGACCAAATCTAACGCGCGGCGGTCTTCTTTCCCGTCCATTCTACGGCAGCGCCAGGGCCCAGCGGACAATAACCCCTCGCCGGCCATGTCATCGCACCACCGGGTTGTCGAATCCCACCCGCATCGACATCGGAATCGGCCGCGCGTTGGCCGGGTCGGGCATGGGCGGAAATGGCGCTGCGCGCAAGACGGCGCGCACGGCTTCGCTGTCGAATTCGTCGAAGCCGGATGACTTCACTACCCGCACCCCGTCGCTGATTTTCCCGTCCGCGCGCAAGGTAAAGAAAACGATGGTCTCCCCTTGCTCCAGCCGCAAGGCCAGGGCCTTGGGAAAGGTCCGCTCGCGGTTGACCCGGCCGACGATCTCCTGAATGTAGTGGTCGTAGCGGCGATCGCGCGTCCGCTCGCTGGCCACTGGTCCGCGCTGGTCGAAGGCGGCAGCACCGGTTTCGCTGGGCGCCGTCCCCGCCGACGGCCGCGCCACCGCGCCCGGATCAAGCCCGGGGCCTTGCCCGCTGTTGGTGTCCATCTTGGCGGTGGCTGCCGGGTGCGAAAAATCCGCGATCCCGGGCTGGCGTTCGCTCGACGCCAGACGCAGAGCGCGATCGTCGGCGGCGGGGCCGCGTTGTTCGTCGTCGAACGTCCGCTTGCCTTGCTCGGCGTCCAGAGGGCCCTGACCGCGATCGGCCACCACCGCGTCGGCGATGCGCGGCACGTCGACCGCGGCAGCAGCACCGGCCTGCGTGCCCTCGGTGGTGCCGGCGCCTTTTTCTTCCGTGCCTTGATCGGGCGCCGCGTATTGGGCGGCCGCCGGCAGCCGCGCCGGCGTGCGCGTGCGCGGGGCGTCGCCGATGCCCACCACGCGTTCGCGCCGGATCGCTTGCGGCGACGAAGCATGATCGGCCGTGCGCTGGCGCGACGGCTGCGCGACCGTGGCACCGTCGGTGACCCGCGCTTGCAACGCGGTCTGATCGCGGCGCCAGGCGGCCGAAGGCGTGCGCCCGCCGACAGCGCCGCGATCAGGCGCCGGCCGCGCCGGCTGAGCACCGGCGGCCAGGCGCGGGGCGATGCTCAGCGGGACGTCATGATCGCGATCGGCTTGGACCGCGTCCCACAACCGCGGCGCTGGTTCTTGTTGCGGGCCAATCAGCGCGGGCGTGGCGCTGTCGATCATCACCACGTCGATGAGCACCGGCTCGGCGGCCATCTCGGCGGCGGCGGTGGCCAAGGCCGAGACGCTTTTCGTCGCGCTGGCGCTGCCGTGTGTGCGCTGGGCCAGGCCCGCCAGCAACAGCACGTGCGCCACCGCCGACCCCAGGGCCGCCCAGACCCACCGGCGCGAACCGCTGCCGCGAGACAACCGTGGTCCCCGCTGGGAGATGGCGATAGCATGCTGGGTTTCCATGGACCTTACGCGCGGGCTTTTACGAGATGTCGGCAGGGCGGTCGGGGACTATCAACTGATCCAGAACGGAGATCGGATCCTCGTGGCCATGTCTGGAGGAAAAGATAGCTATGGCCTGATGGTTTTGCTGCGCACGATGCAAAAGCGGGCCCCGGTCCACTTTGATTTGCTGGCGGTGCACCTGGATCAAGGCCACCCTGGCTATGATGGCTCGCCTTTGGTGCGCTGGCTGGAGCAAGAGCAAATCCCCCACCACGTCCTACATGAGGACACGTACTCGATCGTCACCGACAAAGTTCCAGAAGGCAAGACGTACTGCTCGCTGTGTTCGCGCCTGCGTCGAGGAATTCTGTACCGCGCCGCCACCGAACTGGGCTGTAACAAGATCGCGCTTGGCCACCACCGCGAGGACGCGCTGGAGACGCTGCTCTTGAATCTTTTCTTCGGCGGCAAGCTGGCGACGATGCCGCCACGGCTGACCAGCGACGACGGCCGCCACGTGGTGATCCGGCCGCTGATCTATTGCGCCGAGGATCGCCTGGCGGCGTTCGCCACCCAGCACGCTTTTCCCATCCTGCCGTGCAATCTGTGCGGCTCGCAGTCAGAGGCGCAGCGCAAGCAGATGAAGGCGCTGCTGGCCCAGATGGAGACCAAACACCCGACCCTGCGCCAAACCATGCTGGCCGCGCTGGGCAACGTGAACCCGTCGCACTTGCTCGACCGACGGTGGCAAGGCGCGATTGCGGCCAACGCCGCCAGCGCGCCGCCGACCGACCACGAGGATGACAAGGTCGAGCGACTGATCGCGCTCGGGCCCCCGCCGCAGAATCGCGTCTGACGGCTGGAGCGGGGGCGCCGCTAGGCGGTCCCGCGACGGGAAAGCCCGCGCGATTTGTTGCTGGCGCCCGCCGGCACGCGCGGCGTGCTCGACGATTTCATTTTTCGCAGCGGGCGCACCAGCGCCAGGTTCAGCACCTCGGTCATGTCGCGCACGGGCTTTATCGTCAGCTTGGCGCGAACGTGGTCGGGGATCTCCGACAGCTCGGGCGCGTTGGCGTACGGGATGATGACCATGGTCATTCCGGCGCGCGCCGCCGCCAGCAGCTTTTCTTTCAGGCCGCCGATGGGCAGCACTTTCCCGCGCAGGGTCAGCTCGCCGGTCATGGCCACGTCGTGGCGCACGGGAACGCCGGAGATCAGCGACACCAGCGCGCAGGCCATGGTCACGCCAGCCGACGGACCGTCCTTGGGCACGCCGCCCGAGGGAACGTGAATGTGCAATTCGCGGCCGGCGTAGAACTCGTTGCGCAGGCCCAGCATCAGGGCGTGCGCGCGCGCGAACGACAGCGCGGCCTGCGCCGACTCTTTCATCACGTCGCCCAGCTGCCCGGTCAGGATCAGCGATCCCTTGCCGGCCATGGTCTGCGCTTCGACGTGCAGCACCTCGCCTCCGTACGGCGTCCAGGCCAGCCCGTTGACGGTGCCGACCTCGTCGGCGCCCCGGCGTTCTTCCGGTAAATATCGTGGCGGCCCCAGGAACTTCGGCAGGTCATCTGGCGTCAAAGTCGGACCGGAGTGGGCCTTGCGCGGTTTGGACGAACTGGCGGGCGCCTTGGTTCGATCGGCCGGCGTCGCCGGCGCGCTGTCTTCCACCACCCGACGCGCCACCTTGCGCGCCAGCTGCGCCACCAGGCGTTCCAGCTCGCGCAGGCCCGATTCGCGCGTGTACTCGCTGATGATCTTCTGCAAGATCGGCCGCCCGACGATGATGTCCTTGGCGGTCAATCCCGCGTCGGTGATCTGCTTGGGCACCAAGAATCTTTCGGCGATGACCAGCTTTTCTTCCTCGCTGTAGCCGGACAGACGCAACGTCTCCATGCGATCGCGCAAAGGCGGCGGGATGGTCTCCGGCAGATTGGCGGTGGCGATGAACAGGACCCGCGACAGATCGAACGGCACGCCCAGGTAGTGATCGCGGAAGTTGTGGTTCTGTTCCGGATCCAGAACCTCCAGCAGCGCCGCCGACGGATCGCCGCGCACGTCGGCCCCCAGCTTGTCGACCTCGTCGAGGAGCATCACCGGGTTGTTGGTGCCGGCTTGCTTGAGGCCCTGAATCAAGCGGCCGGGCAGCGCGCCCACGTACGTGCGGCGGTGGCCGCGAATCTCGGCCTCGTCGCGCACGCCACCCAGCGAGATACGCACGAACTTGCGGCCGACGGCGCGGGCGATCGATCGCCCCAGCGACGTCTTGCCCACCCCGGGCGGCCCGAGGAAACACAAGATCGGCCCGTGCACCCCGCCGCGCAGCTTGCGCACGGCCAGGTAATCAAGGATGCGGTCCTTGATGTGTTCGAGATCGTAATGATCTTCATCGAGGATCCGGCGCGCCGCTTCGATGTCCAGGGTGTCTTCGCTGGCCGTCTTCCACGGCAGCTCGACCAGCCAATCGATGTACGTGCGCAACACGGAGGCCTCGGCGCTCTCGG